>CAZABN010000087.1:0-8033 GCA_964483345.1 uncultured Solirubrobacteraceae bacterium
ATGAACATCATGCTCGTCAGCGTCACCGAGCGCACCCGCGAGATCGGCATCCGCAAGGCGGTCGGCGCCCGCCGCAGCGACATCCTCAAGCAGTTCCTGACCGAGGCCGTGCTCGTCTCGTTCTTCGGCGGTCTCGCCGGTGTTGCGCTCGGCGTGATCGGCAGCCAGTTCACGATCGCGGGCGTGCACCCCGCGATCGCGACCTATTCGATCTTCCTCGCCTTCGGCGCGGCCGTGCTGACCGGCTTGTTCTTCGGCACCTATCCGGCGGGCCGCGCCGCCGCCCTCCGACCGATCGAGGCTCTGCGCTTTGAGTGACATGACCCCACACGACGCCGCTCCACCTCAACCGCCGCGCCCGCCCGCGCCCGAGAGCGCCGAGGGCTGGTACGAGGAGCCCGACGAGCTCCCGCCCCGCCCGCGCGCGCGTTTCCTCACGCCGCTGACGGTGGTCCTGATGCTGATCCTGTTCGCCGCCTGCGGCTTCATCGGCGGCGTGCTGGTGCAGAAGAACCAGCAGTCCGGCTCGACGAGCGTGCTCGGCGCCGCGAGCTCGCGCTTCGGCGTCGGCGCGACCGGCGCGAGCGGCGCGGCGGGGGCGGGCGGCGGCTTCAGCCGCTTCGCGTCGCTGTTCGGCGGCGGCGCCGCGGGGTCGGGCGAGACGATCGGCACCGTCACCGACATCTCCGGCAACAAGCTCTACGTGACGAGCGCGGCGGGCACGATGACCGAGGTGATCACGACCCCCGAGTCGAAGATCACCAAGTCAGAGTCGGTCGGCGCGAAGGCGATCGAGCCGGGCGATTCGGTCGTCGCGACCGGCGTCACCGGCGCCAGCGGCGCCCTCACCGCGAGCACCGTCAGCGACTCGGGCCACTCCGCCGCCTCGGCGGCCGGCGGCCTCGCATCCCTCTTCGGCGGCGGCACAGGCACCGGCGCCACATCAACCAGCGGCTCGGCCGGCCTCTTCGGCGGCGGCGGATAGACACAAGGAGCAGTAAATGAAAATCAGGTCACGCGTCATCGCCGTCCCCGTCACCGCCATCCTGGCGGCGCTCGTGCTGGCCGCCTGCGGCGGCAGCTCGCCGACGACGACGTCGACGACCTCCACGAGCAGCACACCGAGCACCTCGGCGGGCGCCACCCCCGGCGCCGCCTTCGCCGCAACGCGGGCGAAGCTCACGGCCTGCCTGAAGAAGTACGGCGTCACCCTGCCGGCCGGCGGCGGCTTCGGCGGGCGGCGCTTCGGCGCGACCGGCGCGACCGGGCCGTTCCGCCGCTTCGGCGCGACCGGCGCGAGCGGGCGGCGCTTCTTCGGCGCGACCGGTGGGACCGGCGCACCGGGAACGGGCTTCCCGCCCGGCGGCGCCGGCGGATTCGCGAGCAACCCAAAGTTCGCGGCGGCGTTCGCCAAGTGCGGCGGGGCGGCCGGCTTCGGCGGCTTCGGCCGCGGGCGCTTCGGCGCGACCGGCGCGAGCGGGTTCGGCGGCGTCGCCTCGCCGCAGTACCGCGCCGAGGTGATCAGCTACGCGGCCTGCATGAAGACCCATGGTGTCAGCCTGCCGAAGCCGAACTTCAGCGGCACCGGGTTCGTCTTCGGCACGAAGGTGAACCGCACGACCAGCAAGTTCATCGCGGCCAACGCGAAGTGCGCGGGCCTGCTGACGGCGCCCGCCCCGGGAGGCGCGACGGGCTGAGGCGGTCTGCGAGCGTGACGCCTGCGCGCGGCCCCGCGCCGCGCGGAACGTCAGGCCGCCCGCCGCTGGCGGCTCTCGCACTCCGCCTTGGCCGCCGGCTGCCGCGAGACGCGCAGGCGCTCCTGGGGCGACGTTCCCTGGCGCCCCAGCTGCCCCGACCTGTCCAGGATCTGCAGGTGACTGCGGGCCGCGGCGAAGTCGATCGAGGTCGCCGAACCCGACAGCAACCGTTCGATCTGCCGGGCCGCGGCGTAGATCCACAGCCGCTCGCTGTCCCTGGTCCCCTCGGCCTGGATGCTGATGTAGTGCGCGAGGTCGCTCGCGAGCTCGAGTTCCGGTTCGGAAGGGGTGCAGACCTCCGGCTCGTCGTGCATGGTGAACTCCCTTCGGTCAACGTAACGCATGTGGTCACACGGTAGAACGGCGAGATGTAGCTGCCGTTGCGGGTCGGTGTCGCCGGCGTTGTGCCATTCGCCGCGATTGTTGAGAACGGCGTGGGCACTGATCCGCGCTCGCGGCGCGAACGTAGCCAGTCATCGAAACGCCCTCGAGCCGGAGGGCAAATCGCGTCGAAAGGGTTAGCGAACATGGGGCTGGAAAACCCACTTCACATCCTGATCCTGCTGGTTGTCGTGCTGCTCGTCTTCGGCGCCAAGCGCCTGCCGGAGATGGGTCACTCGCTGGGCAGCGGTCTGCGCGGCTTCAGGGATGCGCTGAGCGGCGAGGGAAGCCGCGGTGCGCTCATCGCGGCGAGCACGGATGAGCACCTGCGTCCGGCGGTCGAGACCGTCGCCGGCGAGGCTCCCGCTCCGGCCTTCCCCGGCGCGCCGAAGGCGCGCTCCTGAACCTGAGCGCCCGGCACCCGGGGCGGTCCGGTCTCAGTCGGGTAGTTTCGTCGGCAGGCTGATTTTGAGCGCGGCCTGCAGTCGCGGGAAGAGCCGCGGGAACGCGGCGACTCCCGATCCGGGCTGCCATGACGGCATCAGCACCGCCTGCCGCTTTGAGCCGAGCGTCAGCGAAACCGATTCAAGACCGCCGCTCGGCCGGGGCAGCGCGTAGCTGTAGACGGCGGTGGCGAGCGCTCGCGCGGTGGAGCGGCCGTAGAAGGTGAGACGCACCTGCGCCAGGCCGCGGCAGGCGAAACCGCAGCCGTAGTCCGCGCCGGGGGGTTCGAACGGGAGCGAATCGAGCAGCGCGACGACGCGGTTGATCGCCGCCTGCGAGGTGATCAGAGCCCGTTGCGTGGGACCCGTGAAGCCGAGCCCGGTGACCGCCCCCGCGAGCACGCGCAGCTCGCGAACGCCGGACGGGATCCGATCGAGACGCCCCCTGGGCGTGATCCACGCCGCCTCCGAGTAGGCGCTGAAGCCGGTCCCGCCACCCTTCAGCTGCTCGATCACCAGCGTCAGAG
Source organism: uncultured Solirubrobacteraceae bacterium (assembly GCA_964483345.1). Classification (GTDB taxonomy): domain Bacteria; phylum Actinomycetota; class Thermoleophilia; order Solirubrobacterales; family Solirubrobacteraceae; genus Palsa-513. The sequence goes on from CAZABN010000087.1 coordinate 3,109, forward strand.
TGCGGGCCGCGAGCACGTTCGTGACGGGCGGCCACTGGAAGTCGATCACGGTGCCGTACCCCTCGGCATAGCCGCTCTGGGAGCCGCTGACCTTCGACCCCGCGGGCGGGTGGCGCTCGACGAAGTCCTCCGCCGCCAGCGGCGAGCCGGGCGCGGTCCAGTACGCGGCGCCGACCCCGGTCGTGCCCGGCGTCCCGGGGCGCAGTCCCGCCCAGGTGTCCGTCGGGTAGCCGGGGCCGTCCTCCCCGGCCGGCTTCGCGGGCGAGCGGACCGCGCCGCGGGGCAGGCGCAGGCTCGCAAGCTGGGTTTGCGCATCGGCCAGCGCGACGTGCCGGTTGGCGGCGGCCGACGGTGCGGCGGAGCCTGTCGTGAGCGCGAGGACGACGACCACCGGCGCGGCAACGAGCGTGATCAGGGCCATGGCGCGCGCCTGCAGGGCACTGACGAGTGCCGTCCGCGGTGCAGCCGCCTCGTTCGGGTCAGGCTCAGGCACCGGCGGCCTGCACCGATCGCGCCACGGCCGAGGCCGGGGACGAGGGTCGGGTGGCGTGGTCGTGCATCCGGCGCATCATTTCAGGGCCCCGGTCGGCCGGCACGCGTAGGATTGCGCGCCATGGCCGTCGTGTGTGTCCGGGGACCGCTGCGCAAGCTCGCGGGTGGTGGCGCGGAGCATCAGCTCGAGGGCTCGACGGTGCTCGAGCTGCTGTGCGCGCTCGAGCTTCGCCACCCGGACATGAGGGGCTGGATCGTCGACGAACGCAGCCGGATCCGCCGGCACATCAACGTGTTCGTCAACGGCGAGCGCGGGGAAGAGGCGACGGCGGTGCGGTCGGGGGACCGCGTCGAGGTGATACCGGCGATAACAGGAGGCTGAGCGATGACCGAGCTGGTGGTGGGAACGAAGAAGGGGCTGTATCTGCTCGAGGGCGAGCCCGGCTCGGGCTTCGAGGTCCGGACGCGCGCGTTCGCCGGACAGCCGGTCGAGTTCGCGACCCGCGATCCCCGCACCGGGCGCCTGTTCGCGGCCGTGATCTCGCCGTTCTACGGGCCGAAGATCTTCTTCACCGACGGTGACGGCGACGCGGAGTGGACGCAGGCCGATGGCGTCGCGCTGCCCGAGGGCGGCGACCAGGCGCTCGAGCGGATCTGGGTGATAGCCCTCGGCGAGGCCGAAGCGACGCTCTACGCGGGGGGAGACCCCGGGGTGCTGTTCGAGAGCCGCGACGGCGGAGCGAGCTGGGAGCTCAACGCGGGACTGTGGGACCAGCCGTCGCGCCCGCACTGGCAGCCGGGCGGCGGCGGGCTCTGCCTGCACTCGATCTGCACCTGGCCCGGGGATCCCGACAGGCTCGCCGTCGCCGTGTCGGCCGCCGGGATGTGGCTGACCGAGGACGGAGGCCGCAGCTGGCGGCGGGGCAACGCGGGGATCAACCCGAGATACCTGCCCGAGGAGGCGCTCAAGGACGAGAACGCGGGCCGCTGCGTCCACCATGTCGAGCGCGCGCCCAAACAACCGGAGCGCATGTTCATGCAGTTCCACGGCGGCGTCTTCCGCTCCGACGACGCCGGCGAAAGCTGGATCGACATTGGTGGGGGCGGTCTCCCGTCCGACTTCGGCTTCCCGCTGATGGTCGACCCCGCCGATCCCGACAGCGCCTACGTGATCCCGCTCGTCGCCGACATGGACCGCGTCACCCCCGACGGTCGCGTCCGCGTCTATGAGACACGCGACGGGGGCTCCTCGTGGGCTGCGCGGGGAGACGGCCTGCCGGCGGAGCACGCCTACCTCACCGTGCTGCGCCAGGCGTTCAGCCGCGCCGGGAGCGGCGAGCAACTCGAGCTGTACTTCGGCGCCACCTCCGGCGACGTGTTCGGCTCCGGCGACGCGGGCGCCAGCTGGTCGACGGCCGCGACGCGGTTGCCGCCGGTCTACTCGGTCGTCGCCGTTTAGACGGGCGATCGTGAGCTACACTCGCCGCGATCATGGCCGACGTACCGCGTCACGAGGAGGGGCCGGAGCCCGGCGATCAGCTCGATGAGCTCGTCGACGATCTGCCGGTGAGCGAGACGGATGCGGAATCCGTGCTCGGCGGGGCAAGCGTGCACGAGGCGAGCCCTCCAACGGCACCGCTCCCGCCGCCGCTCCCGTATCCCAACGTGGTGAAGTAGTACTGCGCGACCAGCTAGAGGCCGGCGCGTCACAGCCGCCGGCGCCGATCAGGGCACCTGGCAGGCGGTCGCGGCCTGCTTGACCGCGGGCGAGCGGGTGTCGATCGACGTTGGGATCAGGAAGACCGCGCCGTTGTGGTCGATTATCTCGGCATAGCCGTTCGGGCTGCTGGGCAAGTAAGTCGTCGGATCCGGCCAGTTCGGCACCCCGTGCGCACGCATGCATCTGGCGACCGCGAGCATCTGCGTCATGGTGGCGGCGGACGGGTGTTGCTCTCCAGACCCGCCAGAGATTGGGGGAAACAGGTTCTGACACGCCGAGATGGCCGCCTGGAACGCCGGCGACTCCCCGTTGGTCCCGCGGGGGCCGATTCTGATCCTGAATTTGCCATTGCCGGTGAGCTGAAAACCCCCACCCGCGGCGTTTGGATCCGGGAAGGTCGGCTCACCGTGCGAGCGCATGCACTTTGAAAACGTGAGCCCCGATGCCATGAGGGACGACGTCGCGCTCGATGCGGTCTTGCCGGCGCTGCCCGGCTCGCTCGAGGACCCGCAGCCGGCGACCACCAGCACCCCGGACACGACGACAACGGCGATCGGCGTGCGACGGCGCGCCAGCAGGCTCATCGACAGCTCAGCTGCTGTCGGAGAGGGGCGGCGGATCGCACACCGTGATCCGGAGGTGAGGTGGAGCCGGGGCAGGAATGGGGACAGGAATCCGCTGGTGCAGCGGTGGGTGCGGCGGTGGAATCCGGAAGCGCAGCGGAATCGGGACAGGAGTCCGCCTGGGTAGCGGCGGCCGCCGGGTGGGACATTTGGCAGCCGTTGCAACGAGGGTCGCATGCACACGCATCTGCGCCAGCGTTCGGTTCGCGGCCGGGATCGCGCTCAGCGACCGCAGCGTCACCGTGAAGCTGCCGTCGTGGTTGCGCGTGACGGCGAACGCGGGCGAGCTGCCCGCGGCGCCAAGGACGACCGCGAGCAGCGCACCGGTCGCGGCGGCCCCGATTGTGGTGCCGGCGAGCAGCCGTGGCCGTGCGCGCAGCAGGCGGAGCAGACGGTGGTCGCGGCGGGAGCCAAGCTCGCGGCGGATCGCGTGCTCCAGCTCCGCCGCGAACCGATTCAGACTGGGTGGCAGGTCGTCGTTCATGGTTTCTCCTCGGGGACGGACACAGCGAGGCGCCGCAATGCGCGCGACACCCTCAGACGGGCGGCTGCGGGCCGGATCTCCAGCCGCTCCGCCACCTCCTCATAGGACAGCTCCTTGACGATGCGCAGCTCCAGCGCGTCGCGCTCGCCCGGCGGCAGCGACGCGAGGTGCTTCGCGAGCGCCACACGCGGCGACAGCCGCTGCTCGACCTCGCTGTAGCCGTCCTCGTGCGCCAGGTCGACCGGCAGCCCGAGCCGCTCACGAGCCCGGGACTCGATCCGGTCGTGGCGCGCCGCGTCGGCGAGGAGGTTGGCGGCGATGCCGAGCAACCACGGGAGCGCCGAGCCGTCCCGCTCGTCGCGGAAGCGGCCACGGTTCAGCCAAGCGCGTGCGAACGTCTCCGCCGTCAGGTCGCTGGCCGCCCACTCGATCCGCCGGCGCAGCCAGCCGTGGACGGCTTCGACGTGGCGCACGTACAGCTCCGTGAAGGCCGCCGGATCGCGGCTCGCCTCACGGAGCAGGACGGCGTCACTGCGCCTGTCGCCGGCGCCACCGGAGCTCAACATTCACCTACACATCGCACGACGACCCCGATCTGTATCCGGTCGGCCACGCGACAATTGTCGCGCCACGCGGGTCCGGTGGGTCTCGGGCGCTCGCTCAGAAGACGTCTCGGTGCTCGTGTCGCGCCTGGCCGGAGGACGTGGTCGCGCGCGTGACGGCGGAGCGAGCAGGATTGTCAAAGCCCTGGCTCGGGAGTAGCCTCTACCCCGCAGTGAAGGGCCCGACAACGCCAGACAGGGGAGGGTGACATGACCGATCGAGATGAGCAGCAAGGGCTGCGTCCCGAGAACGCGGACGAGATCCCGCTCGGGGATCTGGACGTAGGCGACGAGGAGGCGGCTAACGTCGTCGGCGGGGCATCTGCAACCAAAGACGAGCCAACCGAGTCGATCAGCCTCAACTTCACCAAGCTGGGAACGACCTATACGCCGTAACGCGCGTCCTGCGCCACGCCGCCGGGTCGCTGGTCGCGCGCGAGGCCGGCGCCCACTTCGTACAGGCGCTTCTCGGCCACTCGCGGATGAGCACGACCGAGCGCTTCCTGCACGCCGAGGCGCGCCCGCACGACGTCGAGATACTCAACCGAGCATTCGCCGGCCGCCTCCGGTGTGCCGGCCGCGGAGTCCGAGTGATGGTCCTCGACCAGAAGGCGGCCCGCAGGCTGCTCGAGGAGCACGGCTGGACGATGACCGGCAAGCACGTCGTCAAGATGACGAAGCCCGGCGAGCGTCCGATCACGCTTCCGCACCACAGGAACCGCGACTATCCGCCCGGACTGACCAACGCTATCCTCCGTCAAGCGCGCCTCAAGTGACGACGCGTCGGCGACGATCACCAGAAACGATGGAATACACCGCCCGCATCCACCACGAAGACGGCACCTACTGGGCCGAGGTGCCCGAATTACCCGGCGTCTTCGCATCGGGCGACAGCGTCGACGAACTGCTCGAAGGCCTGAAGGAAGCCGTCGCGCTCTACCTCGGCGACGGCGAGAACGGCACCACCGAGCTCTCCGAGCTCAAGCTCGCAGTCACCGCGTAGC
>CAZABN010000088.1:0-3708 GCA_964483345.1 uncultured Solirubrobacteraceae bacterium
CGGCGCGGAGCCCGCCCAGCGCGAGCTCGAGCGCGCGCGCGGCCGCGGCGCTGCGCTCGTCGGTCGTGGAGACGCCGACGAGGGCGCCGTTGACCATCTTCAGGACCAGCATCAGGTCGTGCGCGTCGACGTCTTCGCGCACGAGGCCGCCGGCGCTGGAACGCTCGAGCGCCGTCTCGAGCACCGCGAGCATGCGGCGCCGCAGCTCGTCGAGGATCGGGGCGAGCGTCGCGTCGTCGCGCAGGATGCCGAGCAGGTCGTGGATGCAGACGAGCATCTCGGCGCCCGCCGCTAGCACGCCGACAACCAGCTGATCCGAGTCCCCGCCGGCGCTGCCGACCGCCTCGATCCGCTCGATGTGCTCGCGGGTGATCGCCGCGACGATCGCCGGGCGGTCGGGAAAGTGGCGGTAGAGCGTCGCCTGGCCGACGCCGGCCCGCCGGCCGATCTCATACATCGGGACGTCGCGCCCGCTGGCGAACAGCTCGCGGGCGGCGGTGAGGATCGCGGCGCGGTTGCGCGCGGCGTCACTGCGGAGCGCCGCCGCCGGCGTCGCCTCCCGCGGCGCGCGGGCCGGGGCGGTGCGGGTAGCGGGGCTCACTCGGGGACGGCGTCGGGTGCGGCGGCCGCGGCCTCGGGGGCGCGCGTGATCAGCACCGCCCCGCGCAGGGAGTGCACGACCGCGCGCGAGACGCTGCCGGCCAGCGCGTCGCCGATGCGGCTGCGTCCGTGCGTGCCCATGACGACGAGATCGTGGTCCGCCGCCGCCTCGGCGATGCAGTGCGCGGGGTTCCCGTGACGCAGGATCGCGGTCACGGAGACGTCGTCGGGGATCGTGGCCTGCGCGCTCTGCTGCGTCTCGAGATAGACGCCGTTCAGATCGTAGGCGCCAACGGCCACGCTGGTCACCGGCAGCGGGACGTCGGGGACGACGGTGAGGAGCGTCAGCTGCGCGCTCTGATCGCGGGCGAGAGACACCGCAAGCGCGAGCGCCGCGTCGCTGTCCTGCGAACCGTCGTAGGCGACGAGGATGCGGTGGAAGACGCTCATCGGCGGGGTGCCAAGGTCTCGATCCGCGCCCGGCCACGCCGCGCGCCTGCTTCGTCGGTTCCCATAAGTGGACAGCATTGTACGTGTACTATCCGGTCCGGCGCCACCGGCGCCGGCGTAAAGATGTATTCCCGCCGGCGATCGCCCGCGCGAGCCCGATCGATGACCGCGCAGAAGCCCGAGAGAATCTCCCCGAACATCACGCTCGCGGTCCTGGCGCTGGGCTCGCTCTCCTATGCCGTGCTGAGCGGCGCCGTGATCCCCGCGCTGCCGACGTTCCAGCACGACCTGCACACCACGGAGACGGGTGTGACGTGGATCCTGACCGCCTACCTGCTGGCGGCGTCGGTCGGGACCTCGATCCTCGGCCGCCTCGGCGACATGTACGGCAAGGAGCGGGTGCTGCTGTGGACGCTGCTGATCCTCGCCGCCGGAACGCTGCTGTCGGCGGTCGGCAACTCGCTGCTGCTCGTCGTCATCGGGCGTGCCCTGCAGGGCGCCGCGGGCGGCATCTTCCCGCTGGCGTTCGGCATCGTTCGCGACGAGTTCCCGCGCGAGCGGGTCGCCGGCAGCATCGGCATGCTCTCGGCGATCCTCGGTGTGGGCGGCGGCGCCGGCATCGTCGGCGGCGGCATCGTCGTCGAACATCTCAGCTGGCACTGGCTGTTCTGGATCCCGCTCGTCGTGATCGTGATCGCGGCGGTGTTCACCTGGCGCTTCGTTCCCGAGTCGCCGATCCGGGTGCCGGGCAGGGTGAACTGGCGTGCGGCGTTCCTGATGACCGTCGGGATCTCGGCCGCGCTGCTCGCGGTCAGCGAGACCACGGTGTGGGGGTGGGGGTCGGTGAAGACGATCGGTCTGCTAGCGGGCGGGCTGGCGGTCTGCGTGGTGTGGGTCGCGGTCGAGGCGCGCAGCTCCAATCCGCTCGTCGACATGAGGATGATGCGCGTGCGCGGGGTGTGGACGACGAACACGGCCGCGTTCCTGATCGGGGCCGGGATGTACTCGGCGTTCGTGATCATTCCCCAGTTCGCGCAGCTGCCGAAGAGCACCGGGTTCGGCTTCGGCTCCTCGGTCGTCGTGTCCGGCCTGTACCTCTTGCCGATGGCGACGACGATGATGCTGATGAGCCTGAGAGCGGGGCCGATTGCCGCGCGCTTCGGCTCGCGTCTGGCGCTGATCGTCGGCAGCGCGATCACCGCGGCCTCGTTCGTGATCCTCGTCGTCGCGCACGCGCATCCGATCGACCTGCTGGTCAGCTCGGGACTGATGGGGATCGGCATCGGCCTCGCCTTCGCCGCGCTCGGCAACCTGATCGTCGGAGCGGTGCCGCCGCATCAGACGGGCATCGCCTCGGGCATGAACACCGTGATGCGAACACTGGGCGGCGCGCTCGGAGCCCAGATCGCCGCGACGTTCATCGCCGGGCACACGGCTCACGGGCTGCCCACCGTGACGGGCTTCACCGAATCGTTCGTGCTCGCCACGGCCTTCCTGCTGGCGGGCATCCTGGCTGCCGTGGGCGTCCCCCGAAGCGCCCAGGCGAGCGACACCCCCTCCGCCGATCCGCGCGGCCAGCATGGCCTGAAGACGGTCGGCGGTCGCGCGGACGCGACCTGAGCGCCTGCGGGCGAGCCGGCGCGAGGGGTCGGCCGGCCAGCCGGCGCGAGGGGCCGGCCGCCGCACCGCCGCGAGGCTCCGCACGCCGCCGCACATGCGGAGAGCCCGGCCTTGCGGCCGAGCTCTCCGGTGCATTTGGCGGGGGTTGCCCGCCAGTGTGTGTCCGCGGGCCGAAGCCCGCGAGAGGCGTCACTTCAGTCTGGGGTGCTGCTTGAGCTCGAGACTGATGATCCTGTGGGCCTTCAGCCTGGGATGAGCCTTCAGCTGCATGGGGACGACGACGGCCGCCGACGTTCCCCGGGATGTCGCAGTCGCGGCACTGGCGGTCGCGGGAAGCGCGCACGCCAGAGCCACAATGCCGATCGCGAAGCCTTTTCGCAGCATATTTGAGTCCCTCCGCTGCATTTGGGTGCGGCGCCGCTTCAGGCGCGACGCTCTTGGGTTCATGCATGTCCCGTGAAAGATCACGTGTTCCGCCATCGGCGGGTCCTCGACCGCGGTCGCGTGCGCGTCGCGGAAGCGGGTCACACGTCTAGGACATCCGTCGTCCGCGCGCGGCGGGCGCGGGGCGGTCGACGCGCGCTCAGAGGGCGGTGTTCGGAGGGTGGGCGGCGAGATATTCGCGCGCCAGGCGTGCCGGCGCACGCGCGAGCCACGCCTCCACGACCAGCTCCTCGAGCTCGTCGAGCGCGATCCGCTCCAGGCGCACCAGCACGGCGCTGAAGCCGTCGAAATGCGGCGTCGTGAAGAAGACCGCGGGGTCGTCGGCGAGCAGCGCCTCCTTCGCACCGAGATGCTCCACCCGCACGCCCAGGATCGGACCGCTGGGCGCGTCGTCGCCGAGCGCCGCCAGGTCCGCCGCGCGAAGCGGGCGCTCCCACACGAAGCCCCTGCCGGCGACGCGCCAGAAGGCGCTCCCGTGCGACGGCCGCTCGTCGGTCTGCGGCAGCGCCAGGGCGATGCGCCGCACGTCATCCCAGGACGCCATCGGCGAACACTAGAGCGCGGCGGGGCGCGGTTGTGCCGATGGGGCGAGCA
>CAZABN010000088.1:3808-6307 GCA_964483345.1 uncultured Solirubrobacteraceae bacterium
GTCCGGATTGGATCGGTCCGCTTGCGGCGAGCGCCCGCCGTGCGCCATGCGCTCCATCCGCTACCTTGCTGCGCAGATGTCCTCGCACGCACAGCCGTCGGCGTGGTGACGGCGCTGGAGTTCCGCGAGCGGCCGGCGGACGGCGAGCCCGATGGCCTGCTCGTGCTCCACCACGGTCGCGGCGCCGACGAGCTGGATCTGCTGCCGCTCGGCGACGTGCTCGACCCGCAACGACGATTTCACGTCGTCACGCCGGCCGCGCCACTGACGTTGCCGGGACTGCCCGGGCGCCACTGGTACGTCGTGCCGCGCGTCGGACACCCCGACCCCGCCAGCTTCCACGCCGCCTGCGAGTCGCTCGCCGCCCTCCACGACAGCCTCTGGGAGCGCACCGCGATCACACCCGAGCGAACCGTCCTCGGCGGCTTCTCGATGGGGACCGTGATGAGCTACGCGCTCGGCCTGGGTCCCGGCCGTCCCGTGCCGGGGGGAATCCTCGCCTTCTCCGGCTTCGTGCCGGCGCTCGACGACTGGTCGCCGGACCTCGCCACTCGTGCGGGCCTGCGGACGTTCATCGCCCACGGACGGCGCGACCCGGTGATCGGGGTCGAGTTCGGCCGCGCCGCGCGCGAGCTGCTGAGTGAGGGCGGCCTCGACGTGTCCTACCACGAGTCCGATCTCGGCCACCAGATAGACCCTGCTCACGTCGTCGCGGCGCATCGCTGGCTGGCCGCAACGCTGGTCAGTCGCTGACGTTCTCCTCGTCCGCTTCGCCGTAGACGGAGTCGGTCAGCTCCTCGTCGGGCTCGGCGTCGCGCAGGATCTTCGTCGTCGCGTGCTCGTCGCCGTGTGAGGCGTGCTCGATCAGCTCGCGTTCGGCGAGTTCGAAGCCCTCGGACTCGCCGCCACCGGCCTCCTCGACGGCGCGGCGCTCCTCGTGGCGCCGGCGCGCGACCTCGGCGTCCTGCTCTGGGTTCGAGTATTCGGTCATCACGCGACTGTACTCGCAACCACCCCTCGGCCGCCGGTTCGGGTGGCGCCGCGGGCGGTCGCGCGGTCGTCGCCGGGGCGCGGCCGCTCAGGCCGGCGCCGAGCGCTCGCCGGCGCGCGACGGTGAGCGCTCGCCGACGCGCGCGAGCAGCCAGCGCGTGACGGCGAGCAGCGCGCGGTCGTCGTGCACCGCGCCGACCAGCTGCAACCCGATCGGCAGCCCGGCGGGAGTCCACGCGCCCGGCAGCGCGAGCGCCGGGCCGCCCAGCAGGGTGAACGGCCGGCACAGCAGCGAATCGCCGGTCGAGCGCTCGTCGAGCGTCGGCGGCACGCCGAGCGTGCTCGGTGCGAGCACCGCGTCGAACGCGCCCAGACGCTCCTGCCACTGCCAGCGCTGCTCGTCCGCGAGGCGGCGCGCCGCCAGGTAGTCGGCGTGCGTGACCGCGCGGCCCGCCGCGATGTAGTCGCGCAGCTCGGCGCTCACCAGCTCCCCGTGCCAGTCCGCTTCGCGGCCAAGCGCCCACGCGGTCTCGGCCTGCTGGATCGTCTCCTGCGCCTCGGCGAGCAGCTCGAAGGCCACCGGCAGCTCCGTCTGCGAGATGACGGCTCCCGCGCTCGCCGCGGCGGCGAGGTAGTCCTCGATCGCGTTGCGCGCGGCCGCCTCGAGCCGGTCCCAGGCGATGCGCAGAAAACCGATGCGCGGGGCGGCCTGCGGCTCGGCGGCACGCGCGGCGCCGGCCCCGTCGAGCGAGCGGCTCGCCCGCGCGGCGGCCATGCCGGCGGGTGCCGCGGACATCGCCGCGAGCGCAAGCTCGAGGTCGTCGACGTTGCGGGCGAACAGCCCGGCCGTGTCGAGCGTCGCCGACGTCGGCAGCACACCTCCCAGCGGCAGCACGCCCGCCGTGGGCTTCAGCCCGAGCACGCCACAGTAGGACGCGGGGCGCACGATCGAGCCGGCGGTCTGGGTGCCGGTGGCCAGCGGCACGATCCGCGCCGCCACGGCCGCCGCCGAGCCGCTCGAGGAGCCGCCCGGCGTGCGCTCGAGATCGAGCGGGTTGCGCGTGTCGCTGGGATGCTTCCACGCGAACTCGCTGGTCTTGGTCTTGCCGACGATCACCGCGCCGGCCGCGCGCAGCAGGCTCACCAGCGCCGCGTCGGCGCGCGGCCGGTAGCCGCGATAGATCGGCGAGCCGTACTCCGTCGGCAGCTCGGCGGTGTCGAAGATGTCCTTGACCGCCACCGGCACGCCGAGCAGCGGCAGTTTCGCGGCGGCTTCGGGTGAGAGCTTGTCGAGCTCGCGGGCGCGGTCGACCGCGGCGTCGCCCGGCTGCGTCGCGAACGCGTGAATCGGGCCGTCGAGCTTGGCGATCGCCACGTTGGCGGCGGCCGCCACCTCGACGCAGCTCAGCCGCCGTTCGCGGATCAGCCGCGCGATCTCCGCGGCACCCAGCTCGCCGTAGGGCGCCACCTCGTTCGACACAGTGCGCGCAGCCTACGCCAAGCCGCGGG
>CAZABN010000088.1:6407-7902 GCA_964483345.1 uncultured Solirubrobacteraceae bacterium
CGCGCGCTCGCGCTCGCGCCCCACACGCCGCCGGGGACGCGCGCTCGCGCTCGCGCGTGCGCGCGCCCCCACGTCGTCTACGATGCGCCGTCGCGGCAGGGGCCGGTCAGCTCGCAGGAGGCACGCACGCACGTCGACCCGTACATCGTTCTCGGCAGCGCCGTGGTCGGCTTTCTCGTCGGCATGACGGGCGCCGGCGGTGGCGCCCTGATGACGCCGATGCTGATCCTGCTGTTCGGGGTCACGCCCTCGGCGGCGATCTCGAGCGACCTCGTGGCGGCGGTTGTGATGCGCCCGATCGGGGCCGGCGTGCACCTGCGCCGGGGCACCGTCAACCGCGGACTCGTGGGCTGGATGGTGCTGGGCTCGGTGCCGATGGCGTTCCTCGGCGCCTATCTGCTGCACCTGATGGGCAACTCCAGCTCCGCTCAGAAGAACATCGAGGTCGCGCTCGGCGCCGCGCTGCTCGTCGGTGCGGCGGCGATGGTGCTGCGCTACGCGCTGGACCGGCGGTCCGGGCAGGCGCGGACCGGTCTGGTCGCGCAGGTGGTCGCGAGGCCGCTGCCGACCGTCCTGATCGGGATGCTCGGCGGCGTCGTCGTCGGCATGACGTCGGTCGGCTCGGGCTCGCTGATGATCGTGCTGCTGCTCTTCGTCTATCCGATGCTGGGCGCGAAGCAGCTCGTCGGCACCGATCTCACGCAGGCGGTTCCGCTGACGATCGCGGCGGCGCTGGGCGCGCTCGCGTTCGGGCACGTCGAGTTCGGCGTGACGCTGTCGCTGATCATCGGCAGCGTCCCGGCGGTGCTGATCGGCTCGCTGATCTCGTCGAGCGTGCCGGACCGCTACGTGCGCCCGGCGATCACGTTCGTGATCTTCGCCTCCGGCCTGAAGTACGTGGGGCTCGGCACGACCGCGCTCGGCTGGGTGCTGTGCGCGGTGCTGCTCGTTGGCGCCGGCGCATGGACGCTGAGCGCCCGCCCGTGGACGCGCTGAGCGCGCCTCAGCTCGGCCGGGACGTTTCCACCGCCACGCGCGCCGCCAGCACCGCCTCGTAGGCGCGGGTCACATCGGCGCGGTCGGCCGCCTCGCGCACCGTCTCCAGGTTGCCGGTCTCGACGCGCCGGGCCTGCTCCACCAGCACGTCGCGCTGCGCGCTCGTGGTCGTGTACTCCATCACCTTCTCCAGCGCGTCGAGCTGGCGGATCATCACGGCCGGCATGCCTGAGCTGGCCTGGCGGATCTTCTCGTAGGCGCGCTCGACGATCCGCTGGTAGCCGACGGCGGCCGAGATCAGGCGGATCTGGCCGCTCTCGTCGCGGTGGATCTGCGTCGGCGACCACTCCGCCGCGATCTTGCACAGGCTCTCGCCCAGCCAGTCGATGCAGGTCAGCGCCGTGAAGGTGTCGTTGACGGCGGCGGAGAGCGCGCGGATCGCGATCTCGACGAGCTGGTCGACGGCGAAGCTGAGGTCCTGCGCGAGCGTGCGGTAGGG
>CAZABN010000089.1:0-7804 GCA_964483345.1 uncultured Solirubrobacteraceae bacterium
CGAGCCCAGGGCGCCGGCTGAGAGAGGCCCTCGTGCGCGACCCGCGGGGTCATCCTGTTCGAGAGCTCGCTGCGAGCTGGTCAGACTCGCACGCCGCATCTCAGCAGCGCTGCCGCGCCGCGACGTGAAGATCCTGATAGCAGGCCCGCGCGTTCACGGCCTGGTCACAGAAAGCCGCCGTTTGCAGCCGAATCTTAGATGCATGACAACGACACGGAACGATCAGCGCAGTCCCGGGACGACGCGAGTCGATCTCCACTGCCATTCGACGGCCTCCGCCGTCTCCCGCCTCGGCGTCCAGCGGGCGCTGGGCCTGCCCGAATGCGCGACCCCCCCGCACGAGGTCTACGAGCTCGCCAAGCGGCGCGGCATGGACTTCGTGACGATCACCGACCACGACACGATCGACGGTGCGCTGGCGCTCGCCGGGCTGCCGGACGTCTTCATCTCCGAGGAGCTGACGGCGCACTTCCGCGGCGAGCCCCAGGCCGTACACGTCCTGTGCTTCGACATCACGCCGGCGGACCACGAGTGGCTGGCGGCCCACGCCGGCGACGTCGAGGAATGCGCCGGCTATCTCGATGCGCACGGCATCGTCAGCGCGCTCGCGCATCCCTTCTTCTGCGTCGGCGCGCCGCTGACCACCCGCCACCGGCGCCGCCTCGCCGAGCTGTTCCCGATCTGGGAGACCCGCAACGGCTCACGCGCGCGGGAGCTGAACATGCCGGCTGCGATCTACGTCGAAACCCAGGGCGGGATCGCGATCGGCGGCAGCGACGACCACGCCGGCATCGATATCGGGCGAACCTTCACGAGCGCTCCCGCCGCGGCGACGGCGGCGGAGTTCCTCGAACACGTGCACGCCGGGCGCGTCGAGCCCGGCGGCGAGCATGGCAGCGCCGAGAAGTGGGCCCACGCGGCGATGGCCCTGGCCGTGCGCGCCCTCGGCCGCGGCGGCCAGCGGACGCAGCTCGATCCGGTGGTGGTGCTCGAGATCGCCGAGCGCGTGCTGCGCGAGGGAGACCGTCGCGAGGGCTCCGCAGCCGGCAACCTGGCGCCCGCCGACGCGGGCGCCCTGCTGGACGCCTGGCTGCACTCGGTCGGTCTCGACGACCTCTCGCAGGACGATCTCGTCGCCCACATGCAGGACGACCGCTTCACCCACGCCGACCTCTATCGCCGCGCCACGCGCGCACACGAGCGCGCCCTGCGGGATGCGGTCGCGACCGCGACGCAGGCGGCCGAACGCGGCGAGATCGGCGAGATCGGCGCCGTGCTGTTCACCGCCTGCATCCCCGCCATCCCCTACGCGCCGTCGGCCGCCTTCATCGCCCGCGAGCGCGCCAAGCTCACGGTCCGCGACGGCGAGCGCCCGCGCGTCGCGATCGTGGCGGACGGGATCGGCGCGATGCACGGCGTCACGCGCACGATCGAGGAGATCCGCGAGCGTGGCGTCGAGGGCTTCACGATCGAGGTGATCGGCACCGACCGCAACGTCGACCGCCGGCTCGCGGCGGTGGCCGACGTGGAGATCCCGCACTACCCCGGCATGGAGATCGGCGTGCCGAGCCTCCCGGCGGCGGTCGAGGCGATCGCCGACGGGCGCTACGACCTGATCCACGTCTGCTCGCCCGGCCCCAGCGGCGTGGCCGCGGCGCTGCTGGCGCGCGCGATGGAGATCCCCCTCGTCGGCAGCTACCACACGGAGCTAGCCGCCTACGCGGGCCTGCGCAGCGGCGATCCGGCGCTGCAGCTGACGGCACAGCTGGTGGTCGCCGCGTTCTACTCCCAGTGCCGGCTCGTGCTGTCGCCCAGCCGCGCGGCTGATGAGGCCCTCGCCGAGCTCGGGATCACAACTGACCGCATCGTCCGCTGGGACCGTGGCGTCGACACGGTCCGCTTCGATCCCGCCCGGCGCGAGGCGAAGCTGCTCCCGGGCGAGCTCAGCGTGCTCTACGCGGGCCGCATCAGCAAGGAGAAGAACATCGACCTGCTCGCCGACGCGTTCGCGCTCGCGCACGAGCAGGACCCGCGCCTGCATCTCGTGCTGGCCGGCGGTGGCCCCGAGCAGCCACGCCTGCAGCGCCGTCTCGGGGAGCGCGCGACCTTCCTCGGCTGGCTCGAGGGAACGGCGCTCGCCGCCGCCTACGCGAGCGCCGACGTCTTCTGCTTCCCAAGCGAGACCGACACCTTCGGCCAGGTCGTGCTCGAGGCCCAGGCGAGCGCGGTCCCGGTGCTCGCCGTCGACGCGGGCGGGCCGCGCGAGCTGATCGCCGACGGCGCCGACGGGCTGCTGCGCCCGGCTCGCGCGGACGCGCTGGCCGAGGGCCTGCTGCTGCTGGCGGGCTCGGCGGCGCTGCGCCAGCGCCTCGGCCGCTCCGCGCGGCGCAGCGTCGAGCAGCGCACCTGGGGGCGAGCGCTCGAGCGCCTCGCCGCCGGCTATGACCTCGCGCTCGCGGCCGCCGCCGCCGAGGCTCGCGATGCAGCCTGAACGCATGCTCGCCGTCGCGCTGCACGACATCGAGCCGGCGACCTTCGAACGTGCCGCGCTGATCCGCGACTGGCTCGACGACCTCGGCGTCGAGCGGGTGACGCTCCTGGTCATCCCGGCTCGCGACATGCACCCCCTGTCTGACCGTCGACCTGAGGTTGGGACTTGGCTGCTGGAGCGCGCCGGACGAGGCGACGCGATCGCGCAACACGGTTTTCACCATCTGCAGGCACACCGGTCACGCTGGCCGCCCCATCCTCGCTTGGCGATCGCCCGCGAGTCGCCCGAGTTCGTCGGGCTGGACGCGCTGCAGACGG
The DNA here is from genome assembly GCA_964483345.1 of uncultured Solirubrobacteraceae bacterium. Taxonomy (GTDB): domain Bacteria; phylum Actinomycetota; class Thermoleophilia; order Solirubrobacterales; family Solirubrobacteraceae; genus Palsa-513. The sequence goes on from CAZABN010000089.1 coordinate 2,809, forward strand.
CCCGGGCGCTCGACGCCGGGCGCCGGATCCTCAAGCTCGCCGGGATCGAGCCGCGCGGCTTCGTCGCGCCGGCCTACGCCTACACCGCCGCGCTGCGCGAGTCGCTCCGCACGCGCTTCCAGTGGTGGGCAGGCGCCTGGGGCCTGCATCCGACCCGCGCGGGGGCACACCGCCACCTCTGCCGCCCGCCGATCGCCCTCGCCGCCGCCGGCCCGTTGCGAAACGCGATCTCGCCGCCGCTGCTGCGCCTCGGCGGCCGCCTCGCGGGGCGCACGCTGCGGATCGATCTGCATCCACGCGACCTCGCCTCGGCGGGCCACATGCTCGCGCTCGAGGACGTCATCCGCCGCGCCAGGCCGGGCCGCAGGTGCGTGACGTACGACGATCTCGCCGCCGCCGACTAGCAACAGGGCGCACGAGCCCCCACAGTGCGAGCAATTTCGCCAAAACCGTTGCACGCAACGACCTGCCCGCGTGATACAACGAGCCAGCATGCAAATCGACCGTGTCCGCCGGACGGCACTCGTCGTCGTGGTTCTGGGTGCCGTGACGCTGATGGCGGCCTCGACCGCCACCACGCCGCTGACCGCTGACACGTCGGTGCTGAACGGCACCGCCGGCGCGAGCGGCGCCACGGGAGCCTCCGGCCCGACCGGCGCCACCGGATCCACCTCGCTGTTCGGCGCCACCGGCGCGACAGGCACGACCGGCGCGACAGGCGTGACAGGCCCGACCGGCGGCGCCGGCGCAAGCGGAACCTCGGCAGCGGGATCGACCGGATCGACCACGACGACGGGCTCTACCACCACGGTCGGCGCGACCGGAGCGACCACGCCCGGAGCGACGAGCGGAGCCGGCGCCGGCAGCGGCAACTCGGGCACGAACCCCGGAGCCTTCACCGTGCCGGTGATCACCGGCTCGCAGCCGCAGCCGCAGAGCGGCACCGGCGGCGGAGGAGCGCCGTCGGCCGGCAAGCACTCCGCCCACGGCGGGTCGGGCGAACCGTCCGGGCCCACCGCGCCCTCGCCCTCCCTGTTCGCGGGCACGAACCCGCTGGCCGGCGTGCTGCCGGGATCGTGGGAGGACCCGTTCATCGTCAACGGAGCGGCCGACGTGCCCCAGTTCTACGTCGAGAGCTTCCACATCCCGCCGTTCCTGCTGGCGATCTACCAGGCGGCCGGAGCCGCCTATGGGATCCCCTGGCAGACACTGGCGGCGATCAACGAGGTCGAAACCGACTACGGCACGGACCTCGACGTCTCCTCCGCCGGCGCGATCGGCTGGATGCAGTTCTTGCCGAGCACGTGGAAGCGCTTCGGCGTGGACGCGAGCGCGTCCGGCGTGCGCGACCCCTACAACGCGGCGGACGCGATCTTCGCCGCTGCGCGCTACCTCGCCGCGGCGGGCGCCAAGCACAACCTGGCCCGCGCGATCTTCGCCTACAACCACTCCCACGCCTACGTCCAGTCGGTGATGCTGCGAGCCGAGCTGCTGAGCGGCGAGCCGAGCGCGCTGGTGGACTCTGTCACCGAGCTCGCCGAGGGCGACTTCCCAATCCAGCTGCGCTACCACGCGAGCTACGGCCCGGCCTCGTCGTCGCGCAGCGCGGGCGCAGCGAACGGCTCCCCCGCGAAGACCGGCGCTGCCGGCATCGCACCGGCGCCGGCAGCGGTCGGAGCCGCCACCGCCGCGTCCCAGCGGACGCCCGGCGAGAAGATCTTCGCGTCGTCTGACGCGGCGGTCGTCGCCGCCCAGGACGGCACGGTCATCGCGATTGGCCGAAGCCGCGGGCTCGGGCGCTACGTGGTCTTGCGCAACGCCTTCGGCGACCGCTTCACCTACGGGAACCTCGCCTCCGTCTCGGCGTGGTACCCGACGCCGAAGCCGCCGCGTCGCAGTGCGGCCCTGCTCTCCGCCGCCGCGCCGGCAGCGCTGGCGCCCGGGCCGCACCCGACGGCCCCGGCGAGCGCAGGTGCGCAGTCCTCACGAACGGAGCTGTCGGGGAGGCTGTTCCGCGGCGCCCTCAGCTCGACGACGTCCTCGCCGGTCCCGGCACCCGTCGTGCCAACCATCAACCTCCGGTCGAGGCCGAGTGCCGTGACGCTGTTCACGCCGCTCGTGGTGCTCGAGCGCGCGACGCGCGCCACGCTCACCAGGGCGGCGCGCCACGGTCTGCTCGCCCGGTACTTCACCGGCGCGTTCGGCCTGCACCCCAGCCAGCTCGAGTTGCGACGGATGACGGTCGGCTCGCACGTGCTCGCCGGAACGATTCTCGGCCGCCTCGCGCGCACGAAGGGCGCGCACCGCGTGCACCTGATCTTCGAACTGCGGCCGGCCGGCCGCGGCGAGGCGCCGGTCGACCCGCGTCCGTTCCTCGACGCCTGGTCGCAGCTCGAGACGCTCGAACTGCACCGCGACAGTTTCAACACCCCGTTCTACGGTCCGAACCTGCATGCCACGAGCGTCGGCACGGTGCTCGTGAGCAGCCAGGTCGATATCGAGCGAATCGTGCTCCAGGACACTCACGTCACGCTCCCGGCCTGTGAGCGTGCCGCGATCGTGGCCGGCAACGTCGACCGGCGCGTGCTGGCGGCGCTCGAGGTGCTCGTGATTCACGGGATCAGCCCGACCGTGAACGGCTCCTGGTGCGCGAGCGGCGCGCACCGCCAGGCGAGCCCCGCGATCCTGAAGACCGGCGACGCGATCGCGCTGAGCGCGCTGGCCGGCCGGCCGTCCGGCCCGCTTGCGAGCGTCGCGATCAAGGCGCTGGACGCACTCCACGGCGCCTCGCGCCCGCGGCTCAGCGAGCGCACGGTTCCCGGCCAGCTCGTGATCTCGTATCCGCCGACGCAGTCGGCCCGCGCGCTCGCCGCGGCCGCGTCGTACACCGCGGGCTACGCTCTCTCCGCGGCGCGCTGGGCGCAGCTCGACACGCGCCTGCAGCAGATCGCCGAGCCGCGCGTGCCGACAGCGGTCTCCGCCGAAGCCCTGCGCGTCGGCGTTCACCACGCCCGCGCGCGCACTACCAAGCGTCACTGAGCGCACGGCGGATCTGATCCGCCACGACGACCCGCGTCCACCGCCAGAGGGCGTCCTCGAAAACGCCTGCCGGCTGCCGGCTCCGAGAAGCCCGCTATCGCCGGCGCAGGCCGATGCCCTCGAGGATGTGGGCGACCGTTTCGCAGGCGTCGACGGCAGCCTCCAGCGACTCGAAGATGTCGCGCCAGCGGATCACGACCATCGGATCGGTCCCGCCGGCGAACAGCGATGCCACCGCGTCGCGCCGGAGGCGATCGCCCTCGTTCTCCAGGCGGTGGATCTCGACCAGGTGCGGCGCGAGGCCATCCCCGCCACGCAGAAAGCCGAGCGCTTGCGCAACCTGCTCGGAGGCGCCGACGAGCACGTCGGCCAGTTCCACCGCCTGCTCCATCGTCGCCTCGACCGCATAGAGACCGAGCGTGTCCGCGACCTGCTCCGCGTGGTCGACGATGTCGTCCAGCGCCGTCGCCAGCCGGTGGCCGTCGTCGGCGTCGAACGGCAGGCGGGAGCGGCGCGCGTCAGCCAGCCGGTGGATCACGTCGTGCGTGATGCGATCGCCCTCGTGCTCGCACTGGCGCACATCGCTCGCCAGCGCCGCGCGGTCCGGATAGTCCGAGATCAGTTCACGCAACAGCAACGTCGTCGCGACCACGTTGCGTCCCGACTCCTCGATGAGCTCCAGCAGGCCTTCGTCCACCGTTCGCCGCAGCAGCGCCATGATCAGCGAACACTACGCATGCCGCGCGACCCCTGCCTATCCTTCACGACTTCTTCACCGCTGCATCACAGCATCTTCACCCGCGCGGCGCAAACGCGCGCGAGCCTGCTTCGTCGATGCATGAACCTGGCGATCACGCTCCGATGATTCGCATCGACGACATCGAGATCACGCCGGGTGAGGGCCTTGTGCGCGCGGGGGGCCGGGTGCTCACGCTTTCGGTCAGGGAGTTCCAGCTGCTCGTCGCGATGGTCGAGCACGCCGGTGGGATCGTCGCCCGCGAGGAGCTCTGCCGCCTCGTCTGGGGCCGCGAGCTCCGCTCCGGCGACCGCTCGGTCGACGTCTACGTGAGCAAGCTGCGGGCGAAGCTGGAGCACGCCGTCCCGGACCGCCGCTACATTCACACCCACCCCAGCTTCGGCTACCGCTTCCAGCCGCAGGCCGACGAGTCACCCGATCAACTCGGCGCCGAGGCGCGGGCTCCGCTCGAGCCGTCGACCTGGGGGCTCGAGAACGCAAGTCGAAGCGAATAGTGCGATAACCAACTCTCCAGCACGGGCCGGGGCGACCGCGCGGGAGACAGCGAGATGGTTCCCAAGACCTCCATCAGCAAGACCGGCGGCCGGCCGCATTTCGAAGAGGAGTTGCGGGAGATCGAGCAACGCGCGCTCGGGGGCATCGACATCGTGCTCGAACAGCTCGACCGCACGCTCGAGGCACTGGCCCACCAGGACGTCGAGCTCGCATCCTTCGTGATCGCCGACGACGACCGCGTCGACGGACGCTACCTCGAGGTCCATCAGGGGATCCTCTCGCTGCTGGCCCGGCAGGCGCCGGTCGCCGGCGACCTGCGACTCGTCGCAGCGCTGCTGCACCTGATCATGCGCGTCGAGCGGATGGGCGACCAGTGCGTGAACATCTGCAAGCAGCTGCCGCTCTCGGGCCACGAGCCGCCCACGCAGCCGGAGATTCTCGCGCTGCTGCTGCGAATGGGCGAGATCGCGCGCTCGGAGGTTTCGCAGGCGAAGCGCTCGTTCGAGGACCGCGACGTCGGGCTGGCCGCCGACCTCGTGCGCCAGGACCGCGAGGTCAACCAGATCCAACGCGAGATCTTCCGCCGCTCGATCGAGATAGGCGACGACCTGGACACCCGCGAGTGGGCGATGCACATGACGCTCGTCGCCCGCTGCCTGGAGCGCATCGGCGACAACGCCGTCGACGTCGGCGAGCAGACGACGT
>CAZABN010000090.1:0-7788 GCA_964483345.1 uncultured Solirubrobacteraceae bacterium
TGCTGCAGGTACAGCGAGCTGACGAACCACATCGGGAACAGCGACGCGCTGAACACCAGCACGATGTTGTTGGAGATCTGCAGCGACTTGGTCAGGTCCTTGAACGGCACGAGCGGCGCCGACGCCAGTCGCGTCTCGATCACGCCGAACGCCACGAGCAGGGCCACGCCGAGAAGCATCGGCACGAGCGCCGTCGACGAGCCCCAGCCGAACAGGCCTGCCTCGACGACCCCGTACACCAGCACCATCTGGCCGACGGTCAGCGTCAGCGCCCCCGCCACGTCAAAGCTCGAGCCGTCCGCCGCCTTGCGGCGATCGCTGACGACCGCGTACGCCACGATCGCCGCCGCGACGGCGATCGGCGGATTGATCAGCAGGATCCAGCGCCAGGTCAGCTCCTGCGTGATGATCCCCCCGAACAGGACCCCCGCGGCGCCGCCCAGGCCGTTCATCGCCGCCCACGCACCGATCGCGCGGTGAAGCTTCGGCCCGGGCGGGAACGACGCGGTGATGATCGCAAGCGACGACGCCGCCATCAGCGCTCCGGCGAGACCCTGCCCCGCTCGGGCGCCGATCAGCATGCCGCGGTCCGGGGCGACGCCGCCGGCGAGCGAGGCGATCGCGAACAGGCACAGCGCCGTCACGAACATGCGCCGTTGGCCGAGATGATCGGCCGCGCGTCCGCCGAGCAGGAGGAAGCCCGCGAACGTGATCGAGTACGCGTCGACGACCCACTGCAGGTCGGGCGAGGAGAAGCCCAGGCTCGACTGGATCGACGGCAGCGCCACGTTGACGATGCTGAGATCGAGGATCACCATGAACTGCGCCACGCAGCAGACCACGAGGATCCACGCTTCGTGTGAGACGCGCGCGCTCCCGAGCCGGCGCGACTCGCCCGCGGCTGAGCCGGCCTGCGCCTCGACGCTCACGTGCGCGTGCTCATCGGTCGTGGTCGCCCGCAGGTCGCACGCGTTGCTCGCAGCGGCAGCTCCCCGCCCGGCCGGCAGTCGGCTCGAAGCCCGCCAGCGCGCGGCGTCTCGCCGGTGTGCTCCGACCGTGCGCCATTGCCAGCCTGATCGCGTCCACGTTGACCACCACCGGCGGCGACGATACCCGACCCGCGCGCGCTCTCGCCGCGCGTGAACTCACGCGCCGACAGAGCGCAGGCACGGCAATCGGTCACCGCGGCATGAGGACGCAGGGCCGGCGCGCCGGCTTCCAGGCCGGCCCACCGACCTGCCTGCGACCGCCCCGCAACGCGCCATGAGCGCCGCGAACGCCTGCTAGCGTGATGGTCGAGGATCCCCGGCGAGAGAAGGATCTCGGCGCATGAAACGAAGGCTCTTGGCGGTGCTGGCCGCGGCGTCGGTTGCGCTGGCGCTGGCAGCTTGTGGCGGCGGAAAATCACCGAGCAGCTCCCACGGCGGCACGAGCTCCACCGGTACGAGCACGACGAAGGCGCCGGCCAAGCGGCTGGGCTACTGAGTAGCCCCTCATCCCGACCGCCGTCCGCTCGGCAACGCTGCCGCGTAGGTGACGACCCGGGCGGCGGGCGAGGTGCCGAGCACGTGGCCGGAGGCGTCGAGCGCCTGCACCGCGACGTAGCCGTGGGACTTCGGGCTCGTCGAGCTCGTGAACGTCCTGGGCAGGATCGTCGAGCTTTCGAAGCCGCTCGCCGGGACCGTCGTCTGCGGAGCGAGCGAGCCGGGGTGCGCCCCGGCGAGCACGCGCCAGGAGGCGACGCCGGTCGCGCCGTTCCAGCTCATGTGCACGATCGTCTCCAGGCCGGTGTTGTTGAGGTTGGCGAGCGCCGCCGGCGGGCTCAGCGGCAGCCCGCTCCACGGGTGGCGGAAGGCCCGGTAGAAGATCAGGTCATATGACAGATGCGCGTCGAACAGCAGCGCGCCGTCCTTCGCGTACTCGCTGATCTCCGGCACGCCGCCGTAACCGACCACCGTGTTCCCGTCCGCGAGGGTCTGCATGTTGCCCTGGCTCGCGGCGAGCAGCGGCGGGTTTGGGTGTGTGTACGCGGAGACCAGGTGCGCCTGGTGCGTCTTCAGGTCGACCGCGACCCGGATCGCGCGCGACTGCGGTTCGCCCGGCGAGCCGTCGTCGAACAGCGTGATGTCGCCATCGGCGAGCATGCGGGCGTCGTGCTGCCACGCCGTGTCGGTCGGTCCCTGCTCGAAGGAGCTGTCGAGGCCGCCGAGGCGCCACAGGATCTGACCCGTGCCGCCCTGCAGCTGGTAGGCGGCCCAGGTGTTGCGCGCGGAGATCAGGATGTCTCCGTCGGGCTCGGGGTCGATCGAGTTGAGGTGGAACCAGTCCCAGGGGAAGCCCTTGGGCGGCGAGGTTTCGGACTCGTCGACGTTGACGTGGTCGAGGCTGTGCCACTCCCAGCGCACCAGCCCGGTCCTCATGTCGATCGCCTGTACGACCGGGTCGAGGATCACGCCGTTGCGCGGGCCGCCGGCCGGCGCGAGGTTGCAGTGGATCGGGTTGTAGGCCGTGATGTAGGCGACGCTGCGGGGGGCGATCTGAAAGTCGTGCAGGTCGGCCTTCAGGCCGTCGCCGGCCTTGACGGTGGCCACGGTCTGGTAGCTCGAGTTCATCACGAAGTCCTCGCCCTGGCCGAAGCCGAGCGAGAGCACCCTGCCCTGCCAGAAGGTGAGATCGCGCCGGCCCTCGTAGCTCTGCACGTTCAGATCGTCCGCCGCGATGCCGCCCGAGAGCTGGTGGAACCACACCAGCCGGCCCTGCGGCGTGTAGATCAGCTCGCCGTAGGGGCCTGCCCCGGGTCCATTTGTCGTGAAGATGTCGCCGGCCGCGGGATCGTGGTCCGGCACGGTGACGGTCAGGACCGGCGCCTGGACTCCCGGCAGCGTGTCGAAGCTCTGGTAGTCGGCGGGGGCGGCCGGCGGGTTTGCGTACTCGGCGACGCCCGCGGTCGAATATGGCGTGTCGACGCGGAAGCCGAAGGCGATCGGCGTGCCGCCCGCGCCGGCGCCGATCGTGGCGCGAACCACCACCTGTTCGCCGGGTTCGAAGGGCCGCTCCGGGACGAAGCTTCCGCCGTCGCCCTGCGAGTAGGCACGGAGGTCGCCTGCGTGCTCGCCGCTGTGCGCACCCACGACCGAGACCGCGTGGATCTCGCTGACCGGCACGCCCAGGAAGCTGATCTGGGTGCTCGGGTCCGCCGTGCCCGTCCCCGGCGCCGGCGACACGTCGACGGGCACGCCGGCAAGCTTGGCGCTTCGGTTCAGCTTCGCGGGCAGGCACGACGGCGCGGCGCTCGCCGACGCCGGCGGCTTGCTCGCGCCGCCGCCACCGCCGCAGCCGGCGGCCACCAGCGCCGCCGCCGCGACAACGCACGCCGTCGCGCCGCGGCGCCGGCGCCGCGCCCGGATCGTCAGGGTCTGTGTCTTCCTCCGGGATGGCATCGGTTGTTTCTCGCCTGTCGTCGTGCTGCGGCCACGCCGATTCGACCGGCCCACCGGCCCGATCAGCCGCGCCGGAGCGTAGCCGCTGGTGGACGAAGCTGCCCGCGCGCCGTCGAACGCCGGCCCGCCGGGAACTGTTGCGTTTCTGTTAGCGGCACGTTACAGCTTGATGGGCGAACGCTGATGCCGCGCGGCGCCCGTGTCGTTCAGGTCGCCGCGATCAGGCTGCCCAGCGCCGGGCTGCCGCCGTGGAGCTGGTAGGCGAGGAAGCGGCTGAACAGACGGTGGTTGGGGCCGTGATAGTCCGACGAGGCGCTGCGCAGCAGGCCGAGCGTGCCGGCGCGCTCCGCGAGCACCAGCGTCTGGTGCTCGTCGTGGGTGACGTAGAAGCATTCGACGCCGTCGAGCCCGGCGGCCTGGTAGCGGTCGAGCGCCGCGAGGACGTCCGCGTCCGCCGCGATGTCCCAGAACGGATGCGCCCAGAACGCGAGCCCGCCGGCGTCGTGGATCCAGCCGATCGCTTCCGACACCGTCGGCCGGGTGCGCCCCGCGTAGGCCGGCATGCCCGGGATCAGGTAGGCGCGGATGAACGAGGTGACGTCCGCGTGACCCTCACGCGCGAGCTGCTCCGCGTTATCGGGGTGGCCGAGCACGGCGCCGGCGAGGTGGGGGCGCCCGACCGGTTTGCCGGCCTCGCGCCGTGCGGCCAGCGCCGTGTCGTCGACGGCGTATCCGGCCTGGGCGAGCAGTCCGGCCATGCGATCCGCGCGAGCCTCGCGGTCCTCGCGCGCGCCGCGCAGGCGTTCGAGCAGGCGCGCGTCGCGGTGGTCGATGCCGTAGCCGAGGATGTGGAGATCCTCGTATCCGCCGTCCACGGCGGAGATCTCGGTGGCGCTCAGCAGGCGAATCCCGTGCTCCGCGGCCGCCTCGAGCGCCTCGTCGACGCCGTCGACCGTGTCGTGATCGCTCAGCGCCAGCAGCTCCACCCCGGCCGCGGCGGCGTTGGCCACAAGCTCCGCGACGGTCAGTTCGCCGTCGGAGTGGCGGGAGTGCGATTGGAGGTCGATGCGTTCCACGCGAGTCAGGCTACGTAGCCGCACTTGATCAGGAAACGCTGAAGCGCGGCGATGAACGCACTGCCCTGCGGCAGGCCGTCCGCGCTGCGCAGGCCGCCGTCACGGTTCGCGCGCGCCAGTGTTCGCCCGACCAGCGCGCCGTGGTCGAGCAGATCCTCATCGGCGGCCCAGGCAGCGATGAAGCCCAGCCCGAAGCCCTGCGCGCGGTTCGCCGTGTAGGCGTGGTACTGGCGGGCGGCGTCGGCGGCGATCAGCGCCGGGAAGCGCCTCGTCACATCGGTGAAGCCGCCGGTGTCCAGCCGCCAGATCGCCAGCGGCAGCCCGGAGAAGGCGAAGGCCGCGAAGGTGTAGGCGAAGCGATCGTCGGCGGACACGAACACGTAGCTGCCGGCCAGCCGCTCGAGGCTCGCGCCGGGGTCGCCGAAGTCGCGCTGGATGATCGTGTAGGTGCCCCCCTGTGCATCGAAGCGGTAGATCTGCACGATCGAGCAGCAGTGCGCGCCGCCGCTGTAGAGATCGAGGATCACGTCCGGCGAGCCCGTGCCGTCGGCGTCGGCGACCGTGAGAAAGCCGTGGCCCGGCCAGACGTCGGGCCAGCACGCGGTGCCGCAGAACGGCGAGCGCACCGCGGCGTCGTACGCCGTGCTCCCGTCACGCGTGATCGTCAGGTGGAGATCCGAATAGGGGGGACCGGTGGAGCTGCCGCTGCTCGCGCGGTAGCTCACCGTCGCGGATGTGCCACCGCCCGCGGCGGTGACGCTCCTGGTGGTCGACCTCGCCGCGGCCAGCGCGGCGGCACCGGTCAGCATCGCGAGCGCGACGCTCAGGCCGACGATCACGAGCGGCACTCTGCGGCTGTGGCCCGCGCGCTCCGGCGCGCCGCGGCGGGCGACGCGCTGTTCGGCGGAGTCGCGGGGGCGCACTCGCGCATCCTACGCGGCCGAATCGAGGACGCGCCGCGTGATCTGGCGTATTCTGCATTCCACGCTCGCTCAACGCCCTGCAGCCCGCTTCACAACTCTGCGCTCCCCGGGGCGCTTTTTGCGTTCGTTGGATGACCCGGCGCGAGCGCGCTCACGACAGACGCGACTGGGTCGCGCCGTGGCCGCGCGCGCATCCCTCTGCCTCGATCGAGCTGCGTCGTGATCGAGGCGGCGCCGGCGACCAGGCATGCGCGGCTGCTGGCCTGGGTCGAGGAGGTCGCGGCGCTGACGCAGCCCGACTCGGTGCGCTGGTTCGACGGCTCGCAGGAGGCGTTCGAGGCACTCTGCCAGGCGCTCGTGTCGGCCGGGACCTTCGAGGCGCTCGATCCGGTGCTCCGTCCCGGCTCGTTTCTCGCGCGCTCGGATCCGGCGGACGTCGCGCGGGTCGAGGATCGCACGTTCATCTGTTGCGAGCGCGAGGTGGACGCCGGACCGACCAACAACTGGCGTGACCCGGACGAGATGCGGTCGCTGTTGCGCGGCCTCTTCAAGGGATCGATGCGCGGTCGCGTGATGCATGTCGTGCCCTTCTCGATGGGGCCGCTCGGCTCACCGATCGCGCACGTCGGCGTGGAGATCACCGACTCGGCCTACGTCGCCGCGAGCATGGCGATCATGACTCGCGCCGGCAACGCCGCGCTCGAGGTGATCGGCGAGGACGGCCCGTTCGTACCCTGCCTGCATTCGGTCGGCGCACCGCTGACGGCGGGCGAGACCGACGTTCCCTGGCCCTGCAACGCCGAGAACAAGTACATCGTGCACTTCCCGCAGTCACGCGAGATCTGGTCCTACGGGTCGGGCTACGGCGGCAACGCGTTGCTCGGCAAGAAGTGCTTCGCGCTGCGGATCGCGTCGGTGATGGCGCGGGAGGAGGGCTGGCTCGCCGAGCACATGCTGATCCTCAAGCTGACCTCGCCGGAGGGGGTGGTGAAGTACGTCGCCGGCGCGTTCCCGTCGGCCTGCGGCAAGACGAATCTGGCGATGCTGATCCCGACGATCGCGGGCTGGAGCGTCGAGACGATCGGCGACGACATCGCCTGGATGAAGTTCGGCGCCGATGGGCGCCTTTACGCGATCAACCCGGAGGCCGGTTTCTTCGGCGTCGCGCCTGGAACCGGCATCCAGACCAATCCGAACGCGATGGCGATGATCGCCGCCAACACCGTGTTCACCAACTGCGCCGCCACCGACGCGCGCGACGTGTGGTGGGAGGGGATGACCGAGCAGCCGCCCGCGCACCTGATCGACTGGCGCGGCAACGACTGGACGCCGCAGTCGGGTACGCACGCCGCCCACCCCAACGCCCGCTTCTGCGTGGCCGCCTCCCAGGACCCCGCGATGGCGCCGGAGTGGGAGGACCCGGCGGGGGTGCCGATCGACGCGTTCCTGTTCGGGGGGCGCCGCTCGAGCGTCGTGCCACTCGTGCACGAGGCCTTCGACTGGGAGCACGGCGTCTTTCTCGGCGCGACGATGGCGTCCGAGACGACCGCCGCCGCCTCGGGGGCCGTCGGCAAGCTGCGCCGCGACCCCTTCGCGATGCTGCCGTTCTGCGGTTACAACATGGGCGACTACTTCGCCTACTGGCTCGCGGTCGGGCGCGAGCACGACCCCGAGAAGCTGCCCCGGATCTTCTACGTCAACTGGTTTCGCAAGGATGCCGGCGGCCGCTTCCTCTGGCCCGGCTTCGGCGACAACAGCCGCGTGCTGGAGTGGGTCTTCCGCCGCTGCGAGGGCCGCGCCTACGCGATCGACACCCCGATCGGCCGCGTGCCCGCGATCGGCTCCCTGCATCTGGACGGGGTCGAGATCGCGCCCGAGGACATCGACGAGCTGCTGCGCGTGGATCCCGCCGAATGGCGCGACGAGCTGCCCTCGATCCGCGAGCATCTCGAAACCTTCGGCCGGCAGCTGCCAGCGGCGCTGCTCGGCCAGCTCGACGCGCTCGAAGCCCGGCTCGATTCTTAGTTGGCGGGCCTGGGCCTGCCGGCCCCGCCCGCCCGGTGGAGCTTCGCCGCACGCGGCCGGATCTCCCGGCCCCTCAGTGGCGTTCGCCGGTTGACGCCGGCGGTCGCGACTCCTCGGCGAGCGAGGTGACCTGCAGATCGCCGCGCGCGGCGCTCTCGAGCACCTCGGTGGCCTCGTCGAGCGAGCGGGCGTAGAGCTCAACCAGCAGGTGCACGGTGATCCGGCGGTCGTCGTCGTGCTTGTGGAAGCGCACGTGCGTGAAGAACTCACGCACGCCGTGGTCGCCGAAGGCGGCGTAGGAGAGCGCGTCGCCGGCCTCGGGTC
>CAZABN010000091.1:0-7749 GCA_964483345.1 uncultured Solirubrobacteraceae bacterium
CGGTCTCCGACATCTCGAGGCTGAACAGCGCGACCGGCTTGCCGTGCTTGATCGCCGCGTTCTCGGCGATGTTGGTCACGAGGCAGCTCTTGCCCATCGAGGGACGCGCGGCGATCACGATCAGGTTGCCGGGCTGCAGCCCGCCGGTCATCGCGTCGAGGTCGGTGAAGCCGGTCGGTGTACCGGTCAGCGCCGCGCCCGCGACCGACAGCTCGTGCAGCACGTCCAGCTCGTTCTTCAGCAGCGCGGAGATCGAGCGGAAATCCTGGGTGCGTTCGCCGTGGGCGATCTCGAGCATCGCCTGCTCGGCATGCTCGACGAGCTCGCGGGCCGGCTCGCGCTGGTCGAGCACGCTCGACTGAATCTCGTAGGTCGTGTTCAGCAGCCGCCGAAGCAGCGCCGTGTCGCGCACGATCTGGGCGTACTGGCGCAGGTTCGCGACGTTCGGCACCGAGCCGGCGAGCACGTCCACGCCCTCCGGGCCGCCGGCCGCCTCCAGCGTGCCGGCCGCGCGCAGCGCGTCGGTCACGGTGACCGTGTCGATCGCCTCGCTGCGCTCGTAGAGCCCGATCATCGCCGCATAGATCAGGCGATGGCGCTCGCGGTAGAAGTCGTCGGGCCGCAGCGCCTCCTCGATCACGAGCGAGTACATCGTGCGCTCGGACAGCAGGATCGCCCCGAGCACCGACTCCTCGGCGTCGATGTTGTGCGGCGGTGCGAGCGCCTGGGCCACCTTCAACTGCGGCCGCTGGGTGATCTTGGCGGGCGTGCTCATCGGGGTGTCCGAGTGTAGATCCCGACTCGGCGTCTCGCGCGAGCATTCCCGCACCTTCCGTGTGCCGCCTCGCGGCGGCCGCCGCCACTCCCCGCTCGGTCCGCCCGGGGCGCGCCGGCCGCGAGGACGGCGTACGCGCCGCCGCGTGCCTGGGCACCGCCGGAGGGCGTGGTTCAGCTCTGCGATGGGCGCCGCCGGGGGTCGTCCGGCGGGTCCGATCGCGCGCCCAGGCCGTTGTGCGGGAGCACCACCTGGGCCGCGTCTTGCGGCGTGACGTGGGGGTAGAGCGTGCGCAGCACCGCGATCGCGGCGACGCCGCCGGCGAGCTCTGCGACCACGAATCCGGGGACCGACGCCGGCGCGATGCCGGCGAAGGTGTTGGAGAAGATCCGCCCGACCGCGATCGCCGGGTTCGCGAAACTGGTCGAGCTGGTGAAGAAGTAGGCGGCGCCAATGTAGGCGCCGACCGCGGCCGGTGCCGCGGTCCCGCGCCGCGTTCGCGCGAGGGCGAAGATGACGAGCAGCAGCCCGAGCGTCGCGACGACCTCCGCGAGAAGGTGCGCCGGCGAGCCGCGGTGCTTGGCCGAGATGCTGACGGCGGCCTTCGCGAACATCCCGTTGGCGACGATCGCGCCGGCGATGCAGCCTCCCGCCTGGGCGGGTATGTAGGCTAGCGCGTCGCGCCAGCTCAGTCCGCCGAAGCTCGCGTCGACGAGCGAGACGACGGGGTTGAAATGGCCGCCCGAGACCGGGCCGAACATCAGGATGATCGTGAACAGGCCGGCCGCGGTGGCGGCGGCGTTCTCGAACAGCTCGAGTCCGACGTCACCCGGCGAGAGCTGCTGCGCCGCGATGCCCGAGCCGATCACGACGGCGGCGAGGAACGCCGAGCCGAGGAACTCCGCAAGCAGCCGCCGGCCGAGGTTCTCGTTCACGCGGCGACGACGAGCTTGTCCGCGAATTCGGCCGGCAGGCCCGCCTGCACGATGTGCTCCGCCACGGCGCCGGCGTCGTAGGGGACGCGCTCGATCGACGCCTGGACGCGGCCGCGGGCGTCGAGTTCCAGCAGCGCGAACGCGGCCCGCGGGTCGCCGTCCTTGGGCTTGCCGATCGAGCCGCAGTTGACGAACAGCACGCCGCCGTAGGTGTGGATCCACGGCCTGTGGGTGTGCCCGAACGCGAGCACGTCGCAGTCCGCGCCCGCCGCGATCCGCTCGAACGTGTGCGCCGGCTTGTCCTCGAAGAGGTACTCGTTGACCTTGCGCGGGGAGCCGTGAACCAGACGCACGCGCTGTCCGCCGAGCTCGAAGCGCAGGTCGAAGGGCAGGGCGCGCATGAAGTCCCTGGCGCGCGCGTCGGTGTGGGCGAGCGTCCAATCGACCGACAGCTGCCCGAGATCGCGGTCGTGCTGTGTGATGTAGGCGCAGCCGCAGTCCTCGAGCCCGCGGCCGATGGCGAAGTCGTAGTTGCCGTAGATCGTCGGGATCGCGCGATCCTCGATCAGCCGGCAGACCTCGTTCGGAGAGGGACCGTACCCGACCAGGTCGCCGCCGCAGTACACGCGCTCGACGCCGATCCGCTCGATCGCTCGCAGCGCGGCTTCGAGCGCCGGCAGGTTCGCGTGGATGTCGGTGATCACGGCGACGCGAGCCGGCGGCTCGCCTGTCTTGCCGGGAGGGATGAACTGCACGCGCGACAGTCTAAGCATTGACAGATTTGAGTTCAATCGATATATGTATATTGATGGCTGTCGATCTGGAGCTTGCCCCGAAGACCAAGCGAGCGGCCGGCGAGCCGTGCTGCCAGCCGGTCGTCTACCCCGATGTCGAGCGTGTCGCGGCCGAGCGGATCGCGCAGCTCGCCAAGGCGCTCGGCGACCCGGTGCGGCTGCAGCTCGTCGATGTGCTGCGCCGGCACGCCGGCAAGGTGTGCGTCTGCGAGCTCGTTCCGCTGTTCGATCTCTCCCAGCCCACCGTCTCGCACCACCTCAAGGTGCTCCGCGAGGCCGGCATCGTCGGCTCCGAGCGAAAGGGCCTGTGGGCCTACTACTACGTGATCCCCGACGCGCTCGAGGAGCTCGCACGATGGCTGAGCTGACCAACGAGATCCGCGAGGCGGTGCGCGAGCGCTACGCCGCCGCCGCGCAGGCCGCCGCCGACCAGGCCGGTGCAGGCCGCTGCGCGCCCGGGCCCCCGACCGCCAGCCCGGCGGATCGGACGGGGGTCTTCGGCGGCGCCCTCTACGAGCAGGCGGACGGCGAGGGCATCCCCCAGGCGGCGATCGAAGCGTCGCTCGGCTGTGGCGTCCCGACCGCCGTCGCCGATCTCCGCGCCGGCGAGACGGTGCTCGACCTCGGCTCGGGCGCCGGCGCCGACGTGCTGATCTCCGCGCGCCGCGTCGGCCCGACCGGCCGGGCGATCGGGCTGGACATGACCGACGAGATGCTCGCGCTCGCACGCGCCAACGCCGCCGCCGCGGGCGTCGAGAACGCCGAATTCCTCAAGGGCTACCTGGAGGAGATCCCGCTGCCTGACGCGAGCGTCGACGTCGTGATCTCCAACTGCGTGATCAACCTCGCCGCCGACAAACCGACCGTCATCCGTGAGGCGGCGCGCGTGCTTCGCCCAGGCGGGCGCTTCGCCGTCTCGGATGTGATCGCGGCCGACGACCTCGACGAGGTCACCAGGGCCGACGTCGCCGCCTGGACAGGTTGCATCGCGGGCGCGCTGACCGAGAGCGAGTTTCGCGCCGCGCTCGCCGGCGCCGGCTTCGAGGACGTCGAGATCACGCCGACGCACTGCGTTCACGCGCTCGCCACCGCCGCGATCATCCGCGCCAGCAAGCCGCGGCCCGCCGCCTGCTGCACGCCCGTCGCCCTCGCCGAGTGCTGCGAGCCCGCCGCCAAGGAGGACTGCTGCGGTAACTCCGCGGGCGAGACCCCGCCTCGCCGCGGCTGCCAGTAGTGCGAGCGCCGCGCTACCGGAACTCGGCGCGCGCGTGCTCGGCCGCGCGCAGCGGACA
This sequence comes from uncultured Solirubrobacteraceae bacterium, assembly GCA_964483345.1. Classification (GTDB taxonomy): domain Bacteria; phylum Actinomycetota; class Thermoleophilia; order Solirubrobacterales; family Solirubrobacteraceae; genus Palsa-513. The sequence continues at coordinate 3,797 of CAZABN010000091.1, forward strand.
TGCGCGTCCTCGCCGGCGGTGTCGCTCGCCCGCGCTCGCCGCGCTACGGCAGCTCAGCTGCGGGGCTGGTTGGAGATCGCGGCCGCCTCGATAAAGGCGGGGCGCGCCTCGCCGCGCTCGACGTAGGCCTGCAGGCCCGGCCACTGCGCGAGCAGCCCGCGCGTGTTGGCGCTCCCGAGCACGCTGGCGCACAGCACATCGGCGACGCTGAATCGGTCCCCGAGCAGCCAGTCGCGGCCTTCCAGCGCCGACTCGATCGCCGCGGCGGCCGCCGCGAAACGCTCGCGGCCGGTGGAATCGCCCGGGTTCTCGGCGGCATCGTGGATCCAGCGGTACAGCGGTCCCTCGAGCTCGGTCATCGCGAACAGCGCCCACTGGTAGACGAGCGCCCGCTCGGGTGTCTGCAGCGGTGCGATCAGGCCGGCGTCGAGATGCAGATCCGCCAGCGCCAGGCAGATCGCGGCGGACTCGAACATCACCGTGCCGTCGTCGAGCTCCAGTGCGGGGACGCGGCCGAGCGGATGGCGCGCGCGATGCTCGGCGGATCCGCGCTCCTCGGGCGCCAGCTTCACCAGCTCACAGGGTGCGCCGAGCTCCGCGAGCAGCCACAGGACGCGGCTCGAACGCGTGCGGGGCATGTAGTAGAGGCGCGTCACGACAGCCAGTATCGCAGCCGCCCTGCCCGTCCTCGCACGCACGCTGGCGACGCCCAGCGCGCCCACCGCGCGCGGCGCGCGTCTCGGCGGCTACTTCGTTGCGCTGACGATCGTCTTGATCGTCGCGGTGACGCCGTCTGAAACCTCGACGACGACCATGTAGGTGCCGACGTTCTTGATCGGCTCCTCGAGATGGACGTGGCGCTTGTCGAGCTTCAGTCCGCGCGCCTCGAGCACCGCGTCGACGATGTCCTGGTTGGTCACCGAGCCGAACAGGCGGCCGTCGTCGCCGGCCTGCTGCGAGATCGTCAGCACCGTGCGCGAAAGCATCGCCGCGTTCTCCGACGCCTGTTCGATCGCCTGGCGCTCCGCGCGCTCCGCCGCCTCGGCGCGCTGTCGCGCGGCGTTCAGCGCGCCCGTCGTTGCGGGCTGGGCGAGCTTGCGCGGGATCAGGTAGTTGCGCAGGTAGCCCTTGGAGACCTCGACCACGGCGCCGCGCTCACCGAGCGACTCGACCTCTTCGAGCAGGATCGCCTGGGGCATCAGCGGTCGCGGTCGCGATCGCGGTCACGGCGCCCGCCGGTGCTCTCGACGGCGCCCTCGTTGACGTACGGGAGCAGCGCGAGCTCGCGGGCACGCTTGACGGCGCGCGCGATCTGGCTCTGGTGGCGGCGGCAGGCGCCGCTGATCCGGCGCGAGCGGATCTTGCCCTTCTCGGAGATGAACTTGCGCAGGCCGACGACGTCCTTGTAGTCGACCTGGTCGATCTTGTCCTTGCAGTGCAGGCACGGCTTGCGCCGGCCGCTGCTCGGTCCTCCGCGCTTCTCGCGCCGGCGGCCGGGCTTCTCCCGGCCAGCTCGCTGCTTTGCCATCTGATCCTTAGCTGTCTAGAACGGAATGTCGTCGTCGCCGATGCCGGCGCCGCTCGCGGCGGTCTGGAAGTCCCGCTCGTCGACCGGTACATCGCTGCGCGATCCGCCCGCGGAGGCTGTGAATCCGCCGCTGGCGGCGTCGTCACGGCCACCGAGGAACTGGACCGAGTCCGCGATGATATCGACTGCCTGGCGCTTTTGCCCGTCCTGGGTCTCCCATTCGCGCCACTCGAGCCGCCCCTGGACGGCGACCGGACGTCCCTTGGAGAGGAAGCGGGCGCAGTTCTCGCCCTGCGCGCCCCAGACCTTGACGTCGAAGTAGTTGGGCTTGTCCTCCCATTCACCGGTCGCGTTGTTCTTGCGGCGGGTGTTGACGGCGACGCGCATGTCGCACACCGACGTGCCACTCGGCAGCGACCGCAGCTCCGGATCCCGGGTCAGGTTCCCGGTGAGGACGACGACATTGAGGTTGGATGCGGCCATGACGGGGCTCCTTCGATTTGCTCTCAGCGGATGCGGTCCCACTCTAGAGAGGCGATCGGAGATCGCCGCTGGGGTGCGCGCTGTTTGCAGGAATTCAGGCGCCGACGAGTTCCGCGTCGCCGCTCTCGGCGGGCGTGTCCGCCGCCGCCGCCGGCTCCGCGGGCGGATCCGGGTCCGCGTCCGCGGCGGGCTCGGCGGCCGCGACGTCCTGCGCGCTCGGCGTCTCGGCGGGTGCGACGCTCGGCGCCGGCGACTCGGCCGGGGCAGGAGCCGGCGGCGCGCTCGCCGCAACCGGCGTCGACCCGGCGGGCAGCTTGATCACGCGGTAGCGGATCACGCCGTCGGTGATCCGCAGGCTGTGCTCCAGCGCGTCGATCAGCGAGGCCGGGCCGCTGAACTGCAGCAGGTGGTAGTCGGCGGCCTCACGGTGGTCGATCTCGTAGGCGAGCGGCCGCGTGCCCCAGGCCTGGTCGCCGAGCAGCTCGCCGGCGGCCGAGATCGCGGCTCGCGCGTCGGCGACGATCTTCGCGCGCCGCTCGTCGTCCGCGCCCAGGTCGAGCAGCAGAACCAGATCGTAGATGGGCTTCGTGTCGGCCATCGGGGGCGCCGGATGATACCAGCGCGCCGGTTACCCGCCCCCGGTGCGCCGAGCGCGCGCGTACGCGGCGCACACCGCCGGCGTGCGGGCGCAGGCCACGGCGGGGCGTCGCCGGCGCGCCGCGAGACGCTCAGCGGACGGCCGCCTCGGCCTTCTTGGCGATGTCGTTGAGCTGCTCGTCGATCCAGTCGCCGGGGTCGCGGCCGGTCACGATCGCCTGCAGGCCGGCGAGCCGCCGCGCGCGCTCCGCGGGGTCCATCTCGAGCGCCGCGTGGATCGAATCGGCCAGCTCCTGGATGTCGAACGGGTTGACCGACAGCGCGAACTCGCCCAGCTCGTCGTGCGCGCCGGTGTTCTCCGAGAGGATCGAGACGCCGGCGTTCTGGTTCAGCAGCGGCCCCTCCTTCGCCACCAGGTTCATGCCGTCGAACATCGCGTTGACGAGCAGCACGTCGTACTGCTTGTAGGAGGCGAACGCCTCGTCGACGTCGTCGCGCAGCTTCAGCTGGATCGGCATCCAGTCCGGCGTGCCATGGCGATGGTTGACCACCGCGACGAGCGCCTCGATCCGCTCCAGGTACTCCTGATACTGGGGGACGTCGCTGCGGGATGGCATCAGCTGTGCGATGAAGCTGACGCGTTCGCTGTACTCCGGGTGCTGCTCGAGGAACGTGTCGAAGGCCGAGAAGCCGCGCAGCACGTTCTTCGAAAGGTCGGCGCGATCCACCCGCAGGATCATGAACTCGCGCCGCCGCTGCGCCAGCTCGGCTTCGAAGTGGGCGACGCGCGGCCCCTCGGCGCTGGCCAGCGCGGCGGCGTGATCGATCGGCAGCGGATAGGCCCGCACCCACACCTCCCGTCCCTGCCAGTGGACGGTGCTGCGCTCCTCGTCGATCTCGGCGCCGACCAGCTCGCGGCAGCACTGCAGGAAGTTGCGCCGGTAGGCCTGCGTGTGGAAGCCGACGATGTCGTTCGCGAGCAGCCCGGCGTAGAGCTCCGTGCGGATTCGCGTCGGCAGCACCCGCCAGGCGTCCGGTTGGGTCCACGGGATGTGGACGAAGTGGTGCAGGAACACGTCCGGGCGTGCGCGCCGCACCAGCTCCGGCAAGGTGTAGAGGTGGTAGTCGTGGACCATCACGACGGGTTCGTCGACGTCGGCGATCTCGTCGACCACGGCGCGCGCGAGATCCTCGTTGACGACGTTGTAGCCGAACTCGAACGCCTCGATCTCGTTGCGCCGGATGTCCGGCGCGTTCGAGAGATCCCACAGGTAATGCTGGATGAACCAGAGCATCGGGTTGGCGAAGATGTTGTAGAAGCGGTCGTAGGCGTCCGGCGAGGATT
>CAZABN010000092.1:0-7658 GCA_964483345.1 uncultured Solirubrobacteraceae bacterium
CGACGAGACCGACGACGGCCTCAGCGGCGAGGAGGGGACCTTCCTGATCTGCTCGTTCTGGATGGTCTCGGCGCTGTCGGAGATCGGCGAGCGCGAGCGTGCGCGCACGCTGTGCGAGCGGTTGCTGTCGCTGGCCTCGCCGCTCGGGCTCTACGCCGAGGAGCTGGATGCGGCGAGCGGTCGCCACCTCGGCAACTTCCCGCAGGCGTTCACGCACCTCGCGCTGATCAACGCCGTCGCGCACGTGATCGCCGACGGCGGCTGAGGGGCCGAGCGCGCGTCGGCGCGCGTGGGGTCGCGCTCGCGCGCGGCTGGAGGAAAACATGCAGCCGGCAGGAGGATGCGCCGGCGCGTGTCATCGTATGGGTGGCAGATGGCCGAAACGCGCCAAACCAAGACCACGCCGGGACAGGATGAGCCCTCGCGCGCCTCCGCCCTGCGGCGCGCGGGCGCGATGGATCCGTGGGATCGCCCGCGCCCGACCGCGACGCCGTTCGACGACCGCGTGGCGCGCACCTCGCCGTTCCCGCCGATCGCCGACTACGGGTTCCTCTCCGACTGCCACACCGCGGCGCTGGTCGCGCCCGACGGCACCGTCGAATGGCTCTGCCCGCCGCGGTTCGATTCGCCCAGCGTGTTCGCCGCGATCCTCGACCGCGGCGCCGGCGGTTTCCGGCTCGGCCCGTCGGGGATGGGCGTGCCGGCGGGGCGCCGCTACGAGCCCGGCACGAACGTGCTGGAGACGACCTGGCAGACCGCGACGGGCTGGGCGGTCGTGCGCGACGCGCTGATCATCGGTCCCTGGCGCGAACGCGAGGCCGGTTCGGCGACCGCTCACACGCGTCCGCCGGCCGACCACGACGCCTACCACGTGCTCGTGCGCACGATCAAGTGCATCCACGGCTCCGTCCAGATCGAGCTGCTGTGCGAACCGGTCTTCGACTACGGGCGCACGCCCGCGACGTGGGCGGTCGTCCCCGGCGAGCCGCAGGCGCTGGACGCCTCCGGCGCCGGGCGCACGCTGCGCCTGCACAGCGACATGCCGCTCGGGGTCGAGGGCGGCTCGGCCCGCGCGCGCCACCGCCTCGCGAAGGGGGAGCGGCGGTTCTGCGCGCTGTCTTGGTCGCGCCTGCTGGACGGCCCGCGCACCTACGAGGAGGCGTCGCAGAGCCTCGCCGGGACCGGCGAGTACTGGCGCAACTGGCTCGACAGCGGCCGCTTCCCGGACCATCGCTGGCGCGCGCAGCTGCAGCGTTCCGCGCTGGTGCTGAAGGGCCTGACCTACGCCCCGACCGGCGCCGTGGTCGCCGCGGCGACGACCTCGCTGCCGGAGACGCCGGGCGGCGAGCGCAACTGGGACTACCGCTACACCTGGATGCGCGACGCGACGCTCACGCTCTGGGGCCTCTCGTCGCTCGGCCTGAGCTGGGAGGCCGACGACTTCATCCAGTACGTCGCCGACCTGCAGCGCAACAGCGACGGCTCGCTGCAGATCATGTACGGCGTCGGCGGCGAGCGCGACCTGACCGAGCAGCAGCTCACGCATCTGACCGGCTACGAGGGCGCGCAGCCGGTGCGCGTCGGCAACGACGCCTTCAACCAGCGCCAGAACGACGTCTATGGCGCCGTTCTCGACTCGCTGTACCTGCACACCAAGAAGTACGGCCACAGCCCGCAGCGGCTGTGGCCGGTGATCGAGGCGCAGGCCGACCGCGCCGCGAGCGTCTGGCGCGAACCCGACCAGGGGATCTGGGAGGCGCGCGGGGAGCCGCGCCACTACGTCTCCTCGAAGCTGATGTGCTGGGTCGCGCTCGACCGCGCTGCTCGCCTGGCCGCCCGGCGCGGCCACGCCACGCTCGCCGACCGCTGGCGCGCGGTCGCGAACGAGATCCACGCCGACGTCTGCGAGCGCGGCGTCGACGAGCGCGGCGCGTTCGTCCAGCACTACGACACGGTCGCGCTCGACGGCTCCGCGCTGCTGATCCCGCTGGTGCGCTTCCTGCCCGCCGACGACCCCCGTGTGCGCACCACCGTGCTGGCGATCGAGCGCGAGCTGACGGAGCAGGGCCTGGTGCTCCGCTACCGCCCCGACCAGACCGACGACGGGCTCGCCGGCGCGCACGAGGGTTCGTTCCTGATCTGCTCCTTCTGGCTGGTCTCGGGGCTGCTCGAGATCGGCGAGCGCCGCCGCGGGCGCGCGCTCTGCGAGCGCCTGCTCGCGCTCGCCTCGCCGCTCGACCTTTTCGCGGAGGAGCTCGACCCGCTCAGCGGGCGCCACCTCGGCAACTTCCCGCAGGCCTTCACCCACCTCGCGCTGATCAACGCCGTCCTGCACGTGATCCGCGACGAGGAATCGGCGCCGCTCGGCACCTAGCGCGCGCAATGCAACGACGAGCGATCGGAAGTGTGGCGTGACCTATTTCAAAGACGACCAGGAGGTCTACGAATACCTCGGCCAGCTGTTCCTCGACCTGCTCGCGGACGAGGAGCTCTCGCCGAAGTTCCGCACCGCCAACACGATCGTGCAGTACCGCTACCACAACCCCGAGTCGCAGATCACGGTGAAGCTGATCGAGGCCGAGGAGGGGCAGGTGGACCTCGGCCCGACGAGGCTCGAGCCCGAGGTGATCATGACGATGGAGGCCGACACGGCGCACCGCTTCTGGCTCGGCAAGGTCAACGTGACGGTCGCTTTGGCGCGCGGCCAGATCAAGGCGAAGGGGCCGGTGGCGAAGATCCTGCGGCTCGTGCCGCTGACGAAGCCGGTCTTCCCGCGCTACAGGGCGCAACTGGAGGCGGCCGGCCGCAGCGACCTGGCCGAGGTGTAGTGGCGGCGCGGCGTCGCGCGGAGCGGGAGCGGGGCGGGCCTTGAGCGAGTTCGCCGACGACCGCCAGATGGCGGGCTTCAAGGACTTCTACCAGTTCGCCGCCCCGACCCGGGTGATCGCCGGGCGCGACCTGCTGGCGTCCGCCGGCTTCGAGTTCGCCAAGGAGGGCGCGCGGCGGGTGCTGCTCGTCACCGACGCCGTGATCCGCGCCACCGGTCTCGTCGACCGCGTCGCCGACGGCCTCACCGACGGCGGCGTCGAGGTCGCCGCGATCTTCGACGCCGTGCCGCAGGACTCCGACAGCGAGGTGGTCGCGCAGATCGCGGAGCTTGCCCGCGAGCGCGGCGCCGACTCCTTCCTCGCGCTCGGCGGCGGCTCGGTGATGGACAGCGCGAAGGTCGCCAACGTGCTCTTCACGCACGGCGGCAGCGCCCGCGAATGGGAGGGCTACTACGGCCTGCCGCGCGCGGACGACGGCGCTGGGCGCGCGCTCGAGCTGGCGCCGCTGGCGTGCATCCCGACCACCGCGGGAACCGGCTCGGAGGTCAGCTTCGCCGCCGTGATCAAGGACCGCGAGGCGCACCTCAAGTACCAGATCGGCGACTTCGCGCTGATCCCGCGCCTCGCGATCCTCGATCCGCAGTCGACCGCCACGCTGCCGCCGGCGCTCGCCGCCGCGACCGGGATGGATGCGTTGACGCACGCGATCGAGGGCTACGTCTCGCGCGACTGGAACACCCACGCCGACGCCTACGCGCTGCACGCGCTGCGGTTGATCAACGCCAACCTCGAACGCGCGGTGCACACCCCGGCGGACGAGTCGGCGCGCGGCAACATGCTGATCGCCGCGTCGCTGGCGATCGTGCCGACGACCTCCGGCGCGCTCGGCATCGCGCACTCCCTCTCGCACCCCTGCGGCGCGCTCTACGACGTCCCCCACGGCGTCGCCAACGCGATCAACCTGCCCGGCACGATCGAGTACAACGCCGCCGGCGGCGAGGACATCGCCGCGCGCTACCGCGACGTGGCGGAGCTGCTCGGGCTGGACGGCGCCGGCGAGGTCGGCCCGGCGCTCGCCGAGCACGTTCGCGCGCTCGTGCGCTCGCTCGGCCTGCCGACACGCCTGTCGCAGGTCGGCGTGCCCGAGTCGGGGATCCCGGCGCTCGTCGAGGGCGCGATCGGCGACGCCTGCACGCTGGTCAACCCGCGCGCGCCGAGCGAAGAGGACCTGGCGCAGCTGTACCGGCTGGCGCTGTAGGGCGCGGGGCCGCCCGGGCCGCACCTGCCGGGCCCGCGTGCCCGCCGCGCCGGCCTGACCGTTGCGCCTGCCCGCCCGTCGCGCCGGACGAGCTCAGGCGCCCGAGCTGACGGGCGCGATCACTAAGCTTGTGAGCGCATGTCGACCGAAACCGTACGCATCATCCAGCGCTGGCACTGCGAGTCCTGCGGCTACATCTACGACGTCGCCAACGGCGACCCCGACGGCGGGATCCCGCCGGGCACCGCGTTCGAGGACATTCCCGACACCTGGTTCTGTCCCGTCTGCGGCGCGCGCAAGCGCGACTTCACCCCCTACGACGACTGATCGTGGGGATGGCCGCCAAGCCTGAGAAGGCGCTGCCACCCGCTCAGCGGGCGCTGGCGCGGCTGACGGGCGCGCGGCTGTGCTTCGGACGGCCCGTCGAGGCGAAGGGCCGCACCGTCATCCCGGTGGCGAGCGTGCGCACCGCGGGCGGCTGGGGGTTCGGCAACGAGCCGGACGGCCGCGGCGCCGGCGGCGGGGGAGGCGGCGCGCTCGACGCGCGACCGGTCGGCTTCATCGAGATCGGGCCTGATGGGTCGCGCTTTCAGGCGATCGACGACGGGCGGGTCGCTTTGCGGGCGATCGCCGCCGGCTCGCTCGCGCTGCTGGTGACCGGCCGCGTGCTGATGCGCCGCCGGCGCGCCGCGCTCGAGGGGGCGCCGTCGAGACCGCGCCTGCGCCGGCGCCGTCAGCTCAGCCAGCGCTCGTAGGGGAGCGCCGCGCCGGCCGCGGCAAGCGCCGGCGGTATTAGGTCGGATAGCTGCGCCAAGGTCGCGACCTCGACCTCGCCGAGCGCCTCGATCGTCGCGCGGTTGGAACGCTCGATCGCGCCCGCCTGCGCGGGCCAGGGCGTCAGCACGACGGCGCGCACGTCGAGCTGCGCCGCCCGTGCAACCTCGAGCGTCAGCAGCGTGTGGTTGATCGTCCCGAGCCCGGGGCGCGCGGCGATCACGACACCGAACCCCAGCTCGCACGCCAGGCGGCGGACGTCCCAGCCCTCGGCCAGCGGTACGAGCAGCCCGCCGATCCCCTCGACGACCACCGGCTCGCCGGCGGCGCGAACGTCGGCGATCAGCGCGGCGACGTCGAGCTCGTGCCCGGCGAGCTGCGCGGCGAGGTGTGGCGAGACCGCCGGGCCATAACGTGCCGGCGACACCGCCTGCGGCTGCTCGCCGCTGACCGCGGCGAGCAGTTCATGATCGAGCGGCGGCCCGTCGTCGAGGCCCGTCACGACCGGCTTGCGGGCGTGCACCGGTTCGCCGCGCGCGCGCAGAGCCGCCACGAGCGCGGCGGCGAGCACGGTCTTGCCGACACCGGTGTCGGTGGCGGTGACGAAGCAGCCGCGCAGCGGCGGCGCGGGATCGGCGCCCGAGCTTCCCTTCGGCGCCAGCATGACGCTCTACGCGGCGCGGGCGACGGGCTCGGCGAGCGCCGGTTCCGCCGTGAACTTGACGCCCACCTCGCGCGCGGCGCCGTCCAGCGCGGCGACGGCACCGGCGAGCTCGCTCGCGGTGTGCGAGGCCATCACGGTCAACCGCAGCCGCGAGCTTCCGTCGGGCACGGTCGGGGGCCTGATCGCCTGGGCGAACACGCCCCGGGCCAGGGCGGCCGTCGACAGCCGCACCGCCGCCTCGGCGTCACCGACCACCAGCGGCACGATCTGCGTGCGACCTCGCGGCGCCGGGATCCCCGCCGCGGCGAGCTCGCTGCGCAGCAGGGCGGCCGTGGCCAGGAGCTTCGCCGGCCGCAGCGGCTGCTCGATCAGGAGCTCCAGCGCGGCGAGCGCGCCGGCGAGCGCCGGCGGCGGCGGCGCGGTCGAGAAGATCAGCGCCCGCGCGCTGTTGAGCAGCAGCTCGACGATCTCGCGACGCGCGCAGACATAGCCTCCGTAGGAGCCGAGCGCCTTGCTGAGCGTGCCGACCAGCACGTCGACCTCGCCGTCCAGACCCGCTTCGGCGATCGCCCCGCGCCCGCCGGGACCGAGCGCGCCGGTCGCGTGAGCCTCGTCGACGACGACCATTGCGCCGTGGCGGCGGGCCAGCTCGACGATCCCGGCCAGCGGGGCGACATCCCCGTCCATCGAGAAGATCGAGTCGGTCACGATCACGTCGTCCTCGTGGCCACGCTCGCGCAAGCCCCACTCGAGGTGGTCGAGGTCGCAGTGGCCGTAGACGAAGGTGTCGGCACGGGCCAGCCGGCAGCCGTCGATGATCGAGGCGTGGTTGAGCGCGTCGGAGAAGATCGTCCGGCCCGCCGTCCCGAGCGCCTGGAGCACGCCGACGTTCGCGAGGTAGCCGGAGCCGAACAGCACGCACGACTCGCTGCCCTCGAACTCGGCCAGCCGGCGCTCGAGTCGCTCGTGGATCGTCATCGTGCCCGAGACCAGACGCGAGGCGCCAGCGCCGACGCCCCAGCGCATCGCCGCGTCGGCGGCGGCCTCGCGCACGCGCGGGTGGTCGGCAAAGCCCAGGTAGTTGTTGGAGCACAGCAGCACCACCGGTGTCCCGTCGAGCATCACGCGCGGGCCCTGTGGGCCGCTGATCAGGCGGGTTCGCCGGTAGAGGCCCGCATCACGCAGCCGTTCCAACTGGGCGGCGATGTCGTTCATCGGCTCCGCTCGCGCTCGCGTTCGCGCTTGGCGCGGTAGCGCAGCTGCGTCGAAGGGTCCCAAAGCGCGAGCTTCAGTTCGGCCTCCCCTTCGAGGTACTCCTCGATCACGTCGGGCGTGTCGCCCTCCAGCCAGCCGGCGCGGTTGTCGGGGCGCGGGTTGGCGCCGTTGTCGGGTTGACGCGCGACGTTGAGGCCCTGGCGCTCGAACATCGCGCGGTCCTCGGCCGGGGTCGCCCCAAGCGCGGTCAGGAAGTTGCCCATCATCACGCCGTTCAGTCCCGCGCGGACCGCGAGCGGCGCCAGCTCCGCGAGGTTCTCGATCCGCCCGCCGCAGAGCCGGAAGAGCGCGTCGGGGAGGATCAGGCGGAAGATCGCGACCCACTTCACCGCCTCCCACGGATCCATCAGCTCGCGGTCGCCGAACTTGGTTCCCTCGCGCGGGATCAGCAGGTTGATCGGCACGCTGGTCGGGTTGATGGCGGCCAGTTCGAACGCCATCTCGACACGCTGCTCGGGGCTCTCGCCGAGATTCAGGATGCCGCCGACGCAGGTCTCCAGCCCGGCTTCGCGGACCGCCGCGATCGTCCGCAGCCGGCCCTCGTAGCGGACCGTGCTCGAGACCTCCGGGTAGAAGCTCTCGGCCGATTCGACGTTGTGGTGCACGCGCTGGATGCCGGCCTCGCGCAGCGCCTTCGCGCGCTCCACCGACATGTGGCCGATCGAGGCGCAGCGCTTCAGGTTGGTGTGCTCGGCGACGAGCCGGGCGCCGGCCAAAACCTTCTCGAAGTCGCGCTTCGAGAGCCCCTGCCCCTGCGCGACCATGCAGAAGCGGTGCGCGCCGGCGGCCTCCGCCGCGCGGGCGTGCTCGAGCATCTGCTCGGGCTCCATCATCGCGTGCATCGGCGTGTCGGCGTCGG
>CAZABN010000093.1:0-7610 GCA_964483345.1 uncultured Solirubrobacteraceae bacterium
TTGTCCTGGCCGAGCGAGCCGCCGATCGCGATCCCGTCGGCGGCGCTCGCGGCGACCGCCGCCGCCGAGGCGATCCGCAGGTCCTCGTGGACGCCGCCCTGGACGATGCCGTAGAAGAGCGACGGCGGGACGTCATGCCCGGCGCGCCAGTGCAGGCAGCGCTCGAGCCAGCGGTGGGTGCGCTCGGTCGAGCGGGCGGTGTAGTCGCGCTCGGCGTGAAACGGGGTGCACTCGTCGAAGGCGAGCACGATGTCGGAGTGCAGCTGGGCCTGCACCGCCATCGAGATCTCCGGGCTGATGAAGCGCTCCGAGCCGTCGATGTAGGAGCGAAAGCGGACGCCCTCCTCCTCGATCGCGAGGATCGAGCCCTCCCCCGCGCCGCCGCGGCGGCCCTTGATCTCGTCGGCGACCGTGCCGTGACCCATCGAGAAGACCTGGAAGCCGCCGGAGTCGGTGATCACCGCCCCCTCCCAGCCCATGAAGCGGTGCAGGCCGCCGAAGCTCTCGATCAGCTCGCCGCCCGGGCGCAGCATCAGGTGGAAGGTGTTGCCGAGCACCAGCTCGTAGCCGAGCGCCGCGACCTCGGCGCACGACAGGGTCCGCACGCTGCCCGCGGTGGCGAGCGGCACGAAGGCGGGCGTCGCGACCTCGCCGTGCGCCGTCACCAGCACACCGGCCCGCGCGCGCGAGTCCGTGTCGCGGGCGATAATGCGCAGCGCGGTCATCGCGGCATCCTAAGAGAGCGCGGCGGCCCCACGATGAGCGTGCTGGCAAGCTTCCTCAGCGTCACCCAGAACCTCGGCTACCCGGCGCTCGGGGCGTTCGTCGCCGTCGAGGCGCTGGGGATCCCGCTGCCCGGCGAGACCGCGGTGATCTTCGCCGGCCTGGCCGCCGCGAGCGGGCGCCTGTCGATCGTCCTCGTGATCGTCGTCGCCGCCGCCGGCGCGATCATCGGCGACAACATCGGCTTCGTGATCGGCCGCCGCGGCGGGCGCGCGCTGCTCGAGCGCCCCGGGCGGTTCGAGTCCGAGCGCCGCCGCGTGCTCGAGATCGGCGACCCGTTCTTCGAGCGCCACGGCGCGAAGGCGGTCTTCCTCGGCCGCTGGATCACCGGTCTGCGCGTCTGGACGTCGTGGCTCGCCGGCGCGAGTGACATGCGCTGGCCGGTCTTCCTGCTCTTCAACGCGCTCGGCGGCGCGGCGTGGGCGACGAGCGTCGCGCTCGCCGCCTATTACGGCGGCCACGGCGCCGAGCACGTGTTCACCCAGATCGGCCTCTACGGGATCCCGGTCGCGCTCGCCGTGTTCGCGCTGTTCGCGTGGTGGTGGTGGCGACGGCGCCGCGGGCGCGCGGCGGCGGGCGGCTAGCGCCGCGTCACGCCGGCCGCGGCGCCGTTCGCGGGCTGGGCCCGCCGGCGGGCCGGCGGTAATGTTCGGGGCCATGTCCGCGTACTCCGAGGCGCTCGCGCTGCAGGACGCCCTGCCCAGGACGGGCCCCATCCCGTGGGAGATCGGCAAGGTCTACAACGCACTGCTGGAGGCCGCGAAGCAGGAGAAGCCCGACAGCATCAGCCTCGGCGCACTCGATCCGCTGCAGCGCAACGCGGTCGGCTTCGCCGGCAACGTGACGGCCGAGAGCCTGCGGACGATGGTCGCGGTGGTCGCCGCGGCGCTCAAGCCGCCGCCGCCGGGCGCGTAGGCGCGCGGCTTCGGGCTCGCGCTCGGCCGGCGGGCGTCGGCGCGGCGCGCGTCAGGCGGCGGGGTCGGCCAGCGAGCGGCCGGTCATCGCCGGCGGCTGGGCGAGCCCGAGCAGTTGGAGCGCTGTCGGAGCCACGTCGGCGAGGACCCCCTCGCGCTCCAGGCGCACGGCCGGCGTCGTCACGATCAGCGGCACCGGGTTCAGCGAGTGGGCGGTCTGGGGGCTGCCGTCGGGGTTGAGCATCTCGTCGCTGTTGCCGTGGTCGGCGGTGACGATGCAGACGCCACCGCTCGCGTGGACGGCGCCGACGACCGCGCCGAGACATTCGTCGACGACCTCCACGGCGCTCACCGCGGCCGCGATCACGCCGGTGTGGCCGACCATGTCGGAGTTCGCGAAGTTGATGATCCCGAAGCGCGGATGGTCCTCGCTCCAGGCGCCGACGAAGGCGGCGGCCGCTTCGCGCGCGCTCATCTGCGGTTTGAGGTCATAGGTCGCGACGTCGCGCGGCGAGGGGACCAGCTCGCGGCGCTCGCCCGGCTCGGGCTCCTCCTCTCCGCCGTTGAAGAAGTACGTCACGTGCGGGTACTTCTCGGTTTCGGCGACGTGCAGCTGGCGGTCGCCGGTGGCGGCGATCACCGCCGAGAGGGTCGTGCTCGGGTGCTCGGGCGCGAACGCGACCGGATACGGGAAGTCCTCCTCGTACTGCGTCATGCAGCTCAGGTGCGCGACCGTCGCGATGCCGTGGCGGTCGACCTCGGTGAAGCTCGGGTCGGCCAGCGCCCGCACGATCTCGCGCATCCGGTCGGGGCGGAAGTTGAAGCAGAAGACGCGATCGCCCGGCGCGATCGGCGCCGGCGTGCCGACCAGCGTCGGCTCGAGGAACTCGTCGGTCTCGCCGCGCTCGTATGCCGCCGCGACCGCCTCGACGCCGGTGGCGGCGCTGTGGGGGGCGCTGGCGCGCACGAGCAGGTCGTAGGCGCGCTGCACGCGGTCCCAGCGCTTGTCGCGGTCCATCGCCCAGTAGCGCCCGACCACCGAGCCGACGCGCGCGCCGCCGTGGCGCTCGACCCGGCCGACCGCCTCGAGCCCCGCGTCCGGCGCGGTGTCGCGCCCGTCGGTGAAGCAGTGCACGATGACCTCGCCGGCGTCGAGCTCGCCCGCCAGGTCGATCAGCGACAGCAGGTGCGCCTCCGAGGAATGCACGCCGCCGTCGGAAACGAGGCCGATCAGGTGCACCCGTCCCGGGCCGGCGAGGGCCTCGCGAATCACCGGGTTGGCGCCGAGCGTGCCGTCGCTGAGCGCGTCGTCCAGGCGCGTCAGGTCCTGGCGCATCACGGCGCCGGCGCCGAGGTTGAGATGGCCGACCTCGGAGTTGCCCATCTGGCCGTCGGGCAGCCCGACGGCACGCCCGCAGGCGATCAGCTGGGTGTGCGGGTACTGCGCCCACAGCTCGTCGAAGACCGGCGTGTTCGCGAGCAGCACCGCGTTTCCGGGCCCGGGCGGCGCGATCCCCCAGCCGTCGAGGATGATCAGCGCGAGGCTCGGCGCCGGGATCGTCAGCGGTCCCGGCGGCAGCGTCATCGCGCCCCGTCGCGCGCGGCGGTCGCGATCGCCGCGAACGACTCGGCGTCGAGCGACGCCCCGCCAACCAGCGCGCCGTCGACGTCGCGCAGCGCGAGCAGCTCGCCGGCGTTGCCGGGGTTCACCGAGCCGCCGTAGAGCACGCTGACCTCCTCGGCCACGCCCTTGTGCAGCGCCCCGACCAGAGCGCGCACGAAGCTCGCGGCCTCCTGCGCCTGCTCCGGCGTGGCGACCCGGCCGGTGCCGATCGCCCAGATCGGCTCGTAGGCGATCGCGACCTCCGCCAGACGCTCCTTCGGCACCAGCTCGAGACCCTCCTGCACCTGGTGGCGCAGCTTGCGCTCGGTGTCGCCGGCGAGCCGTTCCTCCTCGGTCTCGCCGACGCAGAGGATCGGGCGCAGCCCGGCTTCGAGCGCGGCGGCCAGCTTCAGCGCCACCGACCGGTCGCTTTCACAGAAGTGCTGGCGCCGCTCGCTGTGGCCGATCACGACGCCCGTCACGTCCAGCTCGACGAGCATCGGCGCCGAAACCTCGCCGGTGAACGCCCCCTCCGGCGCCTCGTGCATGTTCTGCGCGTACACGCCGACGCGCGAGCCGCGCGCGCTCTCGACCATCGCGTGAAGCGCCGTGAACGGCGTGCAGATCGCGACCTCGACGCCCTCGAGGCTCGCGACGCGCGGCAGCAGCGCCTGGATGTAGCGCTCCGCCTCCGCGACCGTCTTGTACATCTTCCAGTTGCCGGCGATCAGCGGCGTCCTGCTCATTGACGGCCCGCGGCGAGTTCGAGCGCCTCGACTCCGGGGAGCGTGCGCCCCTCGATCAGCTCGAGCGTCGCGCCGCCACCGGTCGAGAGGTGGGTCACCGCGCCGTCCAGCCCGAACTTCTTGAGCGCCGCGACCGAATCGCCGCCGCCGGCGACGGTCGTGCCGGGCGCCGCCGCGACGGCCTCGGCCACCGCGCGCGTCCCGGCGGCGAAGGCGTCGAGCTCGAACACCCCCATCGGCCCGTTCCAGAAGACCGTGCCGGCCCCGGCGATCGCCTCGGCGTAGATCGCGACGGTGCGCGGACCGATGTCCAGCCCCATCCAGCCGTCGGGCACGTCCACGCCGTCGAGGTCGCGTCGCGGGGCGTCGGCCTCGACGCGCTCGCCGAGCCCGAGATCGACGGGCAGCACCAGCTTCGCGTGCGACGAGGTCGCGCGCTCCAGCGCGCTGCGGGCCGGCTCGAGCCCCTCCTGCTCGCACAACGAGGAGCCGATCGTGTGGCCCTGGACGCTGAGGAACGGGAAGCACATCGCGCCGCCGATCAGGACCGTGTCGGCGAGCTCGAGGAAGCGTTCGATGACCGCGATCTTGTCGGTCACCTTGGCCCCGCCGAGCACCGCCACCAGCGGCCGCGCGGGGTCGGCCAGGATCGCCTGCAGCGCCGTCACCTCGCGCTCGAGCAGCAGCCCCGCGACGGCGTCGTGCACGTGGTGCGTGACGCCCTCGGTCGAGGCGTGCGCGCGGTGCGCGGAGCCGAACGCGTCGTTGACGTAGACGTCGGCGAGCGACCCGAGCGCCGCCGCCAGGGCGTCGTCGTTCTTCGTCTCTCCCGGCTCGAAGCGGAGGTTCTCGAGCAGCACGATGTCGCCCGGGGCGAGCCGCTCCACCGCGGCCCGCGCGCTCGGCCCGACGACGTCCTGCGCGAAGTCGACCTTCGCCCCCGTCAGCTCGGCCAGGCGCTTGGCGACGGGCGCCAGCGAGAACGCCGGATCGGGGCCGCCCTTCGGTCGTCCGAGGTGGCTCGCGAGGATCACCCTGGCGCCGCGGCGGCGCAGATTCTCGATCGTCGGCAGCGCCGCGCGGATGCGCGTGTCGTCGGTGATCTCGCCGTTCTTCAGCGGCACGTTGAAGTCGACCCGGACGAGCACCCGACGGCCCTCCACGTCGACGTCGTCAAGCTGTTTCACGAGAGCCGCGCGACCAGTTCGACGAGCCGGTTGGAGTAGCCCCACTCGTTGTCGTACCAGCTCACGGTCTTCACTAGCGTGCCGTCGATCACCGCGGTCAACGCGCCATCGACGATCGATGAGAACGGGTTGGTGATGACGTCACTCGAGACTATCGGATCCTCGGTGTAGGCGAGGATCCCGGCCAGCTCGCCGCTGTCCGCGCGTCCGTGTAAAGCCGCATTGATCTCCTCGACGCTCGTCTCGCGCTCGGCCTCGAAGGTGAGGTCGACCAGCGAGCCGACCGGGACCGGCGCTCGCACCGCGAATCCGTGCAGCTTGCCGGCGAGCTCGGGCAGCACGAGCCCGACCGCCTTCGCCGCGCCGGTCGAGGTCGGCACGAGGTTCAGCGCCGCCGCGCGGGCCCGTCGCAGGTCGCTGTGCGGCATGTCCTGCAGGCGCTGGTCGGCGGTGTAGGCGTGGATCGTCGTCATCAGGCCGTGGCGGATGCCGACCCTCTCGTGCAGCACCTTCGCCATCGGCGCCAGGCAGTTGGTCGTGCACGAGGCGTTGGAGACCACGTGATGCTCGGCCGGCGAGTAGCGATCGAAGTTGACGCCGAGCACGACGGTGATGTCCTCCCCGGTCGCCGGCGCCGAGATCACCACCTTGCTCGCGCCGCCCTCGAGGTGCTTCGCCGCGGCCTCGCGCTTGGTGAAGAAGCCGGTCGACTCGATCACGACGTCGACGCCGAGATCGCCCCAGGGGAGCGCGCCGGGGTCGCGCTCCGCCAGCACCCGCAGCGGCATCCCGTCGACGACGATGTCGTCGCCGTCGACCGCGACGGTCCCCTTGTAGGGCCCGAGGATCGAGTCGTAGCGCAGCAGATGCGCGAGCGTCTGCGCGTCCGTGAGGTCGTTGACGGCGACCCATTCGATGTCCGTTGCGCCCGCCGCCATCGCGGCGCGAAACACGTTGCGACCAATTCGGCCGAAGCCGTTGATCCCCACCCGTACCGGCATCCCAGCATCCTTCCATCGCAGTGACGAGAACAGCCCAGTCTTGGCGAGCGGATCCGGGCGACGCGCAAGGCTATCAACGGACCCGCGGCGGTTCGGTAACAAAACCGGCGCCGGCGGCCCGCCGCGACCGCCGCGGCGTCGTCAGCTTGAGCCGCTGACGAACTCGACGCGCAGGCCGTCGGGGTCGCGGACGTAGGCGGAGAAGTAGAGCGGGCTGTAGTGCGGGCGCAGCTCCGGTGGGCTCTCCTCGGTCCCGCCGTTGGCGAGCGCCGCGGCGTGGGCGCCGATCACGGCCGCGCGGCCCCTGGCGCTCAGCGCGACGTGCCCGTAGCCGGGGGCCGGCCTGTGGCCGCGCACGACGATCCACAGCGACGGCGCGACCATGCCGTAGGCGATCGCCTGCGAGTTCTCGTGCAGCCGCCGCCCGCCGAGCGCGAGGAACACGGCGTCGTAGAAGGCGGCCGAGCGTTCGAGGTTCGAGACCTCGAAACCGACGTGGTCGATCACTGGTCTGTCGGCGCCGTGTCGGCGTCGCGGTGGCTCGCGGCGACCACCACGCCCTCGCTCGAGGCGTAGCGCTCCGCGAGGTGCTCGACGATCGCCACCGAGCGGTGGCGCCCGCCGGTGCAGCCGATCGCGACGAGCAGGTGCGACTTGCCCTCGGCCACGTACTCGGCGAACAGGTAGTCGAGCAGCGGCTCGAGGTGGTCGTAGAACTCGGTGAGCTTGCCGGCGCGGTCGATGAAGTCGACGACGCGGTGGTCGCGCCCGGTGAGCGGGCGCAGATCGCGCTCGTAGTGGGGGTTCGGCAGGAAGCGCACGTCGAACAGCAGGTCGGCGTCGCGCGGCGGACCGTGCTTGAAGCCGAAGCTCGTGAAGGTGATCGCGAGGCGGTTCGCGGACTGCTGGCCGAGCAGCGACTCGACGATCTTCCCGCGCAGCATCGCCGCGGACAGGCCGGTCGTGTCGATCACGACGTCGGCGCGCGCCTTCAGCGCGTCGAGCTGCGCGCGCTCGGCGGCGATTCCGTCGGCGATCGAACCGCCGGGCGCCAGCGGGTGACGCCGGCGCGTCTCCTTGTAGCGGTTCAGCAGCGTCTCGTCGGCCGCGTCGAGGAACAGCACGCGGTGGGCGAGCCCCATCCTCGCGAGGTCGTCGAGCACCGCCTGCAGCGCCTCGAAGTACTCGCCGCCCCGCACGTCGGAGACCACCGCGGCGCGCTCGACCTTGGAGCCCGCGTGCACGAACAGCTCGATCAGGCTGCCGATCATCCCCGGCGGCAGGTTGTCGACGCAGAAGTAGCCGGCATCCTCGAAGACGTTCATCGCCGTCGACTTGCCGGCCCCCGAGAAGCCCGTGATGATCGTCAGATCCTT
>CAZABN010000094.1:0-7577 GCA_964483345.1 uncultured Solirubrobacteraceae bacterium
ACCTCAGAAGCCGCCATGGAAGACCGCAAAAAAGCCGGATACTTCTAGAGATGGCGACGCACGCTCCGGCATCGATGTCGACCCCGGCGACCTTCGGATGACGCTTGACCTGTTGCGCTTCACGACCGCCGGATCGGTGGATGACGGCAAGAGCACGCTGATCGGCCGCCTGCTCTACGACTCCAAGCAGGTCTTCGAGGATCAGCTCGAGCACGTCACCGAGGTCTCCCGCCGGCGCGGCTCGGACGAGATCGACCTCGCGCTGCTGGTCGACGGCCTGCGGGCGGAGCGAGAGCAGGGGATCACGATCGACGTCGCCTACCGCTACTTCACCACCCCGCGGCGGCGCTTCATCATCGCCGACTGTCCCGGGCACCAGCAGTACACGCGCAACATGGTCACTGGCGCATCCACCGCGGACCTCGCGGTGATCCTGCTCGACGCCCGCAAGGGCGTGCTCGAGCAGTCCAAGCGCCACGCCTTCATCAGCGCGCTGCTGGGGATCCCGCACATCGTGGTCGCCGTCAACAAGATGGATCTCGTCGAGTACTCGCAGGAGCGCTTCGCGGAGATCGTCGCGGACTTCGCGCCGTTCCTCGAGAAGCTCGGCGTCGCCGACTGGCTGAACATCCCGATCTCGGCGCTGCGCGGCGACAACGTGGTCGACGCCTCCGAGCGGATGCCGTGGTACGGCGGTCCGACGCTGCTGCACCACCTCGAGGAGGTCGAGGTCTCCTACGACCACCCCTACGACGTCCCCGCGCGCTTCCCCGTCCAATGGGTCGTCCGCACCGGTGGCAGCGACGGCGAATACCGCGGCTACGCCGGACAGCTGGCGAGCGGGGCGCTGCGCGCCGGCGAGGAGGTCGTGGTGCTGCCATCCGGCCAGCGCACGCGCATCGTCGCGATCGACACCTACGAGGGGGAGCTCGACGAGGCCGTCGCGCCGCTCTCGCTGACGCTGCGCCTCGAGGACGACCTCGACGTCGCCCGCGGCGAGCTGATCGCGGGCATCAGCGAACAGCCGCTCGTCACGCGAGAGTTCGACGCCGACATCTGCTGGCTGGACAGCGAGCCGCTGAGACCCGGCGGGCGTTACGCGATCAAGCACACCTCACACACGGCGACGGCGATCGTCGAGGAGCTGATCGATCGTGTCGATGTCGACACGCTGGAACGCGAACCGGCTCCGCTGGAGCTCGAGCTCAACGACATCGCCCGCGTCAGTCTGCGCACGAGCGCACCGCTGGCGATCGACCCCTACAAGCGAAACCGCCGCACCGGAAGTTTCGTGCTGATCGACGAAACGACCAACGCGACGGTCGGCGCCGGCATGATCGTCGGCGAGTCCTCCTAGCGGGGAACTGCGTCGCGGCCGGCGGCCGCGAAAGGCTCGTGTCGCGGCCGGCGCGGGCGCGAAGGCGTCAGGGACGTGAGCGCGGGCTACGAATCGCCGTCGTCGAACGGCTCTTCGGAGGTCGAGAGCGGCGCGTAGGGATCGGCCTCGAAGCTGTTTGGATCAGGAGCGGCTGTATCCCGCGACGCCCTGGCGGTCCCACCGAGGAACCGCCGCCTGGCGGTCTCGTGGGAGCCCGTCTTGTCGGAGGTGTCGGCCTTGCTCGCGGCCTCGCCCCGCTCCCGCGCCTCGGTTCGCTCGGGCGCCTCTTCCTTGTCGGGCGACTCGAGCGTCGGTGGCTGCACCGGCGCCGCCGGCCGCTCCTCACGCTCGCGGTCCTCGGCGGGAGGCTCCCTGGTCGTGAGGGCGGGCCTACCCGGCGCGCGGGTCGCGCCCTCGACGACGAGCACACGAGAGAGGCTCGCGCGCAAGCGCTCGCGCGGCACCTTGTGCTCGCCGATCGCCTCGTTGATCGCATCGAGGAACGCCGCCGACGGCTTGGCGGAAAGTTGTGCCAGCACCGCGCGAACGCGCGGGTCGGTGAAGACCTTCTGCTCGCCCCACAGCGCCAGGCTTCCGTCGGCGAGCGACTCGCGCGACAGCAACGGCAGGTTGGCGCAGTCGCTGGGCGACCCCACGGCAACCTTGCTGAGGTCGACCTCGAACGAGAGCTTCTCGTCGGTCGGCACCTCCTCGTCGGCGCGGTAGACGCGGTAGATCAGCCCGTTGGTCGTGACGCACCAGAGGACGCCCTCCTCGTTGACGCGTTCGACGGCGCGGGTGGTGAAGCGCTCGTCATCGAGGTTCTCGTTGACGCCGCGCACCTCGACGAGCATGACGTTCTCATCGCCGATCCTCAGCGCGTAGTCGATCGCGCTGTTGTCATGCACCGGCCAGTCGCGCAGGACGTGGTCGAGGTTGCTGGTGTCCCAGCCGAGCGCCGAGAGCAGCGGCTCGATCAGCAGCGCCTTGGTGTTCGCCTCGTTGCCGACCGGGCCCTTGAGCCGGTCGGCCACTCCCGCAAGCTTTCTTACCTCGTCGACGAGTGCCATCGTGCGTGATCTTAGCTATTGACGGCGCGACGCGGACGCTCGGTCGACACGGGGTGCCGGCGAGCCGTCGCCGCGGCGCCGCCGCAGCGACCCACGCACGCGCGGCGCGCGGGCGCTCGCAACCGCGACTCAGCCGCCATCGCGCGGCGCGGCGGACTCGTGGTACGCAAGCTTGATCAGCTGACGCGCGTTGTCGACGTCGTCAGCCCGGCTGACCGAGTACTCCATCTCGCCCGTGGCGCGCTGGCGGATGTCGATCATGTAGCGCTTCTCCACGGGCGACCACCACCACGCCTGGACCGCGGCCGGCTCGAGCGACAGGCACAGAAGGATGCGCTCGCGATCAGCCTCCATCGTGAAGCAGGGGGTCTCGCCGCGCAGGTACTCGACGCGCTCGCTGCGAAAACGCCGTGTCGCCTCAAGGCTGCGCGCGTACTCGTCAAGCTCGCCGAACAGGTCGGCGAGCGCCGCGGGCGTGTCGCCGAGGTACTCGCGCAGCGTCTCCCGAGCGTCGATACCGGCGCCGGGAAGGTCCGGCAGCCGCGGCTCGGGCCTTGGCGTCGCCACCCCCTCGGACGCCGGCGCGATACGGGACGTCCATTGCAGGTCTGACGGCGGCGTGGCCGTTGGGGCCGGCGTGACCCTTTCCTCGAGCGGCTTGACGGCCGCGGCGGGCGGGGCCGGCATCTGGGGTGGGGGAGCCTGGGGCGGCGCGGCGCGGACGGGCGGCGTGGCGCTCGCGGGCGGCGTCGTGCTCGCGGGCGGCGTCGTGCTCGCGGGCCGCGTGGTGCTCGCGGGCGGCGTGGTGCTCGTGGGCGGCGGCGGCGTGGTGCTCGCGGGCGGCGTGGTGCTCGCGGGCGGCGTGGCGTCCGGGCGACTCGGAGCAGCCGGGGGGGCGGCCGGCGCCTCGAGCGGTCGAGGCTGGGAAGGCGGAGCGGCGGTCGCTGCGAGCGCCGGCGTCGCGGCGCTCTCGGGCGTTGCCGTGACCGCGGGCGGCCGCGCGGTCTCAGTCGTCGCCGGCGGCGCGCCGGGTGCCCGGGCCGCCCCGGTCTCACCCGCCGCGGCGGCATGGACGATCGACAGTCTGGCGAGGCTCTCCTTCAGGCGGCCGGCCGCAACCTCCGGCGCGCCGAGCGCAAGCGCCACCGCGTCGAGAAACCCGGGCGGCGGATCCGCGACGAGTTGCGTGAGCGCGCGCTGCACGCGCGGGTCGATGTAGGTCTCATCGCCGCGCCGCTGCAGGCTGCCGTCGATCAGCGACTCGCGGGAGAGCAGCGAGAGATCCGCCGTTGCGGCGGCGGAGGCGCCGACGTCGGCGAGATCGATCGCGATCAGGGGCCCTCGGCCGATCGCGGCGGGTTCGTCAGCCTTGTAGATGCGATAGATCAGCCCGTTGGTCAGCACGCACCAGGCAACGCCCTCGTTGCCGACGTAGGCGAGCGTTCGCGCTGCGAACTGATCGTCGTCGAGACTCTGGCTGGCGCCCCGCGTCTCGATCATCAGCACATTCACGTCGTCGACCCTCAGCGCATAGTCGATCGAGGCGTCCTTGTCGACGGGCCAGTCGCGGACCGTGTGCTCGAGGTTGGTGGTGTCCCAGCCGAGCGCTGAGAGCGTTGGCTCGACCAGCAGTGCCTTGGTGTTCGCCTCGTTGCCGATCGGGCCCTTGAGCCGCTCGGCAACTCCGACAAGCCTCCTGATCTCGTCCACGAACGCCATGCTGTGACGATCTTATGCGCAGACCGGCATTCGCTCCAAGCTGGCCGTCTCCGCGGGGCGTGGAAAGGGCGAGCGGCGAGCGCGGCCGCGGCGGCGCGCGCCGCCATGTCCTAAGCTGCGCGCGGTGTTCTCGAAGGTCCTGGTCGCCAACCGCGGCGAGATCGCGGTGCGGATCATCCGCGCGCTCGAGGAGCTCGGGATCGCGAGCGTCGCGGTCTACTCCGAGCTCGACCGCGATGCGGTTCACGTCCTGCGGGCGGACGAGGCCTACCTGCTGGGTGGGGCCGAACCGGCCGAGAGCTACCTGAACGTCGACCGGATCATCGCCGTGGCGCGCGAGTCGGGAGCCGAGGCGATTCACCCCGGCTACGGCTTCCTGGCCGAGAGTGCCGTGTTCGCCGCCCGCTGCGAGGACGAGGGGATCGTCTTCATCGGCCCGCCGGCGAGCGCGATCGCCGCGATGGGATCGAAGACCCGGGCGCGCGAGCTGATGGCGGCCGCGGGGGTCCCGATCGTCCCGGGCACGACGATGGCGGTCAAGTCGGTCGCCGCGGCGCGCAAGATCATCGCCGCCGAGATCGGTTACCCGGTGGCCGTCAAGGCCGCCGGCGGCGGCGGCGGCAAGGGCTTCCGCGTCGCCCAGGCGGCCGGGCAGCTCAGCGAGGCCTTCGAGGGTGCGGCGCGCGAGGGCGAGAAGTTCTTCGGCGACGCCACGGTCTACCTCGAGCGCTACCTGCCGGACCCGCGCCACGTCGAGGTGCAGGTGCTCGCCGACGCCCACGGCCACGTCGTGCACCTGGGCGAGCGCGACTGCTCGATCCAGCGCCGTCACCAGAAGCTGATCGAGGAGTCGCCGGCGCCGCCATGGATCGTCAGCGACGCGCTGCGCAAGCAGATCGGCAAGGCGGCCACGGACGCCGCGCGCGCCGTCGACTACCGGGGAGCGGGCACCGTCGAGGGGCTCCTCGCCGACGGCCATTACTACTTCCTCGAGATGAACACGCGCGTGCAGGTCGAGCACTGCGTGACGGAGATGACGAGCGGCGTCGACATCGTCAAGACCGGGATCCGCGTCGCCGCCGGCGAGCCCCTGCCGTTCACCCAGAAGGATGTCGCGCTGCGCGGGCACGCGATCGAATGCCGCATCAACTCCGAGGACGCGGCCCTGCGCTTCCTTCCCCACCCGGGCCGCATCGCGACCTACCGCGAGCCGTCCGGTCCGGGCGTGCGCGTCGACTCCGGCGTCCGCGCGGGCTCCGAGATCTCGAAGAACTACGACCCGCTGATCGCCAAGCTGATCGTCTGGGACAGCGATCGCGCCGCGGCGACGCAGCGGATGCTGCGCGCCCTCGGCGAGTTCGAGATCACGGGCCTGAGCACGCTGATCCCCTTCCACCGGAGGCTGCTCGCAACCGAGCAGTGGGCACGGGGTGAGACCTGCCGCGACCTGCTGGAGGACGACGCCTGGCTCGCGTCGATCGGCTCCGAGCCGCCGAGCACCGAGAGCGCCGGCGAGCCGGCCGTCACGCTCGGCTACACCGTCGAGGTCAGCGGCCGACGCTTCGACGTGCGTGTCAGCGGTCCGCCGGGCGGCGCCGCGAGCGGACCGGGTCCAGCCGGCGCCGCAAGCCCTCGCCCCAGGCGCACGCCCCGCGCGAGCGCCGCCGTCGCGGGCGGCGACGACGCGCTGAGGAGCCCGATGCAGGGCACCGTGCTGAAGATCGCGGTCGAGACGGGCGCGAAGGTCGAGCAGGGCTCGCTGATCGCGGTGGTCGAGGCGATGAAGATGGAGAACGAGATCACCGCCCACAAGGCCGGAACGGTCGCGGCGCTGCCGATCTCGGTGGGCTCCTCGGTCGCCTCCGGCGACACGCTCGCGGTGATCGAGTCGGCGTGAGCGAGGTCTGGCCGGCGCGCGTGGATCAGGCGGCTGAGGTCACACGCCTGCTGATCGCCTTCCGCGACTGGCTGGGCGAGGACCGTCCGGATGACGCCGCGTTCGCCGCATCGGTCGCGCAGCTGCTCACCGACCCCTCCACCGAGTTCCTGCTCGGCAGCGTGGCGGCGGGCACGCCCGCGTCCGGCGTCTGCCAGCTGCGCTTCCGCCACTCGGTGTGGACGTCGTCGCCGGACTGCTGGCTGGAGGACCTCTACGTCGAGGCGGACGCGCGCGGACGCGGCCTCGGGCGTGCGCTCGTCGAGCTCGCCTTCGAACGTGCGGGCGCGCGCGGGGCACGGCGGATCGAGCTCGACACCAACGAGGACAACGGCGCGGCGATCGCGCTGTACGAATCGCTCGGCTTCTCGGCGTCGAGCAAGGCCCACGGCGAGCTGCGCGGACGCGACGTGTTCATGGGGCGCCCGCTTCCCTGAGACGCGCCTGGTTGGCGGCGTGCAGCCGGCGCTGCTCCGCGTCGCGGCGGCCGGGCGGCAGCGCGGAGGCCGATCCACGTGCGTCGCGCAGACGCTCGAGATACTCGCGGTCCTCGCGCAGCAGCACGAGGGCGTCGGCCGCCTCGATCGGTCCCCCGTGACCGGGCACGACGTATGCGGCCTGCTCGACCAGCGGCTCGAGGCGCGCGAGCGTCGCCAGGTAGCCGTCGAGCGACGCCTCGGGCGTCGGGATCTCGACCGGGGAGAGGTAGTCGCCGCAGACGAGGATCCTCGCCCAGGGGATCCAGATCGCCATTCCGTCAACCGTGTGTCCGTCGGCCGGGTGCAGCTCGAGCTCGTGCTCGCCGAGGCCGCAGTAGCCCGGGACCGGCAGCGCCTCGAGCGAGCCGAGCGTGAGCGGCGCGGGACGCGAGAGGTAGTGGCGCTCGTCGAAGTCGCGCAGAGCGCGCTGGGCCGCGCCGGGGTGAGCTCGCAGCCGCGCCGCGGTTGTCTCGGCGAGCCCGAGCGCGGCGTCCGGGAACGCGAGGCGCCCGAGCAGGTGGTCCCAGTCGCCGTGGGTCGCGAGCAGCCCGCTGAAGGGGAAGCTCGCCTGATCGAGCAGGGCGGGCAGCAGTTCGAGCTCGTCGGGGAAGACCGGCGAGTCGATCACGAACGCCTCCGATCCGCTGCGCACCACGGTCGCGGTGGTGCGCCAGACACGGCTCTCCACGACGATCACGTCCTCGTGGACGCCCGTCGCTCGCACGGCTCTGCTCGTCCGCCCGGCTAGACGGCGCCGAGAAGCTTTGCCGCTTCGCGCAGGTTCGGAACCTCGGCGGTCGGTTTGCGCTGCCCCGCGTCGAGCGTCTCACGGTGGCGGTTGACCCAGATCACGGGGATCTTCGCCTTCACGCACGGCTCCACGTCGTGGTAGTAGCTCGACGCCACGTGCACCCAGCCCTTCTTGCCGCCGATGCGGCGCGCGCACTCGTTGAAGTGGGCGAGGTCGGGCTTGTAGGAGCGCACCTGCTGGGCGG
>CAZABN010000095.1:0-7539 GCA_964483345.1 uncultured Solirubrobacteraceae bacterium
AGCTCGCGCTTGGAGAGCACCTTGTAGTGCTTGAACAGGCCGATGGTCTCCTTCTCGACCAGCCACGGCAGCGCTTCGACGGTCGAGCGCAGGTTGGCCAGCCCGCGCGTCTCGGCCTCCCGGTGCCAGGCCTCGGAGTAGCCGTCGCCGTTGAAGACGACGCGGCGGTGCGCCTTGTAGGAGTCCTTGACGATCGCGAGGATCGCCTTCTCGAGGCTCGCGCCGTCCTTCAGCGCGGCGTCCAGCTTCTCCGCCAGGTTGTCGATCGCCTCGGCGACGATCGTGTTCAGCACCGTGTTGGGGAACGACGGGGACTGGCTCGAGCCGAGCGCGCGAAACTCGAACTTGTTGCCGGTGAAGGCGAACGGGCTGGTGCGGTTGCGGTCGCCGGAGTGCAGCGGCAGCGGCGGCAGCACCGGGGTGCCGAGCCCGAGGAACGAGCCCGGCTTGGACGCGCTGACCTCGCCGTCGGCGATCGCCGAGAAGATCCCCTCGAGCTCTGTCCCGAGGAAGATCGAGATGATCGCCGGCGGCGCCTCGTTGGCGCCGAGACGGTGATCCTGGCCGGGGCCGGCGATCGAGGCGCGCAACAGCTGCTGGTGGATGTCCACCGCCTGGATCACGGCCGCCGCGAAGAACAGGAACGAGAGGTTCTCGTGCGGTGTGTCTCCCGGCTCGAGCAGGTTGTTGCCGGTGTCGGTGCCCATCGACCAGTTGTTGTGCTTGCCCGAGCCGTTGACGCCGGCGAACGGCTTCTCGTGCAGCAGGCACACCAGGCCGTAGCGGCGCGCCGTGTTCTGCATCACCTGCATCGTCAGCATCTGGTGGTCGCAGCCGACGTTGGTGCCCTCGAACACCGGGGCGATCTCGTACTGGTTCGGCGCGACCTCGTTGTGGCGGGTCTTGACCGGCACGCCGAGCTTGGCGAGCTCGTTCTCGGTGTCGAGCATGCAGGCGAGGATCCGCTCGGGGATCGAGCCGAAGTAGTGGTCGTCGAGCTCGTGGCCCTTCGGCGGCTTGGCGCCGAACAGGGTGCGACCCGTGGTGACGAGGTCGGGGCGCTCGAAGAAGTACTGCTCGTCGATCAGGAAGTACTCCTGCTCCGGTCCGACGGTGGTGAAGACGCGGTGGGCCTGGTCGTTTCCGACCAGCCGCAGCGCGCGCACCGCCGCGTCCGAGAGCGCGTCCATCGAGCGCAGCAGCGGGATCTTGTGGTCGAGCGCCTCACCGGTCCAGGACGCGAACGCCGTCGGGATGCAAAGCAGCGCGCCGTTGGGGTTCTCCAGCAGGAAGGCGGGGGAGGTCGGGTCCCAGGCTGTGTAGCCGCGGGCCTCAAAGGTCGCGCGGATGCCCCCCGTCGGGAAGCTCGAGGCGTCCGGCTCGCCCTGGATCAGCTCCTTGCCCGAGAACTCCGCCATCGCGGTGCCGTCCCCGGTGGGGCTGAAGAAGGAGTCGTGCTTCTCCGCCGTCAGGCCGGTCAGCGGCTGGAACCAGTGGGTGTAGTGGGTCGCCCCGTTCTCCAGCGCCCACTCCTTCATCGCCTGGGCGACGGCGTCGGCCAGCGAGGTGTCGAGCTCGGCGCCGCGGGCGATCGTCGCGCGCAGCTGCGAGTAGACATGCTTGGGCAGGCGCTTGCGCTGCTCGGCGGCGCTGAACACGTTCGCGCCGAAGAGCGCGCTGCCCGGCTGGGTCAGATCCTGGGCGCCGAGGCTCTCGCCGTTGGCGCTCCACTGAGCGGCGGAGACGTTGTGAATCCGGGTCCTTGCCATCGTGTCCTCCTGAGGAGATCGTGGGTACTTGCGCGACCGACCGGTTTGTCGCGCAAGCGACCCGTTGCGAGCAGCGCAGCAGTCCACACCATATGCCCTTGCGCGCAAGCGGTCCTTGTCCGCGTGGCCAAAGCGATCAGCGGGCGTTTCGCCCCCACGTACGACCGCCGCGAAGACCGCTGCGCCCGCCGCCGCGACGGCCGCCGCGCCCGTCCTCGCGGCGTTCCGAGGCGGCGGCGCGCGCCGGCCCGCTCAGGCGAAAACGCCGTCGGGGACCGGGCTCGTGACGGGGGCGACCTTGGTGGTCTGCGCCTCGAGCATCGCGGCGAGGTTCTGTCGCTGGCGATCGGTCATCGATCCGATCGTCTTGGTTTCCGTCATCGGCACGCCGGCGAGGAATCGGCGCGCGCGTGTGTGCCCCCATCGGCGCTGGCTCATCAGGAGCTCCGCGACGGCCATGCTCTCGGC
Source organism: uncultured Solirubrobacteraceae bacterium (assembly GCA_964483345.1). Classification (GTDB taxonomy): domain Bacteria; phylum Actinomycetota; class Thermoleophilia; order Solirubrobacterales; family Solirubrobacteraceae; genus Palsa-513. The sequence continues at coordinate 2,238 of CAZABN010000095.1, forward strand.
CTCCCACGGAGAATTGAGGATCACGGCCGCGGCAGTGGTCTCGCCGTAGGTCACACGGCGCTTCAGGTTGGCGCGCGCGAGGCGCACCTCGTTGGCGCGTTGAAGGGCCCGCATGTGCTGCGGCCCATAGGCGATCGCTGTCGCTTTCATCTGAATAGCTCCCCGCCGCTCGCCTCCGCGAGCGCGCAAAAAGTCGTTGGTTTACGGTGTACGCACGAACGCAGGCAGGCTCCGGCAGCGCAACGACGTTGCTGCTGACCGTGGCCATCGCCTCCCGGGACTTGATGAAGGGGCCCTCTCAATGCCCCTCGCACCTCCGCGCCGAGCGCACTTGTGACGCTACGCAGCCCCCGCGGGTTGGTCAACAATCTCACCGGCGGCGCGTTCGCTCGGAGCGAGGTTTTTGTGCGGCGGGGCGCTTGTGCTCAGACGCACAATTACTTCGACGACGGGCCCGGAAGCGGCCCGTGCTCGGCCTCGAACTCGCGCTTGACGGTCGCGAACGCCTCCAGTGCCTGCTCGATCACGGCCCGGTCGTGGGTGGCCATCACGCTCGTGCGCAGCAGTGCCCCGCCGGGTGGGACGGCGGGGTGGACCGCGACGTTGGTGAAGACGCCGGCGTCCCACAGTGCACGCCACAGCAGCGCCGCCTTCCAGTCCTCGCCGACGCGGACCGGGACGATCGGGGTGATGATCGACTCCCGCTCGCCCGCCGCATTGGTCACGGGGAACGGTTCGACGACGTCGAAGCCGAGCTCGTGCAGCCCGCGGTTCAGCTGCCGCGCGTTGGCGAGCACGCGCGCCATCAGCTCGCGGCCGTCGTCGGAGCGGATCACGCGCAGCGCCGCGAGCGCCGCGCCGACCGCGGCGGGGACCCCGGAGGCCGTGAACAGGAACGCGCGGCTCTGGATCTTCAGGAACTCGATCACGTCGGCGTCGCCGGCGACGAAACCGCCGCACGAGGCTAGCGACTTGGAGAACGTCCCCATCCGCAGGTCGGCCTCCGCCTCGACCCCCAGCAGCTCGGCGGTGCCGGCGCCGCGCGCGCCGAGCACGCCGACCGAGTGCGCCTCGTCGACCATCAGCCGCGCGCCGAAGCGCCGGCACAGCGCGACGATCTCGCGCAGCGGCGCGATGTCGCCCTCCATCGAGAAGATCCCGTCGACCGCGACCAGCACGCCGCCGCCGTCGGCCGCGGCCTTCACCAGCGTGCTCTCCAGCTTGTCCATGCGGTTGTGGCGAAACGCGCGCAGCTTGGCCCGCGACAGCAGCGCGCCGTCGAGCAGCGAGGCGTGGTCGCCGGAGTCGACGACGATCGTGTCGCCGCTGCTAAGCAGCGTGCTGAGCGTGCCGACGTTGGCCTGCTGGCCGGTCGAGAAGACGATCGCGTCCTCGGTGCCCATCCACTCGGCCAGCTCGCGCTCCAGCTCGAGGTGAAGCGGCGTCGTGCCGTTCAGCAGGCGCGACCCGGTCAGCCCGGTCCCGTAGCGCGCCAGCGCGTCGCGTGCCCCCGCCATCACCCGCTCGTCGCCGGTCAACCCGAGGTAGTTGTTGGAGCCGAGCATGATCCGCGGCGCGCCGTCCATCATCACCACCGGCATCGCCGGTCCCTCGACCTCGTGGAAGTAGGGGAGCAGGCCCTCCGCGCGCGCCGCGCGCAGCAGCTCGACACGCTCGTGACCGCGGATCTTGGCGAAGACGTCGGGAGGGTTGGCCATGAGGGATTTGTCCGAGAACCACCCGCGCTCGCCGCTCGCACAACGCCGAGTTCTCGGGCGAACTCTATAGGCTGGGGCGGTGAGTCTCGAGATCCGGCCGGTTGCCGATCGGCGCGACATGCGGCGCTTCATCGCCCTCCCCGCGGCGCTCTACCGCGACGAGCCACACTGGATCGCGCCGCTCAACATGGACATGCGCAGGCGCCTGGACCGCGAGCGCAACCCGTTCTTCGAGCATGCGCAGGCCGAGTACCTGATCGCCTGGCGCGACGGGCAGCCGGTCGGGCGGATCAGCGCGCACGTCGACCACCGCTTCAACGAGTTCCAGGACAACCGCTGGGGCCTGTTCGGCTTCTTCGAGTGCGAGGACTCGCAGGAGACCGCGCACGCGCTGCTCGGCGCCGCCGAGTCCTGGCTGCGTGCGCGCGACCGCGACCTGATGGTCGGGCCGATGGACTTCACCACCAACGACGAGGTGGGCCTGATGATCGAGGGCTTCGAGCGCCGGCCGATCATCCTCTCCAACTGGCACCACCCCTACTACCGGGAGCTGATCGAGAGCTACGGCTTCGAGAAGGCGGTCGACTGGCTGATGTGGAGCCTGCACATCAGCGGCCGCGGCCGGGTTCGCGACGCGATCTGGCGGATGGCCGAGCAGGTCGAGCCCGAGCACGGGATCGTCTGCCGGCCGATGCGCAAGCGCGACCTCGACAACGAGATCACCCGCTTTCTCGAGGTCTACAACGCGGCCTGGGAGCGCAACTGGGCGTCGGTGCCGCTGACCGAGCGGGAGGTCCGCCACTACGCGGCGAGCCTCAAGCCGATCCTCGACGAGAACTGGGCCTACCTCGCCGAGCGCGTCGACACCGGCGAGGTCGTCGGCGCCGCGCTGACGCTGCCCGACTACAACCAGGTGCTGGCGCACCTGGGTGGCCGCCTGCTCCCGTTCGGCTGGGCGAAGGCGCTCTACTACCGCCGCAAGATCGACGCGGTGCGCGTCTTCGCGCTCGGCGTCAAGCCCGCCTACCAGCACACCGGCGTCGCCGCGCGCTTCTACCAGCTGCACTTCGAGGCGGCCGAGCGCACGCCGCAGAAGGGCGGCGAGATGGGCTACATCCTCGAGACCAACCGCCCGATGAACCGCGCGATGGAGGGCATGGGCGGCGAGATCGTGCGGCGCTTCCGCGTCTACCAGCGCAGCCTCGCCTGATCTGCGAAACTTGCCGGCGGTCAGCCGAGTGAGAGGGCCTGTGTGATGGACCGCGAGCAGTCCACTTCGACCGGGAGCGTCGACGCAGCCGTCGAGGAGCCCGAGGTCGTCGACGGCGTGCTGGTCGTGGCGAACGTCCGCGCGCTCGAACCGGTGCGCGAAGGCCCGCCGGCGTTCGTGCAGGTCGCCGCGGTGGCCGCCACCGGCTTCATGGCCGGCGCCGCGACCGCCGCCGTGCTGGGACGGCGCCTTTCGCGCACGCAGGCGCGCCGCGCCGCGATCGCGACCGGCGGCGACACCCGGCCGACGCTCCGCCCCGGCTCGGTCGAGGTCCTCTCCTCGCAGCGCTTCATCGTCGACGTCTACACGCTCGCGCGCCGGTAGCGCGGCGCGAGGCGGGGCGTCCGCGGCGGGCGCTTCAATGGCACGCCGTGCCTGATCCCCCGCGACCCACCGAACGCCGCCTGGAGCTGACGCCGCGCTGGCCGCTGCGGCTGCCCGGCGCCGGCGCCGACGGCGTGATGCGCGCGCGCGGCGGCGTGCTCGAGCGTCTGCTGCACGTCGAGGGGCGGCCGGTCGTCGTGCGCGCGGCGCAGCCCAGCGCGCAGAGCGTGGTGATCGGCGCCTGGGGGCCCTCGCGCGGCTGCTGCGAGCGGGCGCTCGAGCGGATGCGCTTCGCGCTCGGCGTCGACGACGAGCTGTCCGGCTTCCACGCGCGCTTCCGCGACGACCCGCTGATCGGCAGGCTGGTGCGCCTTCGCCCGTGGCTACGCCCGCGGCGGCGCCCCGAGCCGTTCGAGGCGCTGGCCTGGGCGATCTGCGAGCAGCTGATCGAATACTCGCGGGCGGCCGCGATCGAGCGGCGGATCGTGCGCCGGCTCGGACCGAGCGTGGCGGGCGCGGTGGAGCCGCGCACGCCGCTGCGCGACGTCCCGAGCGCCGAGACGCTCGCCGCCACCGCGCCGGCGCTGCTCGAATCCTTCGACCTCTCGCCGTCGCGTGCGCTGGTGCTGCGCCGCGCCGCGCGCGAGGTCTGCGCCGGGCGCGTCGACCTGCACGGCGGCGACCACGAGCGCTCCTGGCGGCGGCTGCGGGCGCTGCCGGGGATCGGCAGCTGGACGGTGGAGTGCCTGGCGCTGCACGGCCAGGGGCGGCTCGACCAGCTGCCGGCCGGGGATCTCGGCCTGCGCAAGCTGGTCGGGCGCCTGCGCAGCGGCGGCGACCCGCTGGCGCGCGCGGATGAGGGCGAGGTGCGCGAGTTCTTCGCCCCCTACGCGCCGTGGGGCGGGCTCGCCGCGGCGTACGCGCTGCACCTCTAGCCGCTCTGCTACGGCGTGACGATCGCCTCGCCCTGCCCCGGCAGGAACTCGTCGGTGATCGCGTCACCGGTGTTCTGGGAGCCTGTGAGCAGCCCGTGGGAGCGCATCCAGGCGCCGAAGGTCTGCCACGCCGCCGGTCCCTGGTAGCCGAACGGCAGCTTCGGGTTGGCGGGGGAGACGATCGGGCGGACGTCGCGCAGCAGCGCCCGCTCGAACGCGGCGCTCACGCTCAGGTTCGCCTTCGTGAGCGCCGTCACCGTCGCGGCCGGGGCGGCGGCCGCGGCCCGCTCGCCGCGCGTCAGCGACTGCAGGAAGGCCCGCAGCAGCGGGCCGTCGTGGTGGGCCTCGTCGAGCCGCACGGCCAGCACGAGCCCGCTGTAGGTGGGCACGCCCGCCTGCGCCAGCTCGAGCACCGTGGCGGGCCGATGCGCGAGCCCGAGCGTCGCCTGCTCGACCGGCCAGACGTCGCTGAGCGTGGCCTGCGCCCGCCCGCTCCGCAGCACCGCCGCGAGGCTGCCGTTCACGGCCGTCCAGTGCACGCCGCCGGGGTGCCCGGCGTCCAGCACCGAGAGCATCTCCGCGCCGGCCAGCGGCGTCGGGCTGACCGCCACGGTGTCGCCGGCGAGCGCGGCCGCGCTGGCCGCCGGCCGCGTCGCGAGCGAGACGATCGCGTCCAGCGGCTGGCTGACCAGCGCGCCGATCGCGACCACGCCGGCGCCGCCGGCGCGCGCGTCGAGCAGCGCCGGCTCGGAGACGACCGCCACGCCGGCGGCCCCCGACTCCAGCGCGCGCAGCGGGTCCGACGGCTCGGTGATCGTGACCGCCAGCGCGCCGAGGCGGAAGTCGCCCGCGGCCTGGGCGGCGTAGAGCGGCGCGTACAGGGCGCTCGGCGAGCCGTCGAGCGCGACCGTCAGCGCCCGCGGCGGTCCGGGCTTCAGCTGCGCCGCCAGCTCACCGCACCCGGCGCACAGGGCGGTGCAGATCAGAGCGGCGGCGAGCAGCGCGCCGCGCCTGCGTAGCTCCGGGCGCATCGGCATCGGACCGCGCCCATCGTA
>CAZABN010000096.1:0-7521 GCA_964483345.1 uncultured Solirubrobacteraceae bacterium
CGCAGCGCGGCGAAGCGCTCGCCGAGGAAGATCTGCTCGTAGCGGGCGTAGGCGGCGCGGGCGTTCGCCAGCGCGGCGGTGCCGGCGAGCTCGCTGTGCCCGCGCGCGATGAGGCGCTTGTCGACCTCGGTGTCCACGCGCGAGACGAAGAAGCTCGCGACCGAGTGGACGTCCAGGGAGAGGCCGGCGGCGGCTCGGCGCTCCAGGCCGCGGATGTAGGCCTCGGCGACCTGCGCGTAGCGCTCGACGCCGAACAGCAGCGTCACGTTGACGTTGATGCCCTCGAAGATCGCCTGCTCGATCGCGGGCACGCCGGCCTCGGTGCCGGGGATCTTGATCAGCACGTTCGGGCGTGCGAGCCGCGCCCAGTAGTCGCGCGCCTGCGCCAGCGTGCCCTCGGTGTCGTCGGCGAGCGTCGGCGCGACCTCCAGGGAGACGAATCCGTCGCCGAACTCGTCGTAGACGGGGCGCAGCACATCGGCGGCGTCCTGGACGTCGGTGATCGCGAGTCGTTCGTAGAGCGCCACGGCGTCGAGGCCCTCGTGCGCCAGGTCGGCGAGCGCGTCGTCGTAGTCGTCGGAGCCGAGGATCGCCTGTTCGAAGATCGCCGGATTGGAGGTGACGCCGCGCAGCGAGCATTCGTCGCGCAGCCGGGCCAGCTCGCCGCTGGCGATCAGCCCGCGGCGGATCTGGTCGAGCCACGGTGCCGTCCCGGCCGCGACCAGCGCGGCGAGGTTGGCGTTGGTCGTGTGGGGTGCGCTGGCCATGCCTCCTCCTTTCAGGTGTTCAACAGTGCGTGAGCCTGTTCGACGATCGCGTCGACGGTGATCCCGAAGTGCTGGTAGACGGCGGCCTCGGGAGCCGAGGCGCCGAAGCTCCGCATGCCGATCACGGCGCCGCGCTCGCCGGTCCAGCGGTCCCAGCCGAACGGGCTCGCCGCCTCGACGGCGATGCGCGCCGTCCCGGCCGCGCCGAGCACGCGTTCGCGCTCCGCCGCGGGCTGGCGCTCGAAGCGGTCCATGCAGGGCATGCTGACGACGCGCGCGCCGACCCCGTCGGCGGCGAGACGGTCCGCCGCCTCCAGGCACAGCGAGACCTCCGAGCCGGTGCCGATCAGCACCACGGCCGGAGCCTCGCCGGTGTCGCGCAGGATGTAGGCGCCGCGCTCGATCGCGTCGTCGGGGATCAGGTCGGGGTCGAGCACGACCAGCGCCTGGCGCGACAGTGCGAGCACGGTGGGGGTTTCGCTGGCGCGCAGCGCGAAGCTCCAGGCCAGCGCCGTCTCGTGGGCGTCGGCCGGGCGCACGACGTTGATGTTGGGCGTGGCGCGCAGGGCCGCGAGCTGTTCGATCGGCTGATGGGTCGGCCCGTCCTCGCCGACGCCGATCGAGTCGTGCGTGTAGCAGAAGATGCTCGGCAGCTCCATCAGCGCGGCGAGCCTGATCGCGCCCTTCATGTAGTCGGAGAAGATCAGGAAGGTCGCGCCGTAGGGCCGCAGGCCGCTGAGCGCCAGGCCGTTGACGATCGCGCCCATCGCGTGCTCGCGGATGCCGAAATGTAGGTTGCGCGCACCGTAGTCGCCGCGCTCGACGTCGCCGCCGCCGTCGATCAGCGTGAGCGTGGAGGGCGCGAGGTCGGCGGCGCCGCCGATCATCGAGGGCACGAGCGTGGCGGCGACCTGCAGCACCTCCTGGGAGGCCTTGCGCGTGGCGATCTTCGTGCCCGGCTCGAAGCGCTTGAGCAGCCCCGCCGGCAGTGCCGGCGGGCGCCGCTCGAAGATCGCCTCGAGCTCGCCGGCGAGCTCCGGGTGCGCCGCGCGGTAGGCGTCCATGCGCTCGTTCCACGCGCGCTCGGCCTGCTCGCCGCGGCCGATCGTCGCGCGGCAGTGCTCCAGCGCCGCGGGCGGCACGAAGAACGGCGGCTCGACCGGCCAGCCGTAGCCCTCCTTGGTCAGGCGGATCTCCTCCTCGCCGAGCGGCGAGCCGTGGGCGCTCGCGGTGTCCTGCTTGTGCGGCGCGCCGGGCGCGATGTGGGTGCGGCAGATGATCAGCGACGGGCGATCGGCGACCTCCATCGCGGCGTGGGCGGCCTGCTCGAGGCGGTCGAGCGCGAGATCCTCGCCGAGGTGCTGGACATGCCAGCCATAGGCCTCGTAGCGCGCGCCGACATCCTCGCTGAAGGCCAGTTCCGTGTCGCCCTCGATCGAGATGTGGTTGTCGTCGTAGAACGCGATCAGCCGGCCGAGCCCGAGGTGCCCGGCGAGCGAGCAGGCCTCGGACGAGATGCCCTCCTCCATGTCGCCGTCGGAGGCGATCGTGAACGTGTGGTGGTCGATGATCTCGTGGCCGTCGCGGTTGAAGCGGGCGGCGAGCAGCCGCTCCGCGAGCGCCAGGCCCACGCAGTTCGAGATGCCCTGGCCGAGCGGGCCGGTGGTCGCCTCGATCCCCGGCGCGTGGCCGTACTCCGGGTGACCGGCGCACGGCGAGCCGAGCTGGCGGAAGCTCTCGATGTCCTCCAGCTGCAGGCCGTAGCCGCAGAGGTAGAGCATCGCGTACAGCAGCATCGACGCGTGCCCGCAGGAGAGCACGAAACGATCGCGGTTGGGCCATGCGGCGTTGGCCGGGTTGTGGCGCATCACGCGGGTGTAGAGCGCGTAGGCGACCGGCGCGAGTGCCATCGGCGTCCCCGGGTGACCGGAGTTCGCCTTCTGCACGGCGTCCATCGCCAGTGTCCGAATCGTGTTGACGCAGAGCTCGTCGATGCCGCTCGCCGGCGGGGCTGTGCTCATCTGCTTTCTCCGTTCTGACGTTTCAATTCGCTGCGCGCGAGCAGGGCGGCGCCGCGCACCCCGGCCTGCGGACCGGATCGGGCGACGCGGATTTCGGTTGCGGTTCCGACGCCGTGGAGCACGTATTCGAGGGCGACCGCACGGGCCGGCCCGACCAGCAGTTCCCCGGCTGACGATACGCCACCGCCGATCGCGACGACCTGCGGGTCGAATGTGTTGATCGCGTTCGCGACGCCGACGCCGAGCCGGCGCCCGAGCGTGGCCACGCAGCCGATCGCGACGGCGTCGCCGGCCATGGCGGCGGCAACCGCGTCGGGGCCGCCGACGCTTCCGCGTTGCGCCAGCTGTCGCCCGAGGGCCGAGTCCGGATGGGCCTGCGCGGCCTCGCGCGCGAGGCGGTCGAGCACATGCCCGGCCGCCAGCGACTCCAGCGATCCCGGTTGGGGGAAGGTCGCCGTCGCCGCCGGGATCGCCTTGTCGATCGAGACGAGCGTCATCCCGAGTTCGCCCGCGGCGCCGGTCGCGCCGCGGTACGAGCGACCGTCGATCACGATCCCGCCCCCGACACCGGTTCCGACCGTGAACATCACGACGCTGTCGAGGTCGAGGCGGCCGCTCTCATCGTGGGCCTCGGCGAGCGCGGCGACCGTGGCGTCGTTGTCGACGAAGACCGGCAGGCCGAGGCGATCGCTCAGCACGGCGCGCAGCGGCACGTCCTGGAGCGGCACGTTGACGGAGGAGCGTGCGCGTCCGGTGGCGAACTCGACGACCGAGGGAATGCCGATGCCGACCGCGGCGGGCGTCTTGCCGGCGGCCACCGTCTGCACCTGCGCGACGATCTGCGCGATCAGCGCGTCGGTGCTCGCGCGCTCGGTCGGCCGCACGAGCGGATCGCCCGTGGCGGTGCCGCGCAGTGCCGCAACCGAAGTCTTGGTGCCGCCGACGTCGACTCCGATCACGAAACTCTGAGCGCTCATTCGTGGGCAAGCTATCAGCAGCCCTGCACCGCCCCGCCGGCGTGGTGGGCCGGCGCTCCCGGCCGACCGCCCCGACCGGCCGGCGCCGGCGTATACGCTGAGTCCCGTGACCGATCATCCGAGCACCACGCCACCGGATCGCAACCTCGCGCTCGAGCTGGTTCGCGTGACCGAGGCAGCGGCGCTGGGCGCCTCGCGGCTGATCGGCCGCGGCGACAAGGAGGCCGCGGATCAGGCGGCCGTCAACGCGATGCGCCACATGCTCGACAGCGTGCACATGGACGGCGTCGTGGTGATCGGTGAGGGGGAGAAGGACGAGGCGCCGATGCTGTTCAACGGCGAGCGGATCGGCGACGGCAGTGCGCCCGAGGTGGACATCGCGGTCGACCCGGTCGAGGGCACGACGCTGACCGCTCGCGGCATGCCGAGCGCGCTGTCGGTGATCGCGCTCTCACCGCGGGGCACGATGTTCGACCCGGGACCGTGCGTGTACATGGAGAAGATCGCCGGCGGCGCCGAGATCGCCGACCTGCTCGACCTCGACCGCCCGATCGGCGAGACCGTCGCGCTGGTGGCCGCGCGCAAGGGGATCGATGTCGCCGACGTGACGGTCGTGCTGCTCGACCGCCCCCGGCACGCCGCGGCGCTGACGGCGATCCACGCCGCGGGCGCCCGCGTGCGCCTGATCAGCGACGGCGACGTCTCCGCCTCGATCCTCGCGTGCAGCGAACGGGCGCCGGTCGACCTGCTGTGGGGGATCGGGGGCACGCCCGAGGGCGTGCTCTCGGCGGCCGCGATCAAGTGCATCGGCGGGCAGTTGCTCGGGCGTCTGTGGCCGCGCGACGATCGCGAGCGCCAGGCCGCGATCGACGCCGGTTACGAGCTCGACCGGGTGCTCGACCGCGACGATCTCGTGGCGGGCGACGACTGCTTCTTCTCGGCGACGGGCATCACCGACGGGGATGTGCTGCAGGGCGTGCGCTTCCAGGGCGCCACCGGCGCGACGACCGAGTCGCTCGTGATGCGGTCGCGTTCAGGCACCGTGCGCCGCATCCACGCGCGCCACGACCGCGCCAAGCTGCGCAGCTACTGACCCTGAGCGTCGCCCCGGAAGCGACCCGTCCGCGACTCGGCGAGGTCGAGCCGCGCCAGCGAGCGCAGGAAGGCGTGCGTGATGAGCACGTGGATCGCCGATTGGGTGGCGGCATACAGGCGCGGGCTGATCGCGTTGGCGATCGCCGGGTAGAAGCTCAGCACGGCGACCTCGACATGGATCGTCTGCTCCTCGGCCGGCGGGGCGTCGACGCGGCGGACGTCGATCTGGAGGAAGCCGCCGCGGCGGTCCTGGCGGTGTGAGACGAGCGCGCCGCCGCGGATCTGCCAGCGGACCACACCGCGGTCCCCGGTCAGCTCGTAGGCCGGCGGGTCGAAGCCGATCAGCACGAACGGGCGGCAGAGCAGGACGACGGCGCGGTCGTGCTCGCTGTAGGCGACCCGGATCAGCCCGAGCGAGCAGCGCTCGAGGAAGCGCCAGTAGGTGCGCGCCAGGCGCTCGAGCGACGCCGGCGACCAGAGCGCCGTGAGTGCCGGCGCCGAAATCCGCAGCTCCGCGGCCTGGATCGAGCGGGCCGCGCCATCGGCGTCGATCGTCGGCCCGCCCTCCGGATCGACGATCGTGACCTCGGCCGGGAGCCTCGCACGCCGGCGCACGGCCAGCGCCCACAGCGCCGCGAGCACGACAACGAGTAGCGCGATGAGGAGCCACATCGCCCTCTGATGCTGTCAGCTGGTGGCGCCGCCTGCGTTCGGCTCGCCGATCTCGCGCCCTCGGCGCCCGCGGCGGGCGCGGCGCCCGCGGCGGGCGGAGTGGAGCTCAGGCGCTCGGCGCGGTGGCGCCGCCGGCGATCGAGGTGCCGGCTCCGCCGGTCACGCCGGTCGCACCGGTCGACCCGGTCGGCCCGAAGAACTCGCCCGGCGCGATCAGCGGGCCGCTCAGGACCAGCATGCCGACGGGGACGGTCTGGGTGATGCCGAGCTCCTGGGCGGCCGCGTGCGTGAGGTCGAGCGTGGCGCCGTTCGCGTAGGGGCCGCGGTCGATCACCGGCACGATCAGTGTCTCGCCGTTGTAGGTGACCGAAACCGGTGTGCCGCAGGGCAGCGTGCGGTCGGCGAGGCCGACCATCGAGCGAGTCAGCGTCTCGCCGCAGGCGGTGTGGTCGCCGTAGAACCCGGGGCCGTACCAGGTGGCGACGACCTGCTGATAGACGGCCAGCGCGGCCTGCGGCGTGGCGGTGACCGAACTGGCTGAGGCGACGTCCGAGCTGACGACCCGCAGCGTGAGCTGGCCGGCGCGGGTCGCGCGCCAGCGGATCGCGAAGCTGCCGTTGGCGCTCGCGGTGGCGCTCAGCACGGTGACCCACGCACCGTTCTTCCCCTGGCGGACCTGCAGCCAGAGCGCGTGGCCGGCGTTGACGAGTGGAATCGAGCCGCTGACCACGGCGACCTGGTGCTCGAGCACCGACGAGGGCGTCACCGCCAGGGCCCCGGCGACCGTTGTCGGCACGGGGGTCGCAGGCGCAGCGGGAGTGGACGCGGTCGGGGCTGCCGTGCCGCCGTCGGTGCCCGCGCTCGCGCCCGCGGGCAGAGCGAGAAGGCCGACGCAGAGGCCGGGAACCGCCCATCGAATGGCTTTACGCGCGCGCACCATGCACTCACTGCCCGGGTACCGTCGCCTACGGGGTGAGCTGTCGGGCTCGCGCGCTCTGCGCTACGACCGCAAATCCGGCCGATTCGCCCCAGCGGAGCTGCCTCCGCAATGGTTCCCCCGCCCACTCTGCGCGGACGCAGCGTGGCTCGGCGTGGTGGCGCGAGTATACGCGCTCGCACGCGGGCGTGTAAGAAGATCGCCGGCGCGGCGCTGCCCTGTATTTCGCGCTCCGGCGGATTAAATCCTGCATACGCATGGAAACCTGAAACCTTCCCATGCGTTATGCGTATTAGTAGTGGGGAAAAGCCCCGTGAGGGCGGCCGCAAACGTTGACTACATAAAGTAAAGCGCGTAGAATACCGAGCGACGTTTGAGCTGCGCGGTGTGCGGGGAGCCCCCGCCCCAGAGCGCTTGAGCGGCTCTCTCGGCAATCGCAGGCGAACAGGCCCCTGACGGTGCTCGCTCGTCTGCGCGACGGAAACGGAACGAAATGTCAGTAGCGGAACTGCAGGAGCTCGAAGAGGTCAAGGGTCTGGTCGCCAAGGGCCAGCAGGTCGGCGTGCTCAGCTACGCCGAGATTCAGGGCGCCGTCTCTGAGCTCGACATGGACGAGGCGGACATGGAGGAGCTGCACGGCTTCCTCGAGCGTTCCGAGATCGAGCTGGTCGAGGACATCGACCCGGCCACCGCCGCGGGCTCCGAGGTGGAGCGCGCGCCCGACAAGCGCGGGCGCCGCAAGGCGAAGACGGCGCTCGACCTCAAGCCGGACATGACCACCGACTCGCTGCAGCTGTTCCTCAAGGACATCGGCAAGGTGCGCCTGCTGACGGCACAGGAGGAGGTCGACCTCGCCAAGCGCATCGAGCGCGGCGACCTCGACGCCAAGCAGAAGATGGTCGAGTCGAACCTGCGCCTGGTCGTCTCGATCGCGAAGAACTATCGCAACCAGGGCCTGCCGTTCCTCGACCTGATCCAGGAGGGGACGCTCGGGCTCGTGCGCGCGGCGGAGAAGTTCGACTACCGCAAGGGCTTCAAGTTCTCGACCTACG
>CAZABN010000097.1:0-7402 GCA_964483345.1 uncultured Solirubrobacteraceae bacterium
CCGGCGGCGAGATCATCGTGCGCCAGCGCGGCAGCCGCTTCAAGGCCGGCGAGGGTGTCGGGATGGGCAAGGACGACACGCTGTACGCGCGCGCCGCGGGCAAGGTGCGCTTCTCGGTCGGACGGCGCGGGCGCGTCGTCTCGATCGATCCGCCGCAGTAGCGGAGCGGTCCGGCGCGCCTCAGAGCGCCTGGCCGGTGGGCCGCACCAGCAGCTCGCCGACGTCGACGTGCGCGGGCTGCGAAACCGCGTACATCACGGCGCGGGCGAGGTCCTCCGGCGCCAGCGCGTTCGCCGGCCGGTTGTCGAAGAACGGCGTGTCCGTCATGCCCGGCTCGATCAGCGTCACCCGCACGCCGGTCGCGCTCACCTGCAGCCGCAGCGCCTCGGCCAGGCCGGTGATCGCCCACTTGGTGGCCGAGTAGAAGGAGCCCGGCACCGGCCGGCGGCCGACGACCGAGCCGGTCAGCAGGATGTGCCCGCGCGCCGCGGTGACGGCCGCCAGGCAGGCGCGGATCGTGTAGGCGGGGCCGAGCACGTTGGTGAGCACCATCTCGCGCCAGCGCTCCGGGCTGTCGGTGGAGTCCGTGCCGAGGTTGCGCGCGCCACCGAAGCCGGCGTTGGCGAAGACGATGTCGAGGCCGCCGAAGGCCGAGACCGCGCTCGCGACCATCGCCTCCTGCGCGGCGTAGTCGGTGACGTCGCAGGTGACCGCGATCGCGCGCTCGCTGCCGCCCAGCTCGTCGGCGAGCGCCTGCAGGCGCTCGCTCGAACGCGCGGCGAGCACGAGGCGGTGCCCCGCCTGCGCGGCTGCGCGGGCGGTGGCTGCGCCGATCCCGGAGGAGGCGCCGGTGATCAGGAAGACTCGATCGTCGGACATGGCGCTCGCTTTCGTCGAGAATGGGGGAGTGCTCTACGACAAGGCGCAGATCCAGGTGCAGGCGGGGGCCGGCGGGGCCGGTTCTGCCAGCTTCCGCCGCGAGGCGCACGTGCCCCGCGGCGGCCCGGACGGTGGCGACGGCGGCTACGGCGGCGACGTGGTGCTCGAATGCGACCCGTCGCTGCGTGACCTGCAGTCGTTTCGCCGGCGCAGACTCTACCGGGCGCCCAGCGGCGGCGACGGAGGCGCGTCGCTGCGCCACGGCGCCGCGGGCGCGCCGCTGATCCTGGCGGTCCCGCCCGGCACGCAGGCGCGAACCGACCGTGGCGACCTGCACGACCTGGTCCGTCCCGGCCAGCGCGCGCTGATCGTGCGCGGCGGCGCCGGCGGGCGCGGGAACAAGCATTTCGCGACGCCGACACGCCAGGCGCCGCACTTCGCCGAGCGCGGTCTGGCGGGCGAGGAGGCGACGCTCGAGCTGACGCTCAAGCTGCTCGCCGACGTCGGCCTGGTCGGGCTGCCCAACGCGGGCAAGTCGTCGCTGCTCGCGCGGCTGACGCGGGCCGCGCCGAAGATCGCCGACTACCCGTTCACGACGCTCGAGCCGGTGCTCGGCACGCTCGAGGGGGCGGAACGCCAGCTGATCGTTGCCGACATCCCCGGGCTGATCGAGGGCGCGAGCGACGGCGCCGGCCTCGGACACGACTTCCTCGCGCACATCGAGCGCACCCAGCTGCTCGTGCACGTGCTCGACCTCGCGCCGCTCGACGGCAGCGACGCGCTGGCCAACCACGCGACGATCGAGCGCGAGCTGGAGCTCCACGACCCGCGGCTCGGCGCCCTGCCGCGCGTGCTCGCGCTCTCGAAGGCCGATCTGCTGACGCCGGCCGCCGCCGCCCGCGCCGGCGCGGCGTGGCGCGAGCGGCTGGGGGAGGGTGTGCCGGTGATCGTCACCTCGAGCGCCACCCGCGCCGGGCTCGACGAGCTCGCCCACGAGCTGCTCGCGCGCGTGCCCTCCGAAGCGCCGGTCGAGCTGGACGACGCCCCCGCCGAGCTGGCCGAGCATCTGACCTTCCGCCCCGCCGCGGCGCGCGGATTTCGCGTCGAGCGCACCGAGGCCGGGACCTACCGGGTGCTCGGCGCCGGCATCGACCGGCTGCTCGCCCGCCACGACCTGCGCAACGACGAGGCGCTCGCCCACGTCGAGTCGCGGCTGCGCCAGATCGGCGTGATCCGCGCGCTCCAGGAGGCGGGCTACGTCGCCGGCGACGACGTCGAGATCGGCGGCGTGCTGTTCGATCTCGACGTGTAGAAGGGGCGCGGCCGCCGGCTCAGCCCTGGGCGGGCGTGCGCAGCGCCTCGAACAGCCGCTCGCGGCGCTCGTCGCCGAGCTCGCCGGGCAGGCCGACGATCGCGATGCGCGTGACGAGGTCGCCGTACCGGCGGTGGATCTCGGCGACGGCCTGTTCCGGCGTGCCGATGACCGCGAAGGTGTGCAGCACCTCATCGTCGATCCGCGCCGGCATCTGCGCCCATTCGCCGCGCCTGCTCATCGCATTCAGCTCGTCGTGCAGCTCCCCCCAGCCGTGGAGATCGAGCACCGGCCGGTACGCCGGGGTCGAGCCGTAGAACGCGATCTGGGCCCGGACGAACTGGATCCCCGCGGCCATCTCCTCCGCGGAGTCCGTCGCGACGATCAGCGCCGGCCCGCTCAGCTCGAACCCGGCGAGCGTCCTGCCCACCTTCGCGCGGCCGCGCGCCAGCGCCGGCACCGTCACCTCGCGCAGGTAGCGCTCGGTCGAGAAGGCATGGCAGAGCAGCCCGTCGGCGACCTCGCCGGCCGCCTCCGTCATCAGCGGCCCGACGCCGGCGAGGAGGATCCGCGGGTTGCCGTGCGGATTGGGCCCCGGGTCGAAGAACGGCGTCATCAGCGTGTGCGTGTAGAACTCGCCGCGGAAGTCGAGCGGCTCGCCGCCCGCCCAGCTCGCCCAGATCGCCCGCACCGCGAGCACGAACTCGCGCATCCGCGCCGCCGGCCTCGACCACGGCATCGAATAGCGCCGCGTGATGTGCGGCTTGACCTGCGAGCCGAGGCCGAGCGCGAACCGCCCCGCCGAAAGCGCCTGCAGGTCGTTGGCCGCCACCGCGACCGTCATCGGGTTGCGCGCGAACGCCACGGCGATCGCCGTGCCGAGCTCGAGGCGCTCGGTTCGCTGCGCCGCCACAGCGCAGGCGAGGAACGGGTCGATCTGCGTCTCCGGCGCCCACCAGCCGTCGTACCCCGCCGCCTCCGCCGCGACCGCGGCGGCGCCGGCCTGATCCAGGGATGGCCAGTATCCGCCGGCATCGATCTTCATCGCCGCACTCCGATCAGCTCACCGCGCTTCGCAACCTAGCCCATGCGCGCCGGCGGCGCCCGCGCCGGCGCGCCGGCCCACCCCGCGATCGGCGACGCTGCGGCTAGGCTTGTGCGGTGACCGCGCCAGCGACAGCCGGCATCTCGATCCTCGGCCATCCGCTCGAGCTCGGGTCGGACGCGCTGGGGGAGCTGACCGCGAGCGAGCACACCATGGAAGCGGCGGCGCTGCAGCGGCGTCTCGAGCAGGACGGCTACCTCTACCTGCCGGGCTTCTTCGAGCGCGAGGACGTGCTCGCGGTGCGGCGTGTGCTGGTCGAGGCGCTCGCCGCCGGCGGCGTGCTCGAGCCGAGCAGCCCGCCGATCGAGGCCGTCGCGCGCCCCGGCGCCGTGATCGACTTCGGTCGTGACGGGTCCGAGCTGGTGGCCGGCAACGAGCCCCTGCACCGGCTGCTCTACGGCGAGCGGATGATCGGCTTCTTCCGCACGCTGCTGGGCGGGCCGATTCGCCACTTCGACTTCACCTGGCTGCGGCTCATCCCGCCGGGCGGCGGGACGTGGGTGCACACGGACATCGTGTTCATGGGCCGCGGCACCTCGAGGCTCTACACCGCGTGGGTGCCCTACGGCGACATCCCCGCGCAGATGGGCGGCCTCGCGATCCTCGAGGGCTCCCACCGGCACGCCCTGATCCGCGACGTCTACGGCCGTCAGGACGTCGACAGCTACTGCGAGAACCTCGGCGAGGGGCCGCCGGAGGACTATGAATGGCCGAACGCCAGCCCGATTCTCGATGAGGACGCGGCGGCCCTGCGGCGGCGGCTCGGCGGCCGCTGGTTGACCGCCGAATACCGCGCCGGCGACCTGCTGCTCTTCGGCATGTACACGGCGCATGGGGCACTCGACAACCGCACCGACCGCATCCGGCTCTCGTCGGACTCCCGCTACCAGCTGGCGGCCGACCCGGTCGATGAACGCTGGGTCGGGCCGCATCCGGCCGGGCACACGAAGGCCGGCAAGCGAGGCGTGGTCTGCTAGCCGCCGGTCGCCCGCAACGGCCGAGCCGCTCAGGCTGACGGCGCGCCCGGCGCACCGCCACCCGGGCGACCCGGGCCACCCGTGCCCGGCATGCCGCCGCCGGGGCCGCCGCCGGGGCCGCCGTGCCCGATCGGCCCGCGCTCGAGCAGCGCGAGCAGCGTCGTCTCCTGCGCCGAGCTGATCGTGCCGGCGCTCACCGCCGCGTCGAGCACCGGCGTCGCGATCGACCGCAGCTGCGCCTGGATCGCCCGCTGAATGCTCGCGTACACGGCCTGTGCAGCCGCGCTCGGCGCGTCGTGGGGGGAGCCTGCGGGCGCTCCGGTCGCGCCGGTTGCGCCGGTTGCGCCGGTCCAGGCGCCGTCGGGGCCCGACCCGCTTCCGGGTGTCGCGTTCAACGACGACAGGAACGCGGCTCGCTGGGCGGGCGTGATCGTCCCGGCGCTGACCGCCCGCTCGAGGATCGGCGTGGCGATCGATGTGGCCGCCGCCGCGATCGCCGCGCGCGCCCTGGCGAGCGCTGACAGCTCGCCGGCGCTCAGCGAGGCGAGCGGCTTGCGGCCTCCCGGGCCCGCCGGCGCGAGCGCGGCCCTGGTCTGCCCGTGCTCGTCGTTTCGCGTCGCCGCGATCGCGGTCGCGCCGCCGCCGATCACGGCGATCGAGCCGATCACCGCCACGGTCCTGCCTCTGCGAAGCCTGTCGATCCTCATTGGTGCTCCTTCCTGGTCGCGTGTCCGTGGCATCGAGTGTCGGTCGCGTGCCTCGGCGGACGCTCAAGCGCGCCCGAGAGGAGGCTGAGAGCACACGGGTCGCTCGACTAACCTCCGGGCGGCAATGGCTCGCACTGTGATCAAGCTCGGCTCGGCGATCGTCGCGACCGACGAGGGGGAACTGCGCGCGGAGCTGCTCGCCCAGATCTGCGGCGCGGTCGCCGCCGCGCGCGGGGCCGGTGACGACGTCGTGATCGTGACCAGCGGCGCGATCGCGCGCGGCACGCGCGTGCTCGGGCTGGCCACGCGCCCGACGGCGATCGAGGAGCTGCAGGCGGCCAGCGCCGTCGGCCAGGGGCGTCTGTACCGGGTTTATGACGAGTTGCTCGCGGAAAATGACACCGTCGCGGCGCAGGTGCTGCTGACCTTCTCCGACGTCAGCGCGCGCAGCAGCTATCTGAACGCGCGCCAGACACTCGGCAAGCTGCTCGAGTGGGGCGCCGTCCCCGTGATCAACGAGAACGACACGACGGCGACCGACGAGATCAGCTTCGGCGACAACGACTTTCTCGCCGCGCAGGTCGCGATCCTGATCGGCGCCGACCGCCTGATCATCCTGACCGGCACCGAAGGCCTCTACACCGCCGATCCGCGAGCCGACCCGAGCGCGACGCTCGTCGAGCGCGTCGAGGAGTTCGCTGCACTCGACGCGCTGTCGATCACGCAGACGACCTCGGCGCACGGATCCGGTGGGATGCGCTCGAAGGTGGTGGCGGCCGACATGGCGACGGCTGCCGGAATCGAGACGGTGATCTGCAACGGGGAGCGCAACGGCGTGCTGGCGCGGGTCCTCGCCGGCGAGCGCGAGGGGACCCTGTTCGTCGCGCGTGAGCAGCGCTATTCGAGCTTCAAGCTGTGGCTGCGCTACGCCAAGCCGAGCCGCGGCACGATCGTCGTCGACGGCGGTGCTGCGCGGGCGCTGCGCGAGGAGGGCACGAGCCTGCTGCCGGTAGGCGTCGTCGAGGTGCGCGGCGAGTTCGACCAGGGCGACGCCGTCGAGGTGATTGAGGTGCGCGGAGCGGGAGCGGAGGGAGGCGTCGAGCCCGGCGCGGGCGAGGTGCTGATCGGCAAGGGGATCTGCAACTACTCCGCCGGCGAGCTGCGAGCAGCGGCCGGGCGCCACTCGGCCGCGGTGCGGGAGCTCTTGCCGCGAGCCACGGCGGAGGCCGTGCACCGCGACTATTTCGTGCTCGCGTAACCTCTGAGCGATGGCGATCGCAACCGAATCGGTTCAGGAGGTCTGTGCCGCCGCCAAGCGCGCGTCGCGCACGCTGGCGACGCTCGACGCCGCCGTCAAGAACGCCGCGCTCGAAAGCATCGCGGCGGCGCTCGACGCGAGCATGCAGGAGATCCTCGATGCCAACGCGCTCGACGTGGCGGCGGCGCGTGAGGCCGGGCTCTCCGGCGCGCTGATCGACCGCCTGACGCTCGACCGCCACCGGGTTGAGGCGATGGCGGCGGGAGTGCGCGCGATCGCGGCGCTGGCCGACCCGGTCGGCGAGCTGCTCGAGGAGCGCCGGCGACCCGACGGGCTGCTGATTCGCAAGATACGCGTCCCGCTCGGCGTCGTCGCGGTCGTCTACGAGGCTCGGCCGAACGTGACGATCGACGCCGCCGCGCTGTGCTTGAAGTCGGGCAACGCGATCGTGCTGCGCGGATCGTCGAGCGCAGCTCACTCCAACGCGGTGCTGTCCGCGATCGCCGCCCGCGCGGCGGAGTCGGCGGGCGTGCCGCACGGCGCCATCTCGAGCGTGTCGGGCGGTCACCGCGACGAGCTGGTGGAGCTCGCGACACAGACCCGCACCGTCGATCTGATCATCCCGCGCGGCGGGGAGGGTCTGAAGGCGGCGCTGCTGGCCCACGCGACCGTGCCCGTGATCTACGCCGCCTCCGGCAACTGTCACGTGTACGTCGACGCCGCGGCCGACCTCGACCAGGCGCGCGAGATCGTGCTGAACGCGAAGGTCCAGCGCCCCGGCGTCTGCAACGCGGCGGAGACGATGCTCGTGCATCGCGACGTCGCCGCCGAGTTCCTGCCGCCCGCGCTCGCGGCGCTGCGCGACGCCGGTGTCGAGCTGCGCGGCGACCAGCGCACGCGCGAGTGCGCGCCGGACGTGCAGGTCGTCGCGGCGAGCGCCGCGGACTGGGAGACGGAATACCTCGCGTTGACGCTCGCCGTGGCGGTCGTCGACTCGCTCGAGGATGCGATCGAGCACATCGCCGCGCATGGCACCGGCCACAGCGAGGCGATCGTCACGCGTGATCACGCGGCCGCCCGCCGCTTCCAGCTCGACGTCGATGCGGCATGCGTCTACGTGAACGCCTCGACGCGGTTCACCGACGGCGCCGAGTTCGGGATGGG
>CAZABN010000098.1:0-7388 GCA_964483345.1 uncultured Solirubrobacteraceae bacterium
TGATCGCCGACTTCGACGTGACCGAGGAGATGCTGCGCCACTTCATCCAGAAGGTGCACCAGAGCCGCTTCGCGCACCCGCGCGTCGTGGTCTGCGTGCCCTCCGGGGTGACCGGCGTCGAGAAGCGCGCGGTCGAGGAGGCCTGCCTGTCCGCCGGCGCGCGCCAGGCCTACCTGATCGAGGAACCGATGGCCGCCGCGATCGGCGCCGGCCTCCCGGTGGGGGAGCCGACCGGCTCGATGGTCGTCGACATCGGCGGCGGCACCTCCGAGGTCGCGGTCATCTCGCTCGGCGGGATCGTCGTCTCGCAGTCGATCCGGATCGCCGGCGACGAGCTCGACGAGGCGATCATCAACTACGCCAAGCGCGAGTACAAGCTGCTGATCGGACAGCAGACGGCCGAGGAGCTGAAGCTCGAGATCGGCTCGGCGTTCCCGATGGCCGAGGAGCTGCAGGCCGAGATCCGCGGCCGCGACATGGTGTCCGGACTGCCGAAGACGGTGGTGCTGACGAGCGAGGAGCTGCGCGTCGCGATCGAGGAGCCGCTCTCGCAGATCATCGACGCGATCAAGGCCACGCTCGACCGCACGCCGCCGGAGCTGGCCTCCGACATCATGGACCGCGGGATCGTGCTCGCCGGCGGCGGAGCCCTGCTGCAGGGACTCGCCGACCGCATCCGCGACGAGACGCAGATACCCACGCACCTCGCCGAGTCGCCACTGACATGTGTGGCGGTCGGCTCGGGCCGCTCGCTCGAGGAGTTCGAGGTCATCCATCGCACCAACCGCGCCGCCGGACGCAACGGCCGGCGCCGCCGACGCTGATGAGGCCGATGACGACGCGCTCCCAACACCAGCCTTCAGGCGCCACGCCCCTACCCTTCAACGCGACCCCAATTTCACCGTGCATGACAAGACCGTTCGCCGACGCCGCGCTGTGCTCGCACTGCTCGTCGTCCTCTCCCTGATCCTGATCAGCGCGAGCTTCGGAGGCTCGGGCGGCGGCCCTCTGCACACGGTGCAGAGTGGCTTCCTCGACGTGCTCTCGCCGGTCGAGACCGGCGCCAGCAAGGCGCTGACCCCGGTTCACGACCTCTTCAACTGGGTTGGCGACGTCTCACACGCAGCCAGCCAGCGCGACAAGCTGCAGAAGAAGGTGGCGGCGCTCGAGAAGACGATCGTCTCACTGGAGGCGCAGGAGCACGCGAGCGCCGACGCGTCGAAGCTCCGCCAGATGGACAGCGCGCTGCAGCTGAACGGCGACGCGCCGGTCGATGCGAGCGTGATCGGCCAGCCTGAGAGCCTGTGGGTCAGCCACGTCACGATCAACGCCGGCTCGGGCGACGGCGTCGCCGTCAACGACCCGGTGATCGACCCGGACGGGCTGATCGGGACGGTCACCGACGTCGCCGCGGACTCGGCGATCGTCACGCTGATCAACGACCCCTCCTCCGGCGTGGCGGCGCGTGACAGCTCCAGCCGCGAGCTGGGGGCGATCGAGCCGCAGGCGGGAAACCCGGGCGAGCTGCAGATGGTCGACGTCTCCGAGCCGACCACGGTGAGGGTGGGCGACCTGATCGTGACCGCCGGCGAGCGCCTCACGTCCGGCGCGTCGCTGTTCCCGGCGAACATCGTGATCGGCCAGGTGACGGGGGTTCCGTCGGCCGCCAACCCGCTCGGCACGATCACGGTCACGCCGGCCGCGAACCTGACCTCGCTGCAGAACGTGCAGGTCCTGACAAGGGTGCCGGGGCCGTGAGCGACACGACAAACCTGGCGCTCCGGCTCGCCGTGCTGGCCTTCATCTCGGTGCTCGTGCAGATCGCCGGCGTCGCGCAGGTGCGGATCCTCGGCGTCAACGCCGACCTCTCGCCGCTCGTCGTGGCCGCCGCCGGCTTCCTCACGGGAGCCCTCCCGGGAGCCCTCTTCGGCTTCGGCGTGGGGATCTTCGTCGACCTCGCCTTCGCGCAGACGCTCGGCGTCTCGGCGCTGGTGTACGTCCTCGTCGGCTACGCCGCCGGGCGCGTGCGCGAGCTGCGCGCGCCGGAGGCTCCGTTCACCCCGCTGGCGCTCGGCGCGGCGGCGACCGCCGTCGCATCGTGCGGCTACGCCGTGCTCGAGTTCACGCTCGGCGTCACCGCTCCGGTCAGCTGGCTGCTGCTGCGTGACATCCTGCTGACCATCGCGCTGAACTCGCTGATCGCCGTCCCGGTCTACTCCCTGGTGCGCCGCTGGCTGATCCCGGCGCTGCCCGAGGATCCCCGCCGGCGCCGCCGGCGCGCCTACACGACCGGCGGCCTGAGCCCCCTCTCGCGCTCGTGATCGAGAGCCCGCTCCAGCGCCGCGCGCCGCTGCCACCGCAGCTCATGCGACGCGTCGGCGTGCTCGGCGTGCTGATGTTCGTGCTGTTCGGCGTGCTGGCCTTCCGCCTGTGGTACCTGCAGGTCCTGACCGGCACCCAGAACGCCGCGAAGGCGACCGCGGAGGTGGTTCGCCCGATCGCGATCCCGCCGCCGCGCGGCAACATCCTCGACAGCCACGGCAACGTGCTCGCCGGCTTCCGCGTCGCGCCGGAGGTGGCGATCGTCGCCGACGATTTGCCGCCGGCCGGCCCGCAGCGACGTCTCCTCTACCGCCGGCTCGCGCGGGTGCTCGCGGTCAGCTGGCAGTCGATCCGCAGCACCGTCGACGATGTTGCGGTCGCACCGCCCGGATACGCGCCGACCGACATCATGGACGACGTCGGAACCTACGCGCTCTACTACATCGAAGGGCACAAGCAGCTGTTCCCCGGAGTGATCGTCCGCCAGGCCTACCTGCGCTCCTACGCGGAGGGCGACATCGGCGCGGTCGTGCTCGGAGGGCTCGGGCAGCTCACCCCGGCCGAGCTGAACAGGGCGCCGTACAAGGGCGTCGCCGCCGGCAGCGTCGTCGGCCAGTCCGGGCTCGAGGCCGAATACCAGAGCTACCTCCAGGGCACGCCGGGCGTCGATCACGTCGACGTCGACGCCGCCGGCTACCCGATCGCCGCTAGGTCGAGCACCAAACAGCCGGTGCCCGGGGACCAGCTCTCCACCTCGCTCGACCTCGGGCTCGAGAGGGAGGGCTACATCGCCGTCGACGAGGCGGAGAACAGGGCGCGCCTGAACGGCGCCCCGGCGCCCGCCGCGTCGTTCATCGCGATGGACCCGATGACCGGGCGCGTGCTCGCGCTGGGCTCGGTGCCGACCTACAACGCGAACGACTTCGCGACCACCCCCAGCACCAAGACCTACAACGCGATCCTCGCGGAGGACGATGCGCTCGTCGACCGCGCGATCGACGGCCGCTACCCGACCGGATCGACGTTCAAGCCGATCACCGCGCTCGCCGCGCTGGACGCCGGGCTGATCAGCTCCCAGACGCTGCTGGGCGACGGATCGTGCGTGACCTTCGGCACGACCCAGAAGTTCTGCAACTCGGGCTCCACCAACTACGGCAGCGTCGACCTGGTCGGCGCGCTGACGCAGTCCGTGGACACCTACTTCTACAAGGTCGGGGCGAAGGCCAACGGCGGCTCGTGGCCGATCCAGGCGCAGGCCCGCGCGCTCGGCCTCGGCAGCTCCCCCGGGATCGACCTCCCCGGCGGTGGCAACGCCGGCGTCGTGCCCGACAAGGCCTATGTCGCGGCGCTGAACGCCCAGTACCTCGCCCAGTACTGCTCCGGCAGCCACCCCAAGCCGGCCTACGCCAAGGCGCAGCTCGCGATCACGGCCTGCGCCCAGCACTACTTCCAGCTCCCGTGGACGATCGGCCAGAACGTCCTGCTCGCCACCGGTCAGGGCTACCTGCTCGCCAGCCCGCTGCAGATGGCGATCGCCTACTCGGCGATCGTCAACGGCGGCAAGGTGTGGTCGCCGAAGATCGGCACCGAGATCCTCTCGCCGGCCGGCGCGCTCGTGCAGCAGCTACCGGCGCCGACCTACCGCAGGGTCGCGATCAACCCGGCCTACCAGGCGCTCGTGATGACCGGCCTGCACGACGCGGCGCAGAGCCCGAGCGGCACCTCCTACGCCACCTTCGGCAGCTTCCCGCGCGCCGTCTACGGCAAGACCGGGACCGCCGTGCACGCCGGGCAGAAGGCGAACCAGTCGTGGTACGTCGCCTACGCGCCGGATCCCAAGCGCCCGATCGTGATCGCGGTGACCGTCGAGCAGGGCGGCTTCGGCGCCGCCGCGGCCGCGCCGGCCGTGCGCCTGATGCTCTCGCAGTGGTTCGGGCTGCCGAAGAAGTGGGTCGCCGGCACGAGCACGGATC
The DNA here is from genome assembly GCA_964483345.1 of uncultured Solirubrobacteraceae bacterium. GTDB lineage: Bacteria > Actinomycetota > Thermoleophilia > Solirubrobacterales > Solirubrobacteraceae > Palsa-513. The sequence continues at coordinate 4,296 of CAZABN010000098.1, forward strand.
TGTGATGGTCGCCACCCCGATCCAGACGCCGCAGCGCGGGCGCGACCCGGCGACGCTCGAGCCGCGCTCGATCAGGATCGGGCTCGATCCGATCCTGGCCGCGGCGGCGATCGCCCTCGCGATCGTGTCGCTCGTCACGCTCGGCGGCATCAGCCACGCGCAGATGGTGCGCCAGGGCGGCTACCTCGCGGTCGGGCTGATCGCGATGCTGGTGCTCTCGCGCTTCGACTACTCGCGGCTGCGCGAGCTGAAATGGGGCCTCTACGTGATCCTGATCGGCGGGATCCTGATCGTGCTCGCGATCGGCAAGAGCATCGGCGGGGTCTCGACCCGCTCGATCGGGATCTCCGTCTTCTCCTTCCAGGCCTCCGAGCTCGCGAAGGTGCTGCTGATCGTCTTCATGGCGGCGTATGTCGTCGACAGCTCGCGGCGCACGTCGGGGCGCCAGCTCGTGGCGCGCGTGATGCTGCTCGTGCTGGTGCCGACGATGCTCGTGATCGCCGAACCGGATCTCGGCTCGGCGTTGGTCTACGTCGCGGCGGCCTTCGCCGTGCTCTACATCGCGGGGGTCGAGTCGCGCTACCTGGCCGCCGTGCTCGGGCTCGGCGTCGCGGCGCTGGCGCTGGTGCTGATTGTCGGTCCGCTGGTCGGCTTTCACACCTACCAGGCGGACCGCCTGACCGCGTTCCTCGACCCGAGCGCGGTCCCCGCGAAGCAGATCTCCAACGCGCTCTACCAGCAGCAGAACTCGGTGACCGCGATCGGCGCCGGCCAGAAGTTCGGCCTTGGCGCCGTCGCGACCAACACCGCTGCCAACTTCGTCCCCCTCAACACCACGGACTTCATCTTCGCGGCGCTGGCGGAGCGTTTCGGCTTCGCCGGCGCCGCGTTCGTCTTATCGCTGTACGCGTTGATCATCTGGCGGACGCTGCGAATCGTCGCGTCCGCCAAGAACCTGTTCGGCGCGCTGATCGCCGCCGGAGTCGTCGCGATGCTCGCTTTCCAGGTGTTCGTCAACGTCGGCGTGGCGGTGGACATCCTCCCCGTCACCGGCGTGACGCTGCCCCTGCTGAGCTACGGCGGCTCCTCGGTGCTAACAACGTTCCTGGCGCTCGGTCTGCTCCAGTCGATCTATGCGCAGGCGCGCATCGCGGCTGGGACTAAGGGCCGTGTGCTCAGCTTCTAGAAGAAATGGAAAACACTCGTGAAAAAGCAAGTACTTGTCAGCGTCGACCGCGGCGAGACCCGCGTGGCGCTGCTGGAGGCCTCCGGCACCCCCGGCGCCTCGAAACGACGCGGCGGCGGTGGCGCGGACCCCGGTCGTGGCTACCGTGTGGCCGAGCTGTACCTGGAGCGCCGCGGTGCGCGCTCGATCGTCGGAAACATCTACAAGGGGGTCGTTGACAACGTCCTCGTCGGGCTGGAGGCCGCGTTCGTCGACATCGGCCTGGACAAGAACGGCTTCCTGCACGTCGACGAGATCGTGCTGCCGGGCGTCGAGGCGCCCCGGCGCGGTCGCGGCTCCGGCCAGGATCAGCAGGACATCGCGTCGCTGCTGAAGCCCGGGCAGGAGGTCGTCGTCCAGGTCGTCAAGGACCCGCTGAAGACGAAGGGCGCGCGCCTGTCGATGGAGCTGACGATCGCCGGGCGCTACATGGTCTACACGCCGACCGGCGAGGGGGTCGGCGTTTCGCGCCGGCTCGAGGACGCCGAGCGCGAGCGGCTGCGCAAGGAGACCAAGGGGCTCGACCTGCGTGGCGGCGGCGCGATCGTGCGCACCGCCGCGCACGGCGCGGTCCGCGCCGACTTCGAGCGCGAAATGCTCTACCTCTTCAAGCTGCACGAGGTCCTGGAGAAGCGCGTCGAAAGCTCACGCGCGCCCGCGCTGGTTTTTCAGGAGGCGGACCTTTCGGTCCGGGTCGTTCGCGACATCTTCTCAGAGCACTTCGAGCGTGCGGTGGTCGACGACCCCGATCAGCACCACCGGCTGGTCTCGTTCTTCACGCGCACCGCGCCGGAGCTCGTCAGCCGGGTCGAGCTCTACCAGGGTGAGCAGGCGCTGTTCGACGCCTACAAGGTCAACCCGGTGATCGACTCGCTGCTCGGCCGGCGCGTCGACCTCGAGAGCGGCGGCTACCTGATGATCGACTACGCCGAGGCGCTGACGGTGATCGACGTCAACACCGGCTCCTTCATCGGGCGCGGCAAGGGCGCGCGGCTTGAGGACACGATCACCAAGACCAACCTGGAGGCGGCGGAGGAGGTCGTCAACCAGCTGCGCCTGCGCGACATCGGCGGGATCATCGTGATCGACTTCATCGACATGGCGCGCGCACGTAACCGCGACGCCGTGCTGAAGACGCTGCGCAAGGCGCTAGACGAGGATCGCACGAAGACCTTCACCGCCGAGATCTCGAGGCTCGGCCTGGTCGAGATGACGCGCCAGAACGTCACCGAGGGGCTGCGCGAGATCATGTCGCGCGAATGCCCGACCTGCCACGGGGATGGCGTGATCCGCTCCGAGGAGACGATCGCGATCGACTTCGAGCGGCGCCTGCGCGAGGTCGCCGCAGCCAACCCGCACGACGAATCCTTCCTCGTGCAGATGAACCCGCGGGTCAGCGCCCAGTTCACCGGCCACAACGCGCGCGTGCTGCACGCGCTCGAGGAGCAGACCGGCAAGTACTTCCACTTCGAGGGCTCGGAGGGGCTCGCGCTCGACCACTTCGCGGTGACCTACCAGGGCACCCGCGCCGAGGTCGAGGAGCGTGCCGTGCCGTTCCGCGTCGGCGAGGAGGTGCTGGTCGAGATCGTCGAGCCGCACATGTACGACGCCGACGATGCGGTCGCCAAGATCGACGGCTACATCATCTCCGTGCGCGGCGGCGGGCCGATGGTCGGCCAGAAGCTGATGGTGCGCATCGAGGAGGTCGGGCGCACCGCCGCGGTCGCCTCACCGATCGACGCGCCGCCACGGCCCGCCGAGGAAACCGCCGATGACGTAGAATCACGCCCTCGGCGCCGCGGCCGCAGAGGCGGACGGCGCCGTTCTGCTGAGGCGGAGCCGGCTGCCGAAGGTCCGCTCACCGGATA
>CAZABN010000099.1:0-2082 GCA_964483345.1 uncultured Solirubrobacteraceae bacterium
GTCGACAACGCGCTGCAGCGCGTCAAGCGCAAGGTCGGCGCGCACCTCTTCGAGCGCGCGGTGCTCGACTGATCAGCAGCTGCGGGCGGCCGATCGGCGGCTGCGGGTGGGCGATCAGCAGCTGCGGGCGGGCGATCAGCAGCGGAGCGCGGCGGCCGCCGTGGCCTGCGCGCGCTCGTCGGCACCGTTCAGCTCCACGCCGGCGAAACCCTGCGTGATTCGGTCGCTGCGCGCCCAGTTCTCGAGCGCGAGGTCGAGCGCCTCGACGGGCGCCGCCGTCGCCGCCGCGAGCTCGCGGGCGCGACGCTCCAGCGTGAGACGGTCGCCGATCGCGAAGACGCGTTTCGCGGCGAGCATCACCTGATCCTCCTCCGTCAGCAGAAGGCCCGGCGCCGCCAGCGGAAAGCGGCCGAGGCGCCCGAGCGTGACCAGCAACTCGTAGCGGGTGCGGCGGTGCAGGCCCGGTAGCACGAGACGCTCATAGACGCGTTCGAAGCGCTGCGTCGGGCTCCAGCTGTGATCTCCGGTGAAGGCGAGCTGCTGGCTGCCCGCGCGCGCAGCGAAGCGGACGTAGGCGGCGAGGGCCGTCGCGCCACGTGCCGCCTCGTGCGTGCCGCGTGGTCCGAGTTCGACGTCGGCGAGTTCGGGCAGTGCCGGCCACCTCGTGCGCACGGCCTCGATCGCGGAAAACGGGCGCTCGGCCTCGAGCGGCCCGAGATAGGCGGTGAGCAGCGCGAGCCACGTGGCCTCCTCGGTATCGTCGCCGGCGGCGATCTGCGCGTACAGACCCGGAGGATCCTGCTCGAGCGCCTGCAGGCGCGCGGCGGCGAAGCCGATCTCGCCCGCCAGCCGCCGCGCATCCGCGGTCGAACGCAGCCCGGGGGCGAGCGTTGAGCGGTAGCCGTCGTCGTCGCTGCGCGCCTCGTGGCGGACGATCAGCCCGCCGCGGGAGCTGAGCTGGCTGCGCGGCTTGGTGTCGTTCGAGCGCCGGCGCTTGGGCGCGAGGCTTGCGCGGGCCGCCGCCTCGACGTTCGCGTGGCAGATCGGACAGCGCTCGGTGAGCGTGCCGTGGCGGCAGTACTTCGACACGGCCCTGCAGTCTAGCCCCGCCCGGGCGGGCGCCCGCCGCGCCAGCCGCGCCACGGACGGCGTCCTGGGCGCACGCGCGGAGCGGATGCAGGACACTGCAGGCCGAGCGAGGGAGACGACCGACGAGCACCGATCATGGGACCGCGAGTGCGCGCCGAGGCAGCGTCGCACTGCCGGATGGGCGAGGCTCGGCGCCACACCACCGCGCCGGCGGCCTGCGCTCGGCGCTCGGCGTCTCCGCGCTGGCGCTCGGCGTGTGGCTGCATCGCGTGGCGGTCGGGCTGGCGCGTGCGGCGCCAGCGATCGCGGCCGGCCTCGCGGCGGCGATCCCCGTGCTCGTCTCGACCGCTCACGCGGTCAGCGACGGCTGGCAGCCGGCCGCGGACGACGGCATCATCGTCACGCGGGCCTGGGATGTGCTGACCTCGCATTCCCCGCTCGTCGGCCAGTATTCGGAGGCCGGCAACGTGACCGGCCAGATCGTCCACAGCCCCGGGCCGCTGCTCTACTGGCTGCTGGCGCTGCCGGCCCGCTTCGGTTCCACGGCGAGCCTGGCGGTGACGATGGGAGCAGTGAACACGCTCGCGATCATCGCCTGCGTCGTGCTGGCGCGCCGGCGCGGCGGGCTCGTGCTGATGTTCGCGGCGGCCGTCGGCATCGCGCTGATGTGCCAGTCGCTTGCCGCCGAGTCCTTCCACGACGTCTGGAACCCCGCCGCTGCGCTGTTTCCGTTCCTGCTGCTGATCTTCCTCTGCTGGTCGCTGGCCTGCGGCGATCACCGGCTGCTGCCGCTCACGATGCTGGTGGCGAGCTTCGTCACACAGACCCATCTGACCTATGTCGCGCCGACCGCCGGGTTGCTCGTCGTCGGCGTGGCCGGGCTGATCGCGCACCGGCTGGCCCGCCGGCGCGCCCGGCGGGGCGCCGCTGCCGCCGAGGGGGAGGGCGCGCACGCGGTTCGCCCGCGCCGCGTCGCCGGGCGGGAGGCCGCTG
>CAZABN010000099.1:2182-7284 GCA_964483345.1 uncultured Solirubrobacteraceae bacterium
GAGGCCGCTGCCGCCGAGGGCGAGGGCACGCCCGCGCCCGCGCTTCGCCCGCGCCCGGTCTGGCGCTGGGTGGCCGCCGCCGTGGTCGTCGTCGCCGTCTGCTGGGCTCCGCCGCTGCTCGACGAGATCGAGCACAGCCCAGGCAACCTGACGCTGATCGTGCGAACCACCAGCGACCGCGGGACGACGCTCGGGGCCACGATCGGCTGGAACGCGGTCGTCGACGCGGTCGGCTGGAAGCCCTGGTGGCTGTACATCCCGAAGTCGGAGTGGGATCGCAAGCACGACGTTCGCGTGACCCCGAGCAGCTCGGCGAACGACTCCACGCTGGCTATCCTCGCCGCGCTCGGACTCGTGCTGCTGGTGGGGCTCTGGCGCCGTCGCGGTGACCTGGCCGCCGGGGCGGCGATCGGCCTCGTGCTGTGCGCGGCGCTCGCCGCCAACGTCTCCCAGACGCCGGTCGTGCCGCTGCTGGCGGCGACGATCGGCTACACGGCTTGGTGGGGCTCGATGCTCGGGCTGTGGGTGTGGCTCGTGCTCGCGTGGTCGCTGTGGTGCGCGCTGCGCTGGCTTGCGTGCGCGCACGCGCCCGCTCGCCGCCGGCTCGCCGCGCGGCTCGAGCGCCTCCCGTCGTGGACGCTGCGAGCAGCCTGCGTCGTCGCCTCCCTGGGCGCGTTGGGCGCCACCGTCGCGACCGCCGCCGCCGTCGCGGCGAAGCAGAAGCCGGACTCGCACGTCAACCAGTACCACCCGATCGCCGAGATCGTCGCGAGACTCGACAGGATCGTCCCCGCGGGTCAGAGCGTCCGCGTGGCGCTCGGGGCGAGCAACGTCTCGACCCTGCCGATCGAGCCGGCGGTGCGCTTTGGACTCGTGCGCCACGGCGACCTGGTGCTCTCGCAGGGCGCGCACCAGCGGCTCGGTTACTACTACGAACTCGAGAACAAGCCGTACAGGTGGTTCGTCTACATCGCCGACGGCATGCGCCACCGCAAACACATGCTGCGCGCGATCACCGTCCACTTCCATGACTTCTGGGGCGAGCACACGTTCAGCGCCTGGGTCGCCCGCGTCGGTCCCCGGCGAAGCCTGCACGTGCCGAGCGCGGTTCTCACAGACGCGGTCCGCGCGCCGTTCGGCTGAACGTGCGGCCGGCGATGCGGATCGAGCGTCGTCTGACGCCCGCGAACAGGGGCGTCACTCGACGCGGCCGGTTTGTCGCGGCGGTTACGCCGGCGGTCGTGCTCGCGTTGCTCGCGGCGGGCGCGACCCCAGGCTGGTCCGCGGCTGTCGCGGTTCACGACCGCGGCGCGGGCGCTTTCGCGCGACCGGGGCGGCTGGCGCCGGTGCGACCGCGGCCGGTGCCTGCCGCGGGGGCGCCGGCGACCCCCGTGGCGACGGGCTCGGGCGGGCTCACCGCGGTGCGTGCGCTTGCCGCCGGCGAGGATCAGACATGCGCGCTGGTGGGGGCTGGAGGAGTCGACTGCTGGGGGTCCAACGTGTACGGCCAGTTGGGTGACGGCACGAGCCGCGGCCCGCAGAGCTGCAACGGCGACCCGTGCAGCAGCACGCCGGTGGCGGTGCGCGGGATCGCCGGCGCGAGCGCGATCGCCGCGGGCGGCGGCGAGAGCTGCGCGCTGCTGGCCGGCGGCAGAGTCGACTGCTGGGGATCGAACGTGTACGGCCAGTTGGGTGACGGCACGAGCCGCGGCCCGCAGAGCTGCGACGGCGAGCCGTGCAGCAGCACGCCGGTGGCGGTCGAGGGGATCGCCGGTGCGAGCGCGGTCGCCGTCGGCGGCGGCGAGGGCTGCGCTCTGGTGGCCGGCGGCAAGGTCGACTGCTGGGGGTCGAACGTGCACGGCCAGTTGGGTGACGGCACGAGCCGCGGCCCGCAGAGCTGCGACGGCGAGCCGTGCAGCAGCACGCCGGTGGCGGTCGAGGGGATCGCCGGTGCGAGTGCGATCGCCGTCGGCGGTGAGGCGAGCTGCGCGCTGCTCGCCGGTGGCAGCGTCTCCTGCTGGGGCGAGAACGCTTACGGGCAGCTCGGTGACGGAACGAGCCGTGGCCCGCAGAACTGCGAAGGGGATCCGTGCGCCGGCACGCCCGTGGCCGTCGAGGGTGTCGTTGGCGCGACCGCGATCGCCGCCGGGAGCGACCACGCGTGCGCGCTGCTGGCCGGCGGAGGCGTCGACTGCTGGGGCTACAACTTCGCGGCGGAGCTGGGGATCGGCACGAGCAGCGGCGTCCAGGTGTGCACCGGCGGGGAGTGGTGCAGCACGAAACCCGTCGCGGTGTTCGGCCTCGCGACTGCGACCTCGATCGTCGCCGGCGGCGATCACACCTGCGTGCTGCTCGCCGGTGGTCGCGCCCAGTGCTGGGGCTACAACTCCTACGGGCAGCTCGGCGACGGGCTCAGCAGCGGCCCGCAGGTCTGCTACTGGCAGCTGGTTCAGTGCGCGAAGACGCCGGTCGCGGTCAGTTCGATCGCGAGCGTGAGCGCGCTCAGCGCCGGCGGCGAGCACACGTGCGCGCTGCTGGGCGACGGGTCGGTCAGCTGCTGGGGCGCGAACTGGTTCGGCGACCTCGGCGACGGTGCCCGCAGCGGCCCGCAGGTCTGCAACGGCTACCCGTGCAGCGCGACGCCGGTCGTCGTGAGCCGGCTGCCGCCGTGAGTGCCGCGCGTCGTGCGCCGGCTGCGCCGTGCGCCGGCTGCGCCGCGCGCGCGGGCGCTCAGCTCGGGGGCACCAGGAGGTACACGCGTGCCGGAGGCTGCGGCTCGAACGAGAACACCAGCCAGCTCTGCCCGTCGTAGCTCACCGGGCCGCTGAGCGGCAGCGAGGTCGGGTCCGAGCCGTCGCTCGACGCGAGCACCGCGCCTCCCGGGTTGAGCACGAAGACGTCGGCGTCGGTGTAGATGTGCACCCAGTACGCGTAGCCGTAGTAGTGCTGCCCGACCGGTCCGAGCAGCCCCGTGAGCCGCATCGCGACGTGGCCGAACTCTCCCGCTCGCACGGTGTCGCACGACTCGGCGCTCGTTGTCGCCGCCGGCGGGGGCACGAGCAGCACGGCGCGCAGCATGCCGGTCGGGAACGCGTTGTAGGTCTGCGTGACCGCCTGGTAGGTGACGCCGTGCAGCGTCAGCGTCGACGCTGTCGGACGCGTCCGGGGGAGGCTTGCGCCCCCGAGGTGCGCCACGAGCCGGCCGTCGACGTAGATGCCGATCGGGTCGCCGACGAACCTGTTCTCGAGCTTCGTAACGCCGACGTCGTCCTGGACCGACATCGCGAAGCTGCCGATCACGGCGCCCGTCGCGGAGTGAAGGACGCCCGTGACCGGCGCGATCACGTAGGGGCCGCCGACGTCCGCGAGCACGCGGTTGGAGGCGTCGAGCACGCGCAGGCGCACGATGTGCCAGCCCGGGTGGTAGACGAGCTTCTGCACCGCTCGGAGGGTCGTGGCGGCATCGTCCTGCGAGAGCGCGGTGATCAGGTTCTGGTCCGTGGTGATGTAGCCGAGGTCGTCGGTGACCTCCTGCCCGGCCAACTCGTTCGCGTAGATGTCGTTCAGGACCGACGAGTCGACGCCGGCGACGACGGCCTGCGTCGCCGCTCCGCAAGCGCTGCTCGCAGCGAACGCGCGGCCGTTGGCGGCCGGCGCAGCGAGCGCGCAGAGGGCCAGCGCGAGCGCGGCGAACTGCAGCGGGCGTGGGCGAAGAGGTCTCGCGGGCACCCCTGAAAGCTACCCGACGTGTCGTCGGCGGTTCTTTGCGCGCGCTATGTCCGGGTCCGGATATCTGGCTCGACGGCGGCGGCGGGCCGCGTTTCTGCGGCTGCTGCGCGCTGGCGCGCCATCACGCCGAGGGGGGCCACGAGCAGGCCGTGGCCCTCATGCAGGCGGGGCCACGGCGTCGCGGAGCTGTTCGAGGCCGTCGAGAATGAGATCGAGCCCCCATGTGAACTCGACAGCGCTGTCGTATCCGGACTCGGGAAGCTTCGTTGCGACCTCGACGAGGTACGGGTAGTCGTCGAGTGCACCGATCATCTGCGCCCTCCGCTGCGCGGCTTCACCGGCCGACCGCGGTGTCTCGAAGCCGAGGTCGCGCTCCTGCAGTGCAAAGCCGTAGATGTAGGCGTCCTGGGCCGAGTAGGCGTGGATTGCCATCTCGAACGAGAACCCGGCCTCGCGCAGGCAGCCCATCACGGCGTTGTGGTTTCGAAGGTTCGCCGGTCCCGGGTGTCGCGACTCCATCATCCCGATCGCCCAGGTGTGGCGTTTCAGCGCTGCGCGTGTCGACATCGCCCGCCGGCGCATCGCCGTCCGCCAGTCGAGGTCCCCGGAGGGAAGCTCGATCTCGCCGAAGACGATGTCGACCATGCCGTCGAGGAGCGCCTCCTTGTTGGCGACGTGCTTGTAGAGCGCCATCGGCACGACGCCGAGCTCCTGTGCGAGCCCGCGCATGCTGAACGCCTCGAGCCCGGATTCGTCGGCGAGCGCAACCGCGGCCGCCAGGACGCGGGCCGTGCTGAGCGGTGTTCGACGGGTGTTTGGCGGTTTGGGCATCGGATGCTTTTCGTTGCGAAAGTGGCGGATCGAGCGGCGGGCCGGATCGTGCCCTCAAGCAGTGCGAGAGCCGTGATCAGACCCTATTTGGGCATGACCACGGCGGTCGCGTCCGGGTGGCGTCGCGCGCAACCTACGGGGCGAGGCGGAACGGCGGGTAGCGATCGGTGACCAGTACGTGGGCGTACGCGATCACGCGGTTGGTGTAGCGGCCGACACCGACGAGGAAGTCGAACATCGCACGCGGGAAGCGGCCGGTGAACAGGATCACGAACCAGGCCGCGATCACGACGAAGAACGCGGCGATGTAGAGGAGGAGCAGCACGACGTAGTGGGGGATGGCGAGCAGCCATTTGACCAGCGGCAGCCAGCGGTTGAGTTCGTTGCGGGCGTCAGGATAGGGATAGTCGAGATGCACGGCCTGATGCTCGTCCGTGGAGGGGTAGCGGTCGTCCATCAACGCCAGGTAGACGCCGACACGAGCGCTGAACCGCATCAGCTCGAGGTTCCAGTCAAACCACCAGCGCGGGTACTTCTGCCGG
>CAZABN010000100.1:0-7021 GCA_964483345.1 uncultured Solirubrobacteraceae bacterium
CGATGCACTCGTCGCAGATGTAGACGCCGGGGCCGGCGATCAGCTTCTTGACCTGCCGCTGCGACTTGCCGCAGAAGCTGCAGAGCAGCTGTTCGTTGGAATCGGTCGGACGAGCCATCGATGCCTGCTAGTGCTCGGTGATCACGCGGTCGATGATCCCGTACGCGGTTGCTTCCTCGGAGCTCATGAAGTAGTCGCGCTCGGTGTCGGTCTTGACCTCGTCGACCGACTTGCCGGTGTGCAGAGCGATGATCTCGTCCAGGCGGCGGCGCACGTCGATGATCTCCCGGGCATGGATCTCAATGTCGGTCGCCTGCCCCTGGAAGCTTGAGCTGACCTGGTGGATCAGGATCTTTGCGTTCGGCAGCGCCATGCGCTTGCCCTTCGCGCCGCCGGCCAGCAGCAGCGCACCCATCGACATCGCGATGCCCACGCAGATCGTCTGCACGTCAGGCTTGACGAACTGCATCGTGTCGTAGATCGCGAGCCCCGCATACACCGACCCGCCGGGCGAGTTGATGTAGAGCGAGATGTCCTTCTCGGGATCCTCGCTCTCGAGGTGCAGCAGCTGCGCCACGATCAGGTTGGCGATCTGGTCGTCGATCGGCGTCCCCAGGAAGATGATCCGCTCGTTGAGCAGGCGGCTGTAGATGTCGAACGCGCGCTCGCCCCGCGACGTCTGCTCGACAACCATCGGGATCAGTGGGCTCATGGTCCTCGCTTTGTTTCGCTTGCCCGGCTCTGAATCCTGCGGGCAAGTGCAAAGCAGCACCGCCTCCAAGCCCACTCTACCAACCGGGCTTGGCCGCTCCGGCGGTCCGCGCCGCGCTGCAACGGCGCTCGCGCGCGCGGGGCGCGCGCGGGAACGGCGCTTCAGGCTCCGGGCGTCCAGAGCTTCTCGCGCGCCGCCGCCCGCTCCGGCGTGATCGCCACCGCCGCCTCCACGAGGCGTTCCAGCGCCTGGTCGGCGGCGACGTCGGCGCGCAGCTCCTCGAGGCGCCCGGCGCGGCGAAGCTGGGCGAGCAGCTTCTTCGGGTCGGCCGCGCGCCCGCTCTGATCGGGCTGGGCGCTCGCTTCGAGCGCCGCGAGCAGCTCGTCGTCGCTCGGCTCGATCGCCTCGGCGGCCACGATCGCCGCGATCACGGCCTCGGACCGCAGCGCCCGCTCGGCGCTCGGCCGGGCGTTCTCGATCAATTCCTCCTCGGTCGCGCCGGCGATCCTCAGGTAGGCCTCCCTGGTCACGCCCCGATGGGAGAGATCGTGGAGGCCGCGCTCGAGCGCCTCGCGCGCACGCGCCTCGACCAGCGACTCGGGCACCGTGACCGACGCGGCCTCGGCCGCGGCCGCGAGCACCGCGCTTCGAAACTCGTTCTCGGCGGCGCGCCGGTCGACCTCCAGCAGGCGGGTGCGCAGGTCGTCGCGCAGTTCCTGCATGCTGTCGAAACCGGCCGCCTCGAGCGCGAAGTCGTCGTCGAGCTCGGGCAGCACCTTCTCGCGCACCTCGGTCACGCTGACCTCGAAGATCGCGTCGCGCCCGGCCAGCTCGCCGGCGCCGTAGTCGTCGGGGAAGTGCAGCTCGAGCGTGCGCTGCTCGCCGCCGCGCACCCCGATCAGCCCCTCCTCGAACCCGGGAAGCAGCCGGCCGGCGGCCAGCTCGACCAGCTGCGCGCGACCCTCACCGCCCTCGATCGGCTCGCCGTCGATCGTCGCGGTGTAGTCGATCACCACGAAGTCGCCCGCGGTCGCCGCGCGCTCCACCGTCTCGAGACGGGCGAGCCGCTCGCGCGCCTCCTCGATCTGCGCGTCGATCTGCTCCTCGGCGACCTCCGCCTCGCGGCGCGGAGCCTCGATGCCGCGCCACTGCGCGAGCTTGGCCACGGGTCGCACGCCGATCTCGAAGGAGAAGCGGAACGGCTCGTGCTCCCCCGGCAGCTCGCCGATCGTGAAGTCGGGGTCGCCGACGGTGACGACCGCGGAGTCGCCGACCGCCTGCGTGTACCAGCGAGCGAGGCGGTCGCGCACGGCGTCGTCGACGACGGCCTCGCGGCCCATCCGCGCGATCACGACCGCCGCCGGCACCTTGCCCTGACGGAAACCGGCGAGCTTGAGCTCGCGCCCGATCCGGGACGCCGTCGCCTGCGTCGCGCGCGCGACCTCCTCGGCCGCCACCTCGACCTCGACGCGCACCCGCGACTGCGGCAGCTCGGTGACGGTCGTCTTCAGCTCGGAGGCCATCGGACGCGCAACGATACCTTCACCCGGCGGCCGGGACGCACGAGCCGGCGGCCGGCACCGGCCCGCGCGGCGGCGCCAGGCACACGGCGATTTCCGGCGCCGTAAGGCGCCATAGAACAGGCCTTGGCGGCAAACCTGGCCGTAACGCATGGCACAGCAGGCGTTACATACAGGCGTGTTGCGAGGATCGCTCGCGGCGCCACGGCGGCGCCGCGAGCTCCCCTCCCTCAGACCGCGCGCCGGCGCGCCAGCAGGTTCGCCCCAGCGGCGACCAGCGCGAGCGCCGCGAGCACGATCGCGACGATCGCGAGCGTGTTCGAACCGGAGCTCGACGTCGCCGCGGTTGCCGTCGCCTGCCCGGTCGGGACGAACCCGGGCAGCGGGCCCGCCTCGTTGCCGGCGACGTCCTCGATCACCCCGCCGGCCTTCGTGATGTTGATCGTCGGCGCCGGGTAGGTGGCCGACGGCGGCCCGATCCAGTAGGCGTTCTGGCCGTTCGAGTAGAACTCGACCGTCTTGAACGTCAGCGACTTCCCGGCGAGGTTCGACGGGATCGTGATGTCCAGCGGGAACTGCACGAAATAGCCGTTGTCGAGCCGCCCGACGGCCGAGCCGTCACCCGTCCAGCTGACCTGCGAGACGACCTGGTCGACCGGCCCGTCGGGTGTCTGCAGCGGCTTCTTCAGGTTCGTGATCGTTTCCCGCGCCGTCCAGCCGGGGATGTTTTCGATATCCACGTCGGTGAACCCGGGCGGCATCTGCATCACGACCCTGTAGGCGTAGGCGCCGGGCTGCTCCCCCGGGACGCGCACGTTGAGCGTGACGAACGCCCCCGCGGGGATCTCGTTCGGGTGCAGGCTGATGTGGGCCGCGGCGGCGGCCGGCAATGCGAGCGCGGCGAACGCCGCGATCAGGCTTGCGAGTCGCTTCACAACTGCTCCCTTCAGGTTTGATGGACGAACTCGGTGAGATGCGTCCTGCGGGAGGGGCGCGACCGGCGAGAGAGCAGGCCAGGGGATCGAGCGCGCGCCGTGCGACCGTTGCCGGAACGCGCGCCGCCATGCGCGGCGGACGCAGCGGGCGTCGCCGCCCGCGCGCAGTCAGCCGCGCGAGCGCCGCCTCGCCGGGGTAGCGCCCGAGCATGAGCAGCGTCCACAGCACCGCGGCCGGCGGGAGAAACAGCGCGGCGTGGGCGAGCGCCGCGCTCACCGCACCGGCACGTGGAGCGTGACGGTGTACTGGTCGAACAGCGACACCCGGTCGGTGATCGTGACCGTCCAGGTGCCCGCCGGCGAGAGGATCGCGTCGGGGACGGTGTAGTGGCCCGGCCCCGAGAGGTACGCGTTCTCGGCCAACGGGCCGATCCCCTTCGACGGCAGCGCGGCGGTGATCGTGATCTGCTTCGTCTGCGTGAAGGCCGCGCCGGTGGTCGCATAGATCAGATACAGGTGCATCGCGTTGGCGCCGACCTGGGCCGGTTCGATCACGGCCTCGAGTTCCGCCGGGCCGAGCCTGGTGTTCAGCGCGAAGGGGCCGGTCGCGGCGTCGATCGGCGGCGCGAAGGCCACCAGCGCCGCCGTGACCGCGAACACGCAGGCCATCGCAGCAAGCTCGCCGCGCGTCGAGCGCCGCAGCAGCACACCTGTCTCACCCGGTGTCGAGCCGGCCTCCACGAGCCGGCGAAGCGTCGGGATCACGCGCTCGCGGTTGATCGCTCCGAGCCCGATCAGCAGGCCCAGCAGGCCCGTCTTCAGCAGCACCAGCTCGCCGTAGGTCGTGTGTGTCAGCGCGTTCAGGCTGCGAATGTCGATGTAGGCCTGCACGACGCCCGTGACCGCGAGCACGCCGACCGCCGCGAGCGCCAGCGGCGAGAAGCGGCCCAGCACCTCGACCAGGATCGCGGTTCGCCGCGCGGGCTCGACCGCGCGCGTCGCCACGGGCAGCGCGAAGACGACGCACGCGATCCCCCCCACCCACACGCTCGCGGCCAGCACGTGGGCGACGTCGGCGGGGAAGAACGCCCAGACCGGCGACTGGATCGAGGCGTGGCCGGCGAGCGCGGGAGTCGCGACGGCGTAGGCGGACACTCCGACCAGCCACCACGTGAAGGCGGGGTGCCGACGCAGCCGAAGGGCGGCCAGCGAGAGCGCGAACAGCACGGCCCTGATCCCCCAGACCCAGCCGAAGCGGCTGGACAGCACGTTCGAGATCACCGACCACTTCAGCGACGCCCACAGCGACAGACCCGACGCCTCGGCACCCTGAAGCAGGATCCCGAGCACGCCGATCAGAACCCCGAGCGCCAGGCCCGCGCGCAGCAGCGTCCACGCGCGGCGCTCGAAGGCGCCGCCGAGCAGCGCCGGCGGGGTCACCCAGAGCAGGAACACGAGCGTGCCGACGACCAGCGCGATCGAGAGGTAGTCGAGCGCCCGCACCGCGCCGAAGGCGACGTTCGTCACCGGCCCCGCGCGGTTGCGGTTGATCAGCCCCGCGACCGTCTGCGTCGAGCGAGAGGCGTGACCGATGTTGAACACCAGGCCGCCGTAGACGATGTGCGTGTCGGCCGAGATGACGCGGTAGGTCGCGGTGTAGGTGCCGTCCGGCAGGTGCGCCGGCAGACCGACGCCCATCCAGTGCTCGTTCCCATCCGGGTGCGAGACGTCGCCGTCGTCGACCTCGCCGCCGGTCCCGTTGTAGACGCGCACGGCGCCGAGCGTGCCGCCGACCGCCTGGTTGAACTCGAAGATCACCTCGCGCGGGGTGCTCCTCACGGTGGTGCCCGTGACCGGCTGGGTGGCGAGCAGCACGGCGTGCGCCGACGCCGCGGCGGGGGCGATCGCGAAAGCGCACAGCGCCGTCGCGAACGCGACTGTGAGAGTACGTTTGTGGTGGGACATGGCTCCTGCCTGTTGGGCCGGGTGGGGACGAGCGCCCCTCCCGGTCCGGGCGGAGCGCGGTCAGACCTGCAGTGCCACCGGCGGCGGGCGGGTCGCCAGCGCGCCGGCGAGAAGACCGCTGCCGTGCGGCACGAGCGCCCACGGCGCCCGGGCGGCGGCGACCGTGCGCGCGGGTGCGCGGCGGGTGCGGCGCGTGCGGCGCCGGCGCCGCGCGACGAGCGCGTTCAGCTGGCGCTCGCCGGGGAAGCGCCGCGCGAAGAGGGCGAGCGCGAAGACGAGCGCCGGCGCCATGAACAGCAGGCCGTTCACCAGGCCTCCCGCGGCGGCGTGGGTCCGCGCCGCCGGCGCACGGCGATCACCAGAGCCGCTCCTCCCATCACGACCACGATGAACGCGATGATTGCACCAATCGGGAAGGAAAACGACTTCTCGGCGTTCCAGTACAGCTTGCCGTAGAGGTAGCCCCTGGTCGAGCCGACCTGGATCGGGACGTACCAGGTGAGTACCAGTGTCCGGCGGTGCACGTTCGTGACGATCGCCGGCGTCACCGGGCTCGTGAAGTGGATCCTGTGGTCGTGCCAGAGGAACTCGCCGGTTTTCGCGAGCTGCACCCAGTCGAGCGGGTAACCGCTGGCGGTGGCGTTGGCCGGCACGTTCGCGTAGTCGGCGAAGAAGCTGTTGTTGAGGTAGTAGGCCTGCGAGTTCTCATTGACCTGGACCGTGCCGTCGGGAAGGATCCGCGCGTAGGGCCCGCCGTCGTAGCCGACGTTCGCCGACGAACGCGAGTAACCGAAAACGGTGACCGTCTCGCGGCTGTGATTGATCAGCTCGATCTCGTCGTTGAGGTCGATCACCCGCCAGGAGACGCCCTTCACGACGGGCTGGACACGCAGGAGCACCGAGCTGTAATGCGTGTCGGTGACATCCGGCGTCTGCGACACCGTGGCCTGGGCGGCCGGAACCAGCGCGAGGAACAGGAGGGCGACCAGCGGCAGACTGCGGCGTGCCATTTGCGCGCGGATGTTATTGGCGGCCACGCCCGCCGGTCGCGGACGCCGCTGCCCCTTGGGTGAGGGACGAAGCCCACTCACCCCGTAAGATCCAGCGCGGTGAGCCGGGAAGCCTGGTCGGCGCAAACTCGTGCTGCCATGAAACGCCACCTCCCCCACACATGCGCCCGCTGAGCACGCGGATCCCCGCCTGGCGGCGGGAGTCGCTGCGCACCAACCTCTGGCTCGTGCCGTCGCTCGAGGTGCTGCTCGCGGTGCTGATCTTCGCGGGCACCTACGCGCTCGACCACGCCGCCCACAGCGGCGAGTTCAGGCTGCCCTCATGGGTGATCCAGCCGGGGGCGGATGGCGCCCGCCAGATCCTCACGACGATGGCGGCCGCCGTGATCACCGTGGTCGGCGTCGTCTTCTCGATCACGATCGTCGCGCTGACGCTGGCCTCGACTCAGTTCGGCCCGCGGATGCTGCGCAACTTCATCCGCGACCGCGGCACCCAGCACACGCTCGGGGCGTTCGTGGCGACGTTCGTCTACTCGGTGCTGGCGCTGGTGGCGATCGGCAACGGCACGCACAACCAGTTCGTGCCGAACATCTCGATCACCGTGGCGCTGCTCGCGCTCGTGCTGGACATGGGGGTGCTGATCTACTTCATCAACCACATCACGAGCTCGATCCAGCTGCCGCAGGTGATCGCCAGCATCGCCGGCGATCTCGCGACCGCGATCGCGGCCGAGCGCTGGCGCGGCGAGTCCGACGGCGTGGCGCCGAACGGCCTCTCCCTGACCGAGATCGAGCTCAAGATGGCTGAGGGCAGCGGGGTCGTCCGAACGGCGCGAAGCGGCTACCTCCAGTTCGTGCACTACGACACGCTGGTGCGGA
>CAZABN010000101.1:0-6971 GCA_964483345.1 uncultured Solirubrobacteraceae bacterium
CGATCGGGCGGCTCGTCACGGCGCTCGACCGCGCCGCCGCGGTCGGCGCGATCCGCGCCGACATGCCGGTCTACATCACCGAGTTCGGCATCCAGAGCGTGCCCTACCCCGCCGGTGGCGTGTCGCAGGCCAAGCAGGCCGAACTGGACGCGATCTCCGAGAAGATCGCCTGGCAGAACCCACGGGTCGCGTCGTTCGAGCAGTACCTGCTGCGCTCGGATCCGCCCGGCAGCGCCGCCGGCTTCCAGACCGGCCTGGAGACCGACGCGGGGGTCGCGAAGCCGGCGCTTGCCGGTTTCAGGCTTCCGCTCGTGGTGACGCGCACGCACAGCGGCGTGTCCTTCTGGGGTCTCGTGCGCCCCGCCGGCGACACCGTGGCCACGCCGACGACCGGTGCGACCGGGGCGACAGGCGCGAGCGGCGCGAGCGGTTCGGCCGCCGGTCCGACGAAGCTGGTGCTCCAGTACTCCTCGAACGGCGGCCACAGCTGGCGCACGCTGTTGAGCGTGCGCACCGACTCGCGTGGGGCGTGGAGCGCCAGCGGCCGGTTCGCTTCGCACCGGCTGTGGCGGACCAAGTGGGTCTCGCCCGTGGGCGTCACCTACTTCGGCGCCCCGACCCGCGCCTACACGGTCTCCGGCGGGATCGACTACTGAGGTAGCGCCTGCGGGCGCGTCGAGGCGCGCCTGCGCGAGCGACGGGGCGGGCCGACGCGCGCCCCGCGACGGATTGCGACCGCGGGCGGGGCGTACCCTTCGCGTGTGCCCGAGCTACCCGAGGTGGAGATCACCGTTCGCCGGCTGGACCGTGCGCTGGCGGGCGCGCGGATCGCCTCCGCGCGCGCCCCGGGGATCAACACACTGAAGACGTTCGCGCCGCCGCTGGACGCGCTTGCGGGCCTCGAGATCGACGAGGTCCGCCGGCGCGGCAAGCAGATCATCGTGGCGGCCGGCGGCGAGCTGGCGCTGCTGATGCACCTGATGTCGGCCGGACGGCTGCAGCTGTTCGACCAGCCGGCCGGGCCCCGCGACCGCACTTCGCGGCTGCTGGTCGCGACCGCCGACGGGCGTGAGCTGCGCCTGCGCGAGTTCGGCACCAAACAGGCGGCGTGGGTCAAGCTGCTGTCGCTCGACGCGCTCGCGGGTGAGGAGTCGCTCACGCGGCTCGGCCCGGAGGCGTGGCCGGAGCCCCCGGCGGACCTCGGCGCCCGCCTGGCCCAGCCGCGGCCGCTGCACGCCGCGCTGCGCGACCAGCACGTGATCGCCGGGATCGGGCGCTCCTGGGTCGATGAGATCCTCTGGGCGGCGCAGCTCTCGCCGTTCAAACGCGGTGTCGACCTCGACGCGCAGGAGCTGGCGACGCTGTCAGCCGCAATCGCCACGACACTCGGCGACGCGCTCGAGCACTACGAGCGCACGATCGAGCTGCCGATCCCCGACAAGCTGCCGATGCCGCTCGCCGTCCACCGCCACGAGGGCGAGCCCTGCCCGCGTTGCGGGACACCGCTCGCGGCGGTCAACTACGAGGACTACGTGATGACCTACTGCCCGAGCTGCCAGACCGACGGGCGGGTGCTGAAGGACCGCCGCCTGTCGCGCCTGTTGAAGTGAAAGCCGCGCCTGCGGTGGCGACACTCCGGCGCGAGCGCCGGAGTGTCGCGGGCCGCGCCATCAGAAGAGGACGACCTCGGGGGTCGTCGCGTGCGATGCGAGGTAGTCGCTGTTGCCGGCGAAGGTCGCCGTGTAGCTGTTCGCCTGGTTGACCTTCGCCTGACCGGAGGGCGAGATGATGCAGCGTGCGACGCCGTTGAGGCCGGTCGTGGCGGTGCAGAGCGGCGTCGAACCGACGCTGAACGAGATCGTCGCACCGGAAACCGGGTTGCCGCCGCTCGTCAGCGTTGCCTGCACGACCTGCGAGCCGATGCCGGCGAACGGCAGGAACTCCACGAGCTGCGGCGCAGCGGTCAGGCTGGTCGGCTCGACCATGCTGCCCGTGATGCAGATGTCGCCCGGCAGGAAGTACTCGTTGTAGTACTCGGGCGGCGCGACCTCGGTGGCCGTGGCCAACCAGTACTTGCCGCTCGAGTCCGGGTAGATCGAGCTGATGCGGCCACCGTTCTCCCAGTCGTGACTGAACGCGCCGCCGCCCACCGCCAGCTGGCCGCTACCGCAGTACGGGGCGCCGGCCGTGTTCGTCACCGCCGGCGGTACTGCCGTCAGCGCCGCACCGGGAGGGCTGCCGAGAAGGCCGAGGAACGTGCCGTAGGCGCCGTAGCTCGCGCTGCCGATCGTGTAGCTGCTCACGTCCGTGCTCGGGATGCAGACGGCGAAGGTGTTGAACGACGCGGTCGAGTCGGTGTACCGGACGCTCGCGAACCA
Organism: uncultured Solirubrobacteraceae bacterium; assembly: GCA_964483345.1. Taxonomy (GTDB): domain Bacteria; phylum Actinomycetota; class Thermoleophilia; order Solirubrobacterales; family Solirubrobacteraceae; genus Palsa-513. The sequence continues at coordinate 2,379 of CAZABN010000101.1, forward strand.
CCCGGCCGGAGGGGCAGTCGCGGGTTGCGAGATCGTCAGCAACGTGGCGGCGTCGCTGGTGTACTCCCCGCCGCCGACGGAAACCTCGCCGGCATTGCAGAATGCGTAGGCTTGGCCGACGCCGTCTGCGTTGAAGGGCGGGCCGCTCTCCGCGATGTGGATGCCGGGAACGGAGCTCTGGTCGACGCACACCGCGTAGGGCGTGAAATGCTCCGTGTAGGTCTCGTTGCCGGTATCGGTGGCAATCACGGTCCAGGCGTTCGAGCTTGACGGCCAGGAGGCGTTGACGAAGGTCAGCGGGCTGTGGGCGCTGATTCCGCCGCTCACCACCACCTTGCCGGACGGGCAGGTCGCGCTGGCGGTGACCGTCTCGCCGGGGGTGATGGGTGTCGAGGTGCCCTGGACGATCGTGTAGCCGGTGACGCCTGTCGCGGCTGACGCGATCGCCGGCGACACGACCAATGCGACGACGGCGCCGGCCGCCACCACCGTGGCCAGTCGACCCAGACGGCCGAGCGTACTGCGCCGGATGTGCGTGCTGGAGCCCATGATTTCTCCTCTGGTCGCATCACGCGACCTGTCTGATCCGCCCGCCAAATGCCCCTCGATCAAGGTACCTGAGCGCGCTCGCACCGGCCTGGGGAAGTTCACTGCCAACCCATTCGTGCCGCTGTCCCGGCGTCCGCGCCGTCCCGATCAGCACGGTGCAACCGCGACGATCGCCGCACGGTCCCGACTGCATCCGTGGCGCGTGCCGGCAGGCCTCGGCCGCGTTATACGATCCCAGCGATGATCGAGACCGGCGCCACCGCCCCCGATTTCGAGCTCCCGGACCAGGACGGCGAGCAGGTCAGCCTCTCCGGTCTGCGCGGGCGCAACGTCGTTCTTTACTTCTATCCGAGGGCGGACACGCCGGGCTGCACCGTGCAGGCGTGCGGAGTGCGCGACCGTGGCGGCGAGTACGCGCGGGCAGACGCGGTGGTGCTCGGGGTGTCGCCCGACTCGGTCACGAAGCTGCGGAGGTTCGCGGACAAGTACGGCCTCGCGTTCACGCTTCTCGCGGACAGCGATCACGCGGTCGCCGAGCGCTATGGCGTGTGGGTCGAGAAGTCGCGCTACGGCCGCACGTACTGGGGAAACTCGCGCACGACGTTCATCATCGGCCGTGACGGGGTGGTCGCGCACGTCATTCCGAAGGTCACGCCGAGCACACACGACGACGAGGTGCTCGCGGCGCTTGCGGCGCTGTAGTGCCGTTGGCGGTGCGCGGCGCGCGACGTTGAGTCACGTGCCCGCGCGGCGCATTAGCTTTTACGCGTGCGCTGCGAGCACGACATCCAAACCGAGCCTCTGCGGGGCCGGCCAACACGGAAAGGAACCCCGATGTCGACTGTCACTCTGCTGGACGAGATAGAAGATCTCGAGCGCCTGCTCGCCGGAGCCCACGCTTCGATCGCGACATCGAGCCGGACCGGGGAGTGGCTGCGCGTCGCCGACGACGATGACGAGGACGACGACCTGTTCGGCGAGGACGACCTCGGTTTCGACGACGTCGACGAGGATCAGGACGACGAGGATGACGACGACCTCGGCGACGACGACGGGCTGCCCGAGGATCTCGACGACGAGCTCTGAGCGCCGCGTGGCGCTCGCCGGGCGCCGGCGCGCAGGGGGCCGGGGGGCGGGGTGAGCGGGGCGCCTTCGGGCGCAGTCCGTAGGCTTGGCGGCGGTGACCGCCGTGCTCGCCTCAGCATCGTTCTCCAAGAGCATCGATTCGTTCTTCGATGCGGTCGGCAAGTTCTTCTCGGACCTTGCCGCCGTTCACTGGGGCGCGCTGATCTTCGCGATGGTGCTGTTCGCGCTCAACCTGACGCTGCGCTCGCGGGCGATCTTCAACAGCATGCGGGCGGCCTACCCGCACGAGCGTTTCCAGTGGCGGCGGATCTGGGGCGCCTACTTCGCGGCGGTGGGCTTCAACAACGTCGTGCCGGCGCGAGGCGGCGACGTGATCAAGGTCTTCCTCGCGAAGAACTCGATCCCGCGCTCGACCTACGCGACGGTCGCCGCCACGATCTACACCGAGGCGCCGTTCGACGCGGTGATCGGCGTCTTCGTGCTGATCTTCGCCTTCACCCAGGGCGTCTTCCCGAAGCCGCCCGACTTCGCCAAGCTGAACGCCTTCGACCTGTCGTTCCTGGCGTCGAACTTCCGCCTCACGCTGTTCCTGATCACCGTGCTGGCGGTCCTCGGCATCGTCGGCTTCGCGCTGCTCTCGAGGCGCGTGGTCGCGTTCTGGGAGCGCATCCGCCAGGGGCTGACGATCCTGCGCGACCGTCACCGCTACCTGCGCCAGGTCGTCGCCTTCCAGGCGGTTGCCTGGCTGTGCCGCGCCGGCGCGTTCTGGTTCTTCCTCGACGCGTTCCGGATCGGCGGCTCGGTGGGGAACGTGATGCTGGTGTTCGGCGTCAGCGCGGTGTCGGGGATGATCCCGCTGGCGCCCGGCGGGGTGGGCATCCAGCAGGCGCTGTTCGTCAAGGTCTTCCAGCACTCCGCGAGCTCCGCCGTCGTCCTCGCCTACTCGGTCGGGCAGCAGATCGCGATCGCCGCGTTGACCGCGGGCGTCGGCTTCATCGCGCTCGTCACGATCTTTCGCTTCCGCTCGTTCAAGGAGGCGATCCACGCCGGTCGCGCGGATCGTGCCGCCGAGGGCGGCGCCGGCGAGGAGCCCGGGCCTGCTACTGAAGCCCGGCGCGGGCCTCGCGAACGAGTGTGACGGCCTCGGGGAAGACGAGCGCCATGACCTCGCGGATCTGCGCGGCCTGCTGCTCCGAGGTGCCCTGAAGGTTGATCCGGTTGATCGCCGCGACGGTCATGTCGACGGCGAGCTTGATCGCGTTGTCGGCCCAGGCGAGCCGCTGCTGGCCCTGCATCTGCTCGGCGAACTCCGCCATCCGCCGCTGCAGCTCATCTGGATCGCCGAACAGGCCACCGAAACCCTCCATGCGGAAAGCCTAGCGGCCGCGGTCCAATTACACTCTCGTCGATCATGGCCGACGCCGAGCGCCAGCTCGAAGTGGAGGGCGCTCAGCGCGTCCGCGTCGCCGCCTGCGCGCTGACGGCCGGCCTGTTCTTCTTCGGCGGCCAGCTGTGGGTCGCGGTGGTCGGGGCGAAGGAGCCGACGATCGGCGTTCTGCAGGGACTGACTCCGGCGTTCCACGGGCTCGCGGCCGCGGCGGTCGACCCGCGCACGATTCACGAGCAGTTCCTGGTGAGCCACCAGTACTCGCTGATCGCGTCGTTCCTGATCAGCAACCTCGGCGCGCTGGGGATGCTCGTGCCGCTCCGATACCTGGCGGGCGCGGAGATGGCGCGCTCGCCGACGCCGTCGAGGATCGCCGGCCAGCTCGCGCTGTTCGGGCCGATCATGCTCGCCGTGTTCCTGCCCGCCTTCGAGATCTCGCTGATCCTCGGCGCGCACAGCTACCTCTCGCACAGCGCCCGCACTGCGGCGGCGATCACCGCCGCTACGGCCGGTGGGCTGCGCGTCGCGTTCCAGCTGATCCTGACCGTCGGCACGCTGGCGCTCGCCGCGGCCTTCATCATGATCTCGCTGCGGGCGATGCGCATCGGGCTGCTGACGAAGCTGATGGGCATCGTCGGGATCATCGGCGGCGTCCTGTTCCTGATCCCGTTGACGCCGCTGCCGGTGGTCCAGGCGCTGTGGCTCGTGTTCTTCGCGGCGATGCTGCTGCAGTTCGGCGGGCGCCCGCTGCCCGAGGCTTGGAGCGTGCTCGAGCCGCGTCCCTGGCCGGCTCGCGAGCGCGTGCCGCGCCAGCCGCGCCAGCCGCGCCAGCCACCGCGCGGCCTGCGCCGTGGCGGCGCTGCTTCGCCGCCCGTGCCGGCGCCCGCGGCGCCGAGCGGCCCGTCGCCGTCGGCCTCCAAGAAGCGCAAGCGCCGCCGCTGACGCGCGGTTCTACCGCAGCCCGGGGCGCCGGCGCGCCGCGCCACCGGCGACCGGCCGGCCGCGCTGATTGAGCGAGCTTATGCTCGGGTGAACGCCCCAAAAAAAGTCCCAGCGGCGCCGAGCTTGTGGTTATGCTCACGACCGCAGGGTTGCTTTCGGTAGAAGCAGGGCAGTTAAAGCTATCGGGGGATGGTTCTAACAATCCGCGCCGTGCGGCGTGTGCCGTCGCAGGGCGGGACGAGAGGAGGCCGCATGGAAGGGTCTGGAGCTAGTAGTTCGTGGAAGCCCGCGAATCCCGCGCCATTGGGGCTGGCGGGATTCGCGCTGACGACCTTCGTGTTGTCGATGATGAACGCGAACTGGGTCAGTCCGGCCGACACGCCGGTGGTGCTCGGCTTGGCGGTCGCTTACGGCGGACTCGCTCAGCTGCTCGCCGGGATGTGGGAGTTCCGGGTCGGCAACACGTTCGGGGCTGTGGCATTCAGCTCGTACGGGGCGTTCTGGATCGCCGTCTGGGTGCTGCTGTCGTTCAACGTGTCGGGGATCCCGGCCGCCAACGTCGGCCATGCACTCGGCCTGTTCTTCTGGGCCTGGGCGATCTTCACCGCGTACATGACGGTGGCGGCGCT
>CAZABN010000102.1:0-6885 GCA_964483345.1 uncultured Solirubrobacteraceae bacterium
AAGCCGGGCGACATCGTCCGCACGCTCGCCGGCGTCAGCGTCGAGGTCAACAACACCGACGCCGAGGGGCGCCTCGTGCTCGCCGACTGCATCTCCCACGCACTCGCCGAGGGTGCCGAGCGCCTGGTGGACCTCGCGACGCTGACGGGCTCCTGCGTGGTCGCGCTCGGCCACACCTACGCCGGGCTGATCAGCAACGACGACGACTGGTGCGCCGAGGTGTCGGGCGCGGCGGAGCGCACCGGCGAGCTCGCCTGGCGCCTGCCGCTGCATCCCGAATACGCGAAGCGCGTCAAGGGCACCTTCGCCGACCTCAACAACGCCCCCGGCGGCCAGCTCGCGGGAGCGTCCACAGCCGGCGAGTTCCTGCACCGCTTCGCCGGCGAGACCCCGTGGGCGCACCTCGACATCGCCGGAACCGCCTGGGACCTCGGACGCGCCTACGCCGAAACCGGCGGCTCGGGCTACGGCGTGCGCCTGCTCGTCGAGCTCGCCGGCGCGTCCGCCGGCGGCTGAGCGCGAGCGGCAGGACCCGGCCGGCGCTCAGCCGGCGCTGCCGCCGAGCTTCGCCCGAACCTCGTCGTACTGCGCGATCGTGATCTCACCGCTCGCCAGCCGGCGGTCCAGGATCTCGCGCGCGGAGGGATGCGGCGGGCTTTGCGGCGGTGGCCCAGCGTGAGGGGGCGGCAGGGGCTGAGCCTGCCCCATCAGGCCGCGGCCACCTCCGAGCAGGCGGGCCACAACGAGCACCATCGCCGTGATCAGCCCCACGAACACGAGCAACACCAGGACCCCGACCAGCAGGTGAGCGGCGCCACCCCAGTAGTACCCGAGCATCGTCATCGCCCCAGACAGTACCCCCAGCCGCGCCCTGACACATGCATCACGCCGGCGACGTGAAACGCAACCGTGAGACGAAGCGCCGCAACCCTCAAGCGGCCAAAGGCGCGGGCCGATACGACACGATGACCGACGCGCCGAACCGCTTCGCCGAGTGGGGCAAACCGGCGCCCCAGGCGGCGGCCGAGCCGGCGCCGGCGCCACCGGCGCCGCGACCCAGAAGGTCACGGCGAGCCCTGGTCGCGACGCTCGCGATCGCCGCCGCCGTCGCGGCGGGCGCGCTGACCGTGACGCTCGGCGGGCCGCGCACGCGAGCGCCCGGACACCCCGCCTCGGTCGCGCGGCCCAGCTATCCAGCCGGCGTGCAGACCAGCTTCCTCGGCGGATGCGAGCGGGCCGGCAACGCTGCGAGGTGCACTTGCGCCCTGCGCTACTTCCAGCGGCACGTGCCGCTCTCCACGTTCGTCGCCTACACGGCCGCGGTGGCGAGCGGACGCGCCGGCAGGACACCGCGCTGGGCGACCGACGCCGCCAGGATATGCGTGGCGAAACCGCCGCCCGCGGCGCCGCCGAGCCGGCTGGCGCAGGACGGGGCCGCCGAGCAGCTCGCGTTCGCCGCGCAGGCCGCGATCGAGACCTTCGCCATCAGCCACAACGACAGCTACCGCGCCGCCAACCGCAGGCCGTCGGCGCTGGCCGCGCTCGACACCGCGATCGTCACCGCGCGCCACAGCGGCATCGCCTATCTCTCGGCTGTCAGCGCCACCGCCGACTCCTACACCGTGACGAGCACCTCGGCGAGCGGCGACGCGTTCAGCATCGCGCGTGCCGGCACCGGCGCGATCACCCGCTCATGCAGGCCGGCGCTGGGCACGCACGGCGGCTGCGTCGACGGTTCGTGGTGAGCGGCGCCCGGCGACACGGCACGCGGTGAGGGAAGACCCGCCGCGGCGCGCCCTGCGCCGTCCCGCGTGCACGTACGCTGCGCGGACGCGATGCCCGTCACCCCGCAAGCCGGCCACTCGGCCAGCCCGCTGACCCGCAAGCTCGGGATCACCCCGGACGCGCGCGTCGCCGTCCTTGCAGCTCCCGCCGGCTTCGCGGAGCGCCTGCAGGGCGTCCCGCCGCCGCACACGCGGCTGCGCGGCCGCCTCGACGTGATCGTCCAGTTCGCCGCCTCGCGGGCGCAGCTCGAGCGGCGGCTCGAGCCGCTGCTCGCCGCGCTGGCGCCGCGCTCAGCGCTGTGGATCGCGTGGCCGAAGCGCAGCTCGGGGGTCACGACGGATCTCGACGACCGCGTCGTGCGCGAAACGGTGCTCGCGACGGGCCTGGTCGACAACAGGGTCTGCGCGATCGACGAGACCTGGTCGGGACTGCGTTTCGTCAGGCGCCGGGAGGGTCGCTGAGACGCTGCGCCGCGCTCGCGGGGTCCAGCCGCCGCGCGACGACCTCGTCGAGCAGCGCCTCGAAGCGCTCGTCGCCGTGCAGCCGCGCCTGCAGGTCGCGGCGCATCCGCGCGCTCGCCAGCTCGATCACCTCGTTGCGCAGATTGCGCCGGCGGCGTGTCGCGAGCGTGCCCGCGGCCGCGAGCGCGAGGCGGTGGACGTCGAGCGCGCCCTCGAGCTCCTCGACGCCCGCGCCGCTGAGCGCGTCGGTGGTGACGATCGGGACCTGCCAGCCGTCGACCGGCGCGGGTGGCAGCGAGCCGCGCAGCTCGCGCACCAGTAGGTCGCTCGCCGGCTGGTCGGCCTTGTTGACGACGAGCACATCGGGGATCTCCATCACGCCGGCCTTGAGCGCCTGCACCGAATCGCCGGAGCCGGGCACGAGCACCAGCACGACGGCGTCGGCGTGCGCCGCGATGTCGACCTCGGCCTGTCCCACCCCCACCGTCTCGACGTAGATCTCCTCGTACCCCGCTGCCTCAATCAGCAGCGTCGTCTGCAGCGCCGCCTCGGCCAGGCCGCCCAGCGCGCCGCGCGTGGCCATCGAGCGGATGAACACGCCGCTGTCGAGGAAGTGCTCGGCCAGCCGGATGCGGTCGCCCAGCACGGCGCCGCCGGTGAACGGCGAGCTGGGATCGATCGAGAGCACGCCGATCCGGCGCCCCAGCGCGCGGCGGCGCCGAGTGAGCGCGCCGATCAGGGTCGACTTGCCGGCGCCAGGCGGCCCGGTGAAGCCGACGACGGCGGCGGCCCCGGTATGCGGGTAGATCTCGCGCACCAGCTCCCAGCCGGCTGGGTCGTCGTCCTGGACGAGCGTGATCGCGCGCGCCAGTGCCCGCCGATCGCCGGCGAGCAAGCGCGCGGCAAGCTCCGATTGCGCCATCGCCGCGGGATGATGCCAGCAGCCGCGGGTGCCTTCCGACGCCGCCGCGCCCCGCCGACCCGCGCCGGGCGCCCGCCGGGCGCGCGCCCGGGCGGCCGCGTCTCATAATGAGTCGATGACGGCGACGATCGAGCGCGACTTCCCCCTGTTCCCGCTCGACCTCGTGGCCCTCCCCAGCGAGTATGTGCCGCTGCACATCTTCGAGGCGCGCTACCGCACGATGGTCGCGGAGTGCCTGGAGCACGACCGCGAGCTCGGCATCGTCTGGCTCGCCGACGCCGAGCTCAAGCCGATCGGATGCGCGGTCGCGATCGAGCGCGTGCTGGAGCGGATGGAGGACGGGCGGATCAACATCCTCACGCGGGGCACCCGCCCGTTTCGCCTGATCGAACGCCAGGACGACCTCGCCTATCCCGCCGGCACCGTCGAGTTTCTCGGAGACCGTGCGGAGGTGCCGGACGAGGCCGCCGGGCAGGCGGCCCGCGACGCCTACGCCGCGCTCGTGCTCGAGGCGACCGACAACGAGCTGGACGCGGACTTGCTGGAGGCGATGACCGCCTACGACATGGCGGCGACCGTCGAGTTCGGCCTCGAGGCGAAGCAGGGACTGCTCGAGCTGCGTTCCGAGAACGCCCGCCTGCGGCTGCTGGCCCGGCTGATGCGCGCGGCGCTCAAGCGTCTCGAGTTCGTCGACCGGGCGCAGGCGCGGGCGCGGTCGAACGGAAAGGTGCGCTTCGGCTGAGGCGAGGCCGCCGACCGGACGAGACGATCCCGCCGCAGGCGCCTCCGGCGCCGGAGGCCCTGAAAACCCTCCTAACAGACCTTCTGGACGACCGTCAGCACCCATGCCTGCAGCTGGCGGAGCGTCGATCCCTGGTGGGGGGAGTCGTCGCTGTAGCTGAAGACGCCCGACGGGGTGTCGACCACGTAGGTGTAGATCGGGTGGGGGCCCGAGGGCAGGCGCAGGGCTTTGGACGCGGGCGTGGTGAGGTTGTCGGCAAGGTTCTCCGCGGTCAGCAGCAGCGGGTCGGGGAGCTCGTGGCGGTGGCCGTTGCAGCGGACGGTGCCGTCACCGCTCGGTATCAGGGTGACGTCCGCGCCCGGGATCGAGCCGCTGCGCGCCACCGCGAAGAGGTCGGCGGCCGGCCCGCCGCAGGAGGTGGCGACCAGCGCCAGCGCGGCGCAGGCCGGCGCCAGGACTGCGCGCGGGCGCAGGCGCACCACCGCCGGGCCTCACCTAGCCGCGCGGGACGAACTCTGGCACGTCGAGCGATGCGACCGATACCGGCGCGCGACCGGCGTGCGGCCGCGGAGCACTGGTGCGCTGGATGCGCGGCTCGCCGATCGGCTCGTCCAGCCGGCGCGGGCGACGCATGGCGCGGTCGGAGTAGCCGGTCGCGACGACCGTGACCCAGACCTGGTCGCCGAGGTTCTCGTCGACCATCGCGCCGAAGATGATGTTCGCGTCCGGGTGAGCCGCTTCGCTGACTGCCTTCGCGGCCTCGTTGACCTCCCACAGCGAGAGGTCGCTGCCGCCGGTGATCGAGAGCAGGATCGAACGCGCCCCGTCCATCGAGGTCTCCAGCAGCGGCGAGGAGACAGCGGCCATCGCGGCCTCGATCGCGCGGTGCTCGCCGTGACCCATGCCGATGCCCAGCAGCGCCGTGCCGGCGCCCGACATCACGGTGCGGACGTCGGCGAAGTCGAGGTTGATCAGGCCGGGCAGCGTGACGAGGTCGGAGACCCCCTGCACGCCCTGGCGGAGCACGTCGTCCGCGACGCGGAAGGCCTCGACCATCGAGGTCTGCTTGTCGAGCACGGAGAGCAGGCGGTTGTTGGGCACGACGATCAGCGTGTCGACCTCCGCGGCGAGCGCCTCGATCCCGGCGTCGGCCTGGTGCGCGCGCTTGGTTCCCTCGAAGCCGAACGGCTTGGTCACGATGCCGACCGTCAGCGCGCCGACCTCGCGCGCGATCCGCGCGACCACGGGCGCGGCGCCGGTGCCGGTGCCGCCACCCTCGCCGGCCGTGATGAAGATCATGTCCGAGCCCTTCAGCAGCGACTTGACCTGGTCGTACTCCTCCATCGCCGCCAGACGGCCGAGCTCCGCGTTCGCGCCCGAGCCGAGCCCGCGGGTGACCTGCGCGCCGATGTGCACGGTGACGTCGGCCGTGCACTGCTGCAGCGACTGCAGGTCGGTGTTGACGGCCAGGAACTCGACCCCGGCGATGCCGGCCTCGACCATCCGGTTGACGGCGTTGACGCCGCCGCCGCCGACCCCCACCACACGCAGGCGCGGCTGCCCGACCGACGATGGCCGCGGCTCGCTGTAGTCGGCGCGGGCGTAGACGTCGATCGGCGTCGCGTGATGGCGCGCGTCGCGTTCGAGGATGTCGTCGGGGAGCTCGGAGCTGAACGCTGCGCGCAGGCGCTCCTGCGGCGTCGGCACGGCGCTCGCCTCGCTCTCGTCGGCGCGGAGCGCGGGGTGCGGCACGCCGCTCTCGCGCGGATGGCGCGGAGGCGACGGGGGCTCGAACGCCGGCTGCTGCGCGGCATGGGATTCGCTCGCAGCAGGCTCGCGCGCGGGCGCCGGCTCGTCGGCCGGATGCGGCGGCTCCGGCTGATGCGCCGCTGCGCGGCTGTCCTGCTCGGTCTTGCGAAACAGCGCGGCGAGCGGGCCGTCGCGCATGCTCGCGCGCTTACCGGCGCCCATTGAGCACCTCCTGGGCAAGATCGCGATAGGCCTGTGCGGCCACGCCATGCGGATCGTACTTGAGCACGGACATGCCCTTCACCGGCGCCTCGGCGAAACGCACCGTCTTGCGGATCCGCGAGGCGAACACGCGGTCGCCGAAGTTCTCCTCGAGGATCTCGATCGCCTCCTTGGCGTGGATCGTGCGCGAGTCGACGAGCGTCGGCAGGATGCCTTCGATGTCAACGTTGGGGTTGAGGTTCTCGCGGATCATCGAGAGCGTGTTCTGCAACTGGATCAGGCCGCGCATCGACAGATACTCGCACTGCACGGGGACGATCACCTTGTCGGCGGCGGTCAGCGCGTTGATCGTCAGCAGGCCGAGGCTGGGCGGCGTGTCGATGCAGATGAAGTCGTAGTCCTCGAGGATCGGCTCGAAGGCCCGCTGCAGGGCACGCTCGCGGCCGATCATCGGCGCCATCGCGATCTCCGCGCCGGCGAGGTCGATCGACGCGCAGGCGACGTCGATCTCGCGCTTGCGGATCACCTCGCGGATCGAGATCTTGTGCACCAGCACGTCGTACATCGACTGCTCGAGCGAGTCGGGGTCGATCCCCTGCGACATCGTCAGGTTGCCCTGCGGGTCCATGTCGACGCACAGGACGCGATGACCCTCCTCGGCGAACGCCGCGGCGAGGTTCAGCGTCGTCGTCGTCTTGGCGACGCCGCCCTTCTGGTTGGCGAACGCGATGATCTTTGCCTTCTTGGATGCCTTCAGGCTCACGGGTTGCTCCAGCGTCGAGGGCGGACCCACACGCGGCCTTATTCGCAGGCGCTGACAGGAATCCTTCATGACGATCGTGTGGCGGACCCGCGTTTGGCGTGCGCCCACTAGGTTGTGGACACGAGCGCGCCACCGGAGAACAGAGTCGAGCATGCCGGCCGCGGGCTGCTGGACCGGCGACTTGTGTTCCTGCTCGGCAAGGGCGGGGTCGGGCGCTCCACGCTCGCGGCGGCGCTCGGGC
>CAZABN010000103.1:0-6781 GCA_964483345.1 uncultured Solirubrobacteraceae bacterium
CTGCGACCTCTCGCTCCGGAGGCGAGCGCTCTATCCCCTGAGCTACGGGCGCGGATCGGGCGCGGCCGACCGCCTCGCCCGCCGTGAGCATAGCCGGAGCGCTACGCTCGGCCGAGATGGAGTTCTCCGTGATGTTCGCCGGCACCGCCGGTTCGGTGCCGAGTGCACGCCGCGGGCTGCCTGCGCTGCTCGTGCGGCGAGGCGCGGAGCGGATCCTGATCGACTGCGGCGAGGGGACGCAGCGGCAGTTGCTGCGTTCGGTCGGCTTGAGCGACCTGACCGACATCTTCATCACCCACCTGCACGTCGATCACTGGCTCGGGCTGCCCGGGCTGCTGCAGACCTTCAACCTGCGCGATCGCGAGCGGCCGCTCGCGATCCATGGGCCGCCCGGGATCGCGGAGGTGATGCGCTCGATGAAGCGCGTATACGGAAAGCTCTGCTTCGAGCTGGACGTCGTGGAGCTCGAGGCCGGCGAGTCCGTGCGGCGCGACACGCTCGAGATCGGGGCCGTCAACGTGCGCCACCGCGTGCTCGCCTACGGATACGTGCTGGTGGAGGACCCGCGCCCCGGCCGCTTCGACGCTGAACTTGCCGCTTCGCTCGGCGTCACGCCGGGCCCGGACTTCGGCCGCCTGCAGCGCGGCGAGACGGTCGCCGGCGTGCGCCCCGAGCAGGTGATCGGCGCCGAGCGCGAGGGCCGCAAGGTGGCCATCTCCGGCGACACCGCGCCATGCGAGACGCTGGCGATCGCCGCCCACGGCGCCGATCTGCTGGTGCACGAGGCGACCTTTGGCGATGACGAGCGCGACCGCGCGCGCCTGACCGGCCACTCGACCGCCGCGCAGGCTGCGCAGATCGCCGCCGACGCGGCGGTCAAGATGCTCGCCCTCACCCACATTTCCGCACGCTATGGCGGCAGCGAGCTGCGCGAGGAGGCGCGGGCTGTGTTCGCGGCAACCGAGTTGCCGCGCGACTTCGACACGATCGAGATCCCGCTCGCCGACCGCGGCCTGCCCAGCCTGATCCGCTACGGCGAGCCGCCCAAGGCGGCGGTCTGAGAGGCGCCGGCGGCGGCCGTTCGCCGCTCGTTGCGTGAGCTGCCCCGGCGGCCATCGGGAGCCGCTGCTACATTCTCGGACAAGATCCTTTAACCCGGTCCCGTGAGGCCAGGAAGGACGTGAAGCAGGTGCAGGCAGCGGAAAAGGTCGTGCTCGACCGCGACGATGTCGCGCGCGCGATCGTTCGCATGGCGCATGAGGTTGTCGAGCGCAACGCCGACCCCGCCTCGCCGCTCGCGATCGTCGGCATCCATCGCCGCGGCGTGCACCTCGCGGAACGGCTGCACGCGCAGATCTGCGAACTCGTTGGCGAACCGGTCGCGCTCGGCTCGCTCGACATCTCCTTCCACCGCGACGACCTCGGGCGGCGGCCGCAGGCGCCCGTCGTCCACGCCTCGGCGCTCGACTTCGCGCTCGACGGCGCGACCGTCGTCATCGTCGACGACGTCCTCTTCACCGGGCGGACCGTGCGGGCGGCGATCGACGCGCTGTTCGAGTACGGGCGTCCCGCGCGCGTCCAGCTCGCGGCGCTGGTCGACCGCGGTCACCGGGAGCTGCCGATCCGGCCGGACTACGTCGGCAAGAACCTGCCGACGTCCTTCAGCGAGCGGGTCAACGTGCGGATCGCGGAACTCGACGGCACCGACCAGGTGACGATCAGCGCGGAATCGAACGGGGGGGTGGTGGTATGAGGAACCTGGTGTCGATCGAGGATCTCGACCGTGGCGCGATCGAGCGGATCGTCGCACTCGCGACGAACTTCGGCCAGGTCGCGGACCGCCCGATCAAGAAGCTGCCATCGCTGCGAGGGCGCCTCGTGATCAACCTCTTCTACGAGGCCTCGACGCGCACCCGCAGCTCCTTCGAGCTGGCCGCCAAGCGGCTCTCCGCCGACGTCCTGAACCTCGTCGCGAGCGGTTCGAGCGTCGAGAAGGGGGAGTCGCTGCGCGACACGGTCGCGACGCTGTCCGCCTACGGGCCGGACGCGATCGTGATCCGCTCGCCACACGCCGGCGCGCCGGCACTGGTGGCCGGCTGGACACACGCGGCGGTCGTCAACGCCGGCGACGGCAAGCACCAGCACCCGACGCAGGCGCTGCTCGACTGCTACACGCTCAAGCAGCGGCTCGGCTCGCTCGACGGCTGCAAGATCTGGATCGTCGGAGACGTGGCTCACTCGCGAGTCGCCCGCTCGTGCATCCAGGCGTTCCGCCTGCTCGGTGCGCAGGTGACGGTCGCCGGCCCGCCGACGCTCGTTCCCGACGAGTTCGGGCAGCTCGGCGTCACGGTCAGGCACTCGCTCGACGAGCTTCGCGAAGCCGACGTGGTCTACGCGCTGCGGATGCAGCTCGAGCGGATGGACGACTCGCTCATCCCGTCGCTGCGCGAGTACACGACGCACTTCCAGATCAACTCCCGACGCCTCGGGGCACGCCAGCTGCTGATGCACCCCGGGCCGGTCAACCGCGGGATCGAGCTGTCGGGCGAGGTGATCGACTCGCCCCAGGCGCTGATCACCCACCAGGTCGCCGCCGGCGTCGTCGTCCGCATGGCGGTCCTCTACGAGGTGCTCGCGGGAGCGACGCCCGAGCGCGGTGCGCCGGACAGCCAGTCGCCCGCACTCGAGCCGCAGACCGCATGAGCGCGCTGGTCGCCGTACCGCGCCCGCCGGCCGAGCTGCTGTTGCGCGGAGCCCACGTGCTCGACCCCAACGCGGGGATCGACGGGGCGCACGATGTGCTCGTGCGCGACGGTGAGATCGCGGAGATCGGTGCGCCCGCGAGCCTGCAGGCGCCGGTCGGCGCGCAGGTCGTCGAGGCGGAGGGCAAGCACCTCTTCCCGGGTTTCGTCGACCCGCACGTTCACCTGCGCTCGCCGGGAGGCGAGCACAAGGAGGACCTCGAGACGGGCACTCGGGCCGCCGCCGCGGGTGGCTACTGCGCCGTCGTGGCGATGCCGAACACGGACCCGGTGCTCGACCACCCGGCGCTTCTGCGTGGTCTGCTGCTGGCGGCCGGGCGCGACGCCCGGATCCCGGTCGGCTTCATGGCTGCGATCTCGATCGGCCTCGCCGGAGAGCGGCTGACGGCGATGAGCGAACTGCGCGAGGCCGGCGCGGTCGGCTTCACCGACGACGGCAAGCCGGTCGTCAGTGCCGGGCTGCTGCGCCACGCGCTGCGCTACCAGCTGATGTGCGGCGGCATGCTCGCGCTGCACGAGGAGGATCCGGCCCTGTCGGGCGCCGGCGTCATGCACGAGGGATCCCTCTCGGTCGAGCTGGGCCTCGCCGGCATCCCCTCGATCTCCGAGTCGACGATGATCGCCCGCGACGCCCTGATCGCCGGGCACGAGAACGGCCGGGTGCATTTCCAGCACCTCTCGGCGCGCAGTTCGGTCGACGCCCTCGCCGCCGCGCGCGCGCGCGAGGTCAGGGCCAGCGGCGAGGTCACGCCCCACCATCTGCTGCTGACCGACGAGCAGGTCAGGACGCTCGACACGAACTTCAAGATGAACCCGCCGCTTCGCACGGAGGACGACCGCGCCGCGCTGATCGATGCGCTCCGCGACGGCACGATCGAGTGCATCGCGACCGACCATGCGCCGCACGCGCGCGATGAGAAGGACGTTCCCTTCGAGCAGGCCCCGATGGGCACGACCGGCCTGGAGAGCAGCTTCGCCGTGCTTTACACGGAGCTCGTCCTGCCCGGCGTGATCGGCCTGGCGCTGCTGCTCGAGCGGCTGACCGCCGGCGCCCGGCTGCTCGAGCTGGAGGTGCCGGCGATCGCCGTCGGGCGCAGCGCCAACCTCGCCCTGTTCGACCTGGAGGCGCGCTGGACGATCGGCGAAGCCGGCTACGAGAGCCGCTCGTCGAACTGCTGCTTCGCCGGCCGCGAGGTCCGCGGCCGCAACCTGCTGACGCTCGCCGATGGCGCCGTCGCCTACCGCGAACGCGCGTTTGCCCTGAGCGCCGCATGAGCTATGTGCTGCTCGAGGACGGCGCCCGCTTCGACGGGGAGCCAGTCGGCGCGCCCGCGGCCGTCACCGGGGAGGTCGTTTTCAACACGGCGATGTCGGGCTACCAGGAGTCGATGACCGATCCCTCGTACGCCCGCCAGCTGATCACCTTCACCTACCCGCATATCGGCAACTACGGCGTCAGCGCGGCGGCGATGGAGTCGGATCGCATCCATGCCCGCGGCGCGATCATGCGCGAGGCGCGCAACCACTCGGATCATGCGGGAGCGGAGCACGGCTGGCTCGACTGGCTGGCCGCCTCCGGCGTGCCCGCGATCACCGGCGTCGACACCCGCGCGCTCGTGCTGCACATCCGCGACGCCGGGTCGATGCGCGGCGGCATCTTTCCCGCGGACTGTGACCCGCGCGACGCCGCGGCGATGATCGACGCCGAACCGTCGATGGTGGGCCTCGACCTCACGCGCGAGGTGACGCCAGCCGCCCCGTTCGAGCTGGAGGCGACCGGCGGTGGGCCGGGTGGGCCGACGATCGCCGTGATCGACACCGGCGTCAAGGCCTCGATCGTCGCGCACCTGCGCGCGCGAGGCGCGAACCTGCGCATCTACCCCTGCGCCGCCGCCGCCACGGCGGTGCTCGAAGGCGCCCCGGACGCGGTGATGCTGGTGAACGGCCCCGGTGACCCGGCGGCGCTCGACCACGTCGTCGCCACGGTGCGCCAGCTGGTCGGGGTCCTCCCGATCTTCGGGATCTGCCTCGGACACCAGCTGCTCTGCCGCGCCGTTGGGCTCGACACCTACAAGCTGCGCTTCGGCCATCGCGGGGCCAACCACCCGGTCAAGGACCTCGAGACCGGCCGGATCGAGATCACGAGCCAGAACCACGGCTTCGCCGTGCTCGGCCCCGGCGGCGAGCGCCAGCTCGAGGGCGACCGGCCCGTGCGCTGGGAGACCGCGTACGGCCCCGCCGAGCTCACGCACCTGAATCTCTACGATCGCACCGTCGAGGGCCTGCGTCTGCCGCAGGCCCGCGCCAGTACGGTTCAGTACCACCCGGAGGCGGGACCGGGACCGCATGACGCGCTGCACCTGTTCGACCGCTTCCTCACAGAGATCCGCGGCTGATGGGTCGCCGCGAGGACATCCGCCGGATCATGATCCTCGGCTCCGGCCCGATCGTCATCGGGCAGGCCGCGGAGTTCGACTACTCCGGCGCGCAGGCCTGCAAGGTGCTCGCCGAGGAGGGCTACGAGGTGATCCTGGTCAACTCGAACCCGGCGACGATCATGACCGACCCCGAGTTCGCCGCCGTGACCTATGTCGAGCCGCTGCTGCCCGGTCCGGTCGCCCAGATCATCGAGCGCGAGCGCCCTGACGCGCTGCTGCCGACGCTCGGCGGGCAGACCGCGCTCAACCTCGCCAAGGCGCTGCACGAGGACGGCACGCTGGCGCGCCATGGCGTCGAGCTGATCGGGGCCGACTACGAGGCGATCCGCCGGGCGGAGGACCGCGACCTGTTCCGCGACACGATGCTCGCCGCCGGCCTGCGGGTGCCGCGCAGCGCGGTGGCCACGAGTGTCGCCGAGGCGCTCGCCGCCATGGGCGAGCTCGGCCTGCCGGCGATCGTGCGCCCGGCCTTCACGCTCGGCGGGCAGGGCGGCGGCATCGCCCGCACGCGCGAGGAGTACGAGCTGATCGTCGCCGGCGGCATCGCCGCCTCGCCGATCGGGCAGGTCCTGGTCGAGGAGTCGGTGCTCGGATGGGGCGAGTTCGAGCTCGAGGTGATGCGCGACCGCAACGACAACGTCGTGATCGTGTGCTCGATCGAGAACGTCGACCCGATGGGCGTCCACACCGGCGACTCCGTGACCGTCGCGCCGCAGCAGAGCCTCAGCGACGACACCTACCAGCGGCTGCGCGACCAGGCGATCGCGGTGATCCGCGCGGTCGGCGTGGAGACCGGCGGTGCCAACGTGCAGTTCGCGGTCGAGCCGCACAGCGGCGAGATCGTGGTGATCGAGATGAACCCGCGGGTCTCGCGCTCCTCGGCGCTGGCGTCGAAGGCGACCGGCTTCCCGATCGCCAAGATCGCGGCGCGCCTCGCCGTCGGCTACGCGCTTGAGGAGATCGCCAACGACATCACCCGCGCGACACCGGCCAGCTTCGAGCCGACGATCGACTACGTGGTCGTCAAGTGGCCGCGCTTCGCGTTCGAGAAGTTCCACGGCGTCGACGCCGGGCTGACCACGCACATGAAGTCGGTCGGCGAGGCGATGGCGATCGGCCGCACCTTCGGCCAGGCGTTCATGAAGGCGATGCGCTCACGTGAGCTCGATGTCCAGCCCAACGTCGACGCCCCGCTCGAGGAGCTGCTGGACCGCGTCGCGCAGCCCGGCGCGAGCCGCTACGACGAGCTGCTCGAAGCGCTGCGGCGCGGGGCGACGATCGAGCAGCTGAGCGAGCGCACGGCGATCGACCCGTGGTTCCTGCACGAGTTCGCGTTGCTCGCGGCCGACCCGCAGGCGCCGTTCCGCGGCGTCCGCAGCTTCAAGTCGGTCGACACCTGCGCCGCCGAGTTCGCGGCGAGCACGCCCTACTACTACTCGGCCTGGGAGCGCGCCGGAGCCGACGGCAGGCCCCGGCACGAGGTGACCCGCGGCACGCGTCCGAGTGTCGTGATCCTCGGCTCCGGTCCCAACCGGATCGGCCAGGGGATCGAGTTCGACTACTGCTGCGTGCACGCGGCGA
>CAZABN010000104.1:0-6678 GCA_964483345.1 uncultured Solirubrobacteraceae bacterium
GCCTCTCCGCGAAGCTCGGCTACTGGCTGAGCGACTGCGACGAGCCGGGCATGGGGAACCTCGAGGTGATCCCCGGCAGCAACCACTGGACCGAGTTTCTGCCCCGCACCCCCGGCCAGACGCCCGAGGGCGCGATCCAGGTGCTGGCGAAAGCCGGCGACGTCACCCTCTTCGAGCGCCGGATCTGGCACGGCCGCTCCACCAACCTCTCGGAGCGCACGCGGATGGTCGTCTTCTTCGGCTACAGCCCCCGCTGGATCGTCCAGCGCGAGTTCCCGTCCGCCGAGCAGCTGGCGGCGGCGATCGGCGATCCGCTGCGCCGCCAGCTGATCGGCGCCCCGGACTGGGATTCCTGCCACGTCGGCCGCGCCGAGCTCCCGCTCACGCAGTACCTCTCCGCCGCCTGACCTTCTCGGGCTTTACGGCTGGGTGCATGCACCCAGCCGCCGGGAGGTCGCATGCGACCTCCCGCGGGTCGGCGCATGCGCCGACCCGAACAGCGGGCTTGACTCTCACGCGGCGTGAGGCTCTACCGTCCGTTCGATGAGAACGGTCAGCGAGGTTTCGGAGCTCGCGGGTGTCACGGTCCGCACGCTCCACCACTACGACGAGCTCGGTCTGCTTTCGCCGAGCGCGCGCTCGGACGCCGGCTACCGCCTGTATTCCGCCGCCGATCTGGCGCGGCTGCAGGAGATCGTGGTGTGGCGCCGGCTCGGCTTCTCGCTCGCCGAGATCCGCGCGCTGCTCGACGACCGCGCCCACGACCGCGTGCTCGCGCTGCGCCGCCAGCGCGAGCTGGTCGAGGCCCAGCTCGAGCGCCTGCGCGCGAGCGCCCGCGCACTGGACGCCGCACTGGCCGCACACGCAAACGGAACCGAGCCACAGGAGGAGACGATGTTCGAGGGGTTGGGCGCGAACGATTTCGAGGACGAGGCGCGCGAGCGCTGGGGCCACACCGACGCCTACCGCGAGTCCGCCGCCCGCACCGCCCGCTACGGCGAGCGCGAGTGGCGCGAGATCCGCGCGCAGTCCGAGCAGATCACGACCGACTTCGCGGCCGCGCTCGCCGCCGGCGAGCCCGCGAGCGCGGAGAGCGTGCGCGCGATCGCCGAGCGCCACCGCCGCCACATCTCGGAGTGGTTCTACCCCTGCTCGCCGCAGCTGCACCGCGGCCTCGGCGGGCTCTACGTCGCCGACCCGCGTTTCGCCGCCGGCTTCGAGCGCCGGCGCGCGGGCCTGGCGGTGTATGTGCGTGACGCGATCGTCGCGAACGCGGATGGGGTGGAGGCGACGGGGGGATCGTGACGCTCGCGCGGGGCCCGGGTGGTGCCGGCGCGATGCCGGCTTTGCGCGCGCGGTCCGAGGACGCTACGCGCGAAACGTCAGAACCGTTCGGTGCTCGGCGAGGCTCTAGCCCTACCCGCAGCCGGTGTTGTTGCCGCAGCTGGGGCAGGTGTAGCAGGAGCCGGTGCGCTGCATCATGCCGCCGCACTGGGTGCACGCGGGGCCGAGGTCGAGTCCCAGGAGCCGGGCGGGAACGACCGGCGGGGAGTCGGTGAACGCCGCGCTCGGCGGTTTCACGACGGCGCCGCCGTTGGCGGGTGGGGCGCTGGCGTCGAGCTCGCTCGCCGGCACCGAGGTGTCGGAGGAGTGCACGGCGACGACGGCGTGCTCGGCGGACTGGCGCGCGCGGACGGCGGGCGTGAGGATGCCGAGCTCCTCCTGGGCGTCGGTGTCGAGGAAGCGCGAGGCGAGCCAGCGCATGATGTAGTCGGGCATCGACTTGGCGAAGGGGATCTCCGGGTTCGATGTGATGCCCTCCGGCTCGAAGCGCATGTAGCTGAACTTCTCCACGAGCTTCTCGAGCGGCACGCCGTACTGCAGCGCGATCGAGATCGCCGTCGCGAAGGCGTTCATCATGCCGCGCAGCGTCGAGCCCTCCTTGCCGATGTCGGTGAGGAAGATCTCGCCGACCGTGCCGTCGTCGTACATGCCGGCGGTGATGTAGCCCTCGTGACCGCCGAGCGAGAACTTGTGCGTGATCGACCTGCGTTCGCGCGGCATCCGGTGGCGCTGCGGCCCGGCCTTGGCGACCGCCTCGGCGATCAGCGCATCGAGCGTCGCGGGATCGACGGCCTTCCCGGCGTCCTGCGCGTCGGTGCGCAGCGCCTGCGCGGTCTTGGAGCCGTCGCGGTAGATCGCGAGCGCCTTGACACCGAGGTGCCACGCCTGCGTGTAGGCGTCGGCGATGTCCTCGACGGTTGCGCTGGCCGGCAGGTTGACGGTCTTCGAGATCGCGCCTGAGATGAACGGCTGTACGGCGCCCATCATGCGGATGTGCCCCATGTGCGAGATCGCGCGTTCGCCGACGGCGACGTCGAAGATCGGCAGGTGCTCGTCGCGCAGGCCGGGTGCCCCGACGATCGTGCCGTGCTCGTTGATGTGCGCGACGATCTGCTCGATCTGCTCGTCGGAGTAGTGCAGCGTCTGCAGCGCGAGCGGCACGGTGCGGTTGACGATCGTCATCTGGCCGCCGCCGACCAGCTCCTTGAACTTGACGAGCGAGAAGTCCGGCTCGACGCCGGTCGTGTCGCAGTCCATCAAAAACGAGATGGTGCCGGTCGGCGCGAGGACACTGGCCTGCGCGTTGCGGTAGCCGTGCAGGTCGCCCAGTTCCACCGCCTCGTCCCAGGCGGTGCGGGCGGCGCCGAGCAGCTGCGGCTCGCACAGTCCGTCGTCGGCGATCGCGTAGCTCGCGTCGCGGTGCATCCGCATCACCGCGTTGTGCGCCTCGCGGTTCTGGGCGTAGCGCTCGTAGGGGCCGATCGCGGCGGCGATCCGCGCCGACTGCGCGTAGGCACGGCCGGTCATCAGCGCCGTGATCGCGGCGGCGGTCGCGCGACCCTCATCGGAGTCGTAGGGCATGCCGTTGGACATCAGCAGCGCGCCGAGGTTCGCGTAGCCCAGGCCGAGCTGGCGGAACGCGCGCGCGTTGACGCCGATCTCCTCCGTCGGGTAGCTGGACGGGCCGACGACGATCTCCTGCGCGAGCAGGACGATGTCGACCGCGTGCGCGAACGCGTGGACATCGAAGCTGCCGTCGGCGCGGCGGAACTTCATCAGGTTCAGCGACGCCAGGTTGCAGGCGGAGTCGTCGACGTGCATGTACTCGGAGCACGGGTTCGACGCGTTGATCCGCCCGCTGACCGGGCAGGTGTGCCAGCGGTTGATCGTCGTGTCGTACTGGACGCCCGGGTCGGCGCAGCGCCAGGCGGCCTGCGCGATCTCGCGCATCAGCTCTCGCGCCGGGATCGGGTCGCCGACCGGCTCGCCGGTGGCGCGGGCGATCAGCCGCCACTCGCCGTCGTCCTCGACCGCCTGCATGAACTCGTCGGTCACGCGCACCGAGTTGTTGGCGTTCTGGTACTGGATCGAGAGGAAGCCGTCGCCGTCGATCGACATGTCGAAGCCGGCGTCGCGCAGGGCCGCGGCCTTCTCCTCCTCCTTCGCCTTGCAGGTGATGAAGTCGACGATGTCGGGGTGGTCGATGTCGAGCACGACCATCTTCGCCGCGCGCCGCGTCTTGCCCCCGGACTTGATCGTGCCGGCCCAGGCGTCGGCGCCGCGCATGAAGGAAACCGGTCCCGACGCCGTGCCGCCCTTCGACAGCGGCTCCATCGAGCCGCGGATCGCGGAGAGGTTGATGCCCGAGCCGGAGCCGCCGAGGAAGATCTTGCCCTCCTTCGTGTTCCAGTCGAGGATCGACTCCATCGTGTCCTTGACGGAGAGGATGAAGCAGGCGGAGCACTGCGGACTCTCCTCGAAGCCGACGTTGAACCAGACCGGCGAGTTGAACGCGGCGAGCTGGTGCAGCAGGATGTGGGTCAGCTCGGCCTCGAAGGTGTCGGCGTCCTCGTCGGAGGCGAAGTAGGCGCGCGCGCGTCCCCAGTCCGCGATCGTCCCGGCGACGCGTCCGATCATCTGCTTGACGGAGCGTTCGCGCTCGGGCGAGGCCAGCTGGCCGCGGAAGTACTTCTGGGCGACGATGTTGGTCGCGTTCTGTGACCACGAGGCCGGGAACTCGACGTCGCGCTGCTCGAACGCGACGTGGTCGCCGTGGCCGATCCGCGCGTCGCGCAGCTCCCATTCGACCGTGTCGAAGGGGTGAACCCCGGGCGTCGTGAAGACGCGGCGGAGCTTCAGGGCGTCGCTGCGGATCGTGCTCTCGGCGGTGCGTGCTTCCATGGTCTTTCCCTCTCTGCGTCGCGGCGTCGACGCCCTGGCGAAGTGTTCGGTGGGGTCGACGATCTTCCGCCTTGGCTCGGACGGAAACACCTGGCGCGCACGGACCTCAAATTCTACCGGCCGCGGGTGCTGGGCCGGGCGTTTGCAGGCTGCAACCGGCTATGCAAAACGCGCTGCGAAAAGCCCGCAAACGGGCACCGGCTAGCGTCCCAGCCGCAGCCAGTCGCCGAACTCGGCGAGCACCCCGCCGGCGCGGTAGCGCGCCTCGGCGAGGGCGTGACGGGTCTGCGCGAGCCAGGGCGGCTCGAGCGCCAGCAGGTTGAGCACGACGACGCTCAGCGCGGCGAGCGCGA
The DNA here is from genome assembly GCA_964483345.1 of uncultured Solirubrobacteraceae bacterium. Classification (GTDB taxonomy): domain Bacteria; phylum Actinomycetota; class Thermoleophilia; order Solirubrobacterales; family Solirubrobacteraceae; genus Palsa-513. The sequence continues at coordinate 4,599 of CAZABN010000104.1, forward strand.
GCAGCGCAAGCAGGACGGCGAAGGCGATCACCACGGCGGCATCGTAGAAGGTCCGGGCGCGGCCTACTCGAACAGATCGGCGAGCTCGCGCAGCGCGTCCGCGAGCAGCTCGCCCGTCGTGCGCGTCGCGTCCAGTGTGCGGATCCGTCCCGGGTCGGCGGCGGCGAGCGCCGCGTAGCCGGCGGCGATCCGCGCGAAGAACTCGTCGGCCTCGCGTTCGAGTCGGTCATCGGCCTCACCGCGGTCGCCGCGGCGCGCCCGCCCCACGGCCGGGTCGATGGCGAGCAGCAGCGTGCGATCGGCACTCAGCCCGGCGGTCGCGAACTCGTTGATCGCGCGAACGGCATCGACGCCCAGGCCGCGACCAGCGCCCTGGTAGGCGAGCGACGAGTCGAGATAGCGGTCGAGCAGGACCCACCGCCCCGCCTCGAGCTCCGGCCGAACCCGCTCGGCGACCAGCTGCGCCCGCGAGGCCGCGTACAGCAGCGCCTCGGCCCGGTCGGCGATCTCGAGCTGCGGATCCTTGACCAGCGAGCGGATCCGCTCGGAGAGCGCGACGCCGCCCGGCTCCCGCAGCGCCACCGCGTCGATCCCGCGTGCCACGAGCTTGTGGCGCAGCGCGCCCACCAGCGTCGTCTTGCCGGCGCCGTCGATGCCCTCGATCGTGATCAGCCGTGCGGACACGGGTTCAGCCTAAACGGCCTCGATCAGCCGGCGGTCGATTTCGTGCTCCAGACGAGCGAAAAGGTCGTCGGCGTGCTCGAGGCGCAGGCCGACGCCGACACGGTCCCGCTCACGGCGATCCCGGTGCCGAGCCTGATCCTGCCGGCGGCGAAGCGGCCGCTGATCGAGACGGTGCTGGTCGCGCCGGCGCCGGAGCGCGTCTGCGCGGGGGTCAGCGTCACCGTCCCCGCGTAGTCGAAGGAGCGGCCCTTGATCCTCAGCGCGCCCGGAACCATCACGACGATCGTCGCGTCCGGCGCCGTCGCGCTGGTGCAGGAGAGCCCGACGCCCTTCACGCGAGTGCCGCCGCCCACGACGGTCACGTTCACCGCCGCGGAGTGGCCGACGAGCACGAGTGTCTCCGGAGCGCCGTAGAAGCCGACGGGGATCGGCGCGCTCGGGCTCGCCTGCGCGCTCACGCCCAGGCAGAGCACCGCCAGAGCGGCGGCGCAGGCCGCTGGGCGGATCGAGCGCATCGCGCCGGATGCTACTCGCGAGGCGCCCGCGATCAGACGGCCGGGCTTGTTGGGCAAGTGGCTGGAGCGACGGCACGCGCACGCGCTCGACGCGCTCGGCCCTCCCGGCGCGCTACGTTCATCGCGTGCGCAACCTCGGCTTCTCCTTCGCGTCGCCCGCGCCTCCCAGCGTCGACTTTGCGACCGGCGAGATCGGCTGGATCGTGACCCAGGCGCCCGCGGGCGAGTCGCTCTGGCGCACGACCGACGGCGGCAGCACGTGGCGGCCCGTCGTCGTGGCCGGAACGTAGCCCCACGCAGGCTTCGGCGCCCCCGCACGCCGGCGGGCGTGGGCGCAATACGCTGCGGGGATGAGCCCCGCCGCGCCGGCGACCCTCCCGGGCATCGACGAGCACCCGCACGCGCGGGCGGTGCTGCTGCCGGCGCTGCCGCCGGGCGAGGCGTCGCACGCCTATCTTTTTCATGGGCCGGCTGGCGCCGGCAAGAGGGCGGTCGCGCGGTCGTTCGCGGCGGCGCTGCTCTGCGACGGCGCGGGGGACCCGGTCGAGGCGGCGGAGCGGGTCGCTCGCGGAGCGCACCCGGACCTGACCTGGGTGACGCCGAGCGGTGCGTCGGAGATGCTCGTCGCCGACATCGACGAACCGGTCGTCGCGGCCGCGGTGCGGACCCCGTTCGAGGCGCGCCGGCGGGTGTTCGTGATCGAGCGCGCGGAGACGATGCGCGACGCGACCGCGAACCGGCTGCTGAAGACGCTGGAGGAGCCGCCCGCGTTCGTGCACCTGATCCTGACGACCTCGCGGCCGGGGGAGGTGCTGCCGACGGTCGCCTCGCGCTGCCAGCTCGTTCGCTTCGAGGCGCCGAGCGCGGCGCGGCTCGCGGAG
>CAZABN010000105.1:0-6661 GCA_964483345.1 uncultured Solirubrobacteraceae bacterium
CGAGCAGATCAGGAAGGTCCCCTCCTCGCCGCTGAGGCCGTCGTCGGTCTCGTCGACGCGGTAGCGCAGCACGAGGCCGTGATCGGTCAGCTCGTCGGCGATCGCGAGCACGGTCGCGCGCACGCGCTCGTCGTCGCTCGGCAGGAAGCGCACGATCGGGATCAGCAGGTTCGAGGCGTCGAGCGCCGTTGTGCCGTAGTGCTGGACGAAGACGCCGCGATCGTCGACGCCGCGCTTGAGAATGTCCTCGCGGATCGTCTCGGCGCCGCTCTGCCAGCGGTTCGCGAGCTCCGGCTCGCCGCGCAGTTCCGCGAGGCGGGCGCCGCGATCCAGTGCGACCCAGCACATCAGCTTCGAGGACACGTAGTGGCGGGGCGCGCCGCGCGCCTCCCAGATCCCCTGATCCGGCCGCCGCCACACCCGCCAGGCGCTCGCGACCTGGTCGCAGAGCACCGGCCACAGGCGGTCCTGGATGTGGTCGTGACGCTTGGTGTGCAGGTAGACGGAGTCGAGCACCGCGCCGAAGCAGTCGTTCTGGCGCTGGTTGTAGGCGCCGTTGCCCTTGCGCACCGGCCGCGAGCCCTGGTAGCCCTTGAGGTGGCGCAGCGTCGTCTCGCGCAGGTTTCGCTCGCCGCCGATCCCGTACATGATCTGCAGCGAGCCGTCCTTGTTGCGCTGCAGATCGGCGAGGTACTCCATGAAGTCGTTGGCCTCCCAGTCGAGGTCCAGCGCGTGCAGCCCCCACAGCGTGAACGTCGCGTCGCGCATCCAGCAGTAGCGGTAGTCCCAGTTGCGCGCGCCGCCGGGGGTCTCCGGCAGCGATGTCGTCAGCGCCGCGATCATCGCGCCGGTCGGCGCGTAGGTGAGGCCCTTCAACACCAGCGCGGAGCGCTGCAGGAAGGCCCGCCACGGATGGTCGGGGTAGGTGCCGGCGGCCAGCCATTCGCGCCAGTAGTGGCAGGTGCGCTGGATGTGCCCGAGGGCCTGCTCGTAGGTCCGCGGCCCACCCAGCTCCGCCGTCCACGACAGCGCGCAGAAGCGCTGCTCGCCCTCGCGCATGGTGTGGCGCGCGTGCGCCGACGCCTGCTCGATGCCCATGCGCATGTCGCTCAACAGGCGCACCGTCGTCGTGCCGTCGGTGGCGTCGAGCGCGAAGTCCGCCTCCCCGGCCACGGGCGACCAGCGGGCGGCGGTGCGGCCGTAGTTGAAGCGCGGCGCGCAGATCAGCTCGACCGGCACCTCGCCCTGCAGGCACTCGATCGTGCGCACCAGCAGGTGCTCGGCGTCGTGGTCGGTCGGCGGCCGCAGGTGCACGCCGGCGCGCTCGCTGCCGTGCCAGGGGCCGATCGACATCGCGTCGCGCACGACCAGCCAGCCGGTCGGCGTCATCCAGGTCGTCTCGAGCACGTTCGTGCCCGGCTCGTAGCGGCGGCCGGCGGGCACGTCCACGCCGTAGGGGGCGATGCGGAAGGAGCCGGCGCTGCGGTCCAGCAGCGAGCCGAAGACGCTCGGCGCGTCGAAGCGCGGCAGGCACAGCCACTCCACCGACCCGTCGGGGGCGACGAGCGCGCCGGTGTGGCAGTCCGAGAGGAAGGCGTAGGAGGCGATCGGCGGGAAGGGCGAGCCGCCATCCCACGGCGCGACGCTGCCGGCGGCGGCGAATTCGGCGGCCGGCGCGACGGCGCCGCGGGCCGTGCCCGGCTTGCGCCGCGGCGCGGCGGCCCGCTTCGAGCGCGACGGCGTCGCGGCCGGCTTGCGCGGGGTGGCGGGCATCGCGCGCGAGACTATCGTGGCGCGCGGATCAGCGGAACTTCGCGCTGGGTCCGGCGTTACAGTGGTCAAAGTCGATCGCGAACGCGCCGCGCTTGGAAGCATCAGCCCTCCCAACTCGTCCAGCCGCCAGCCGCGCCCCGTTCTCGGCCGCGTTTCTGCGGTTGCGCTCCGACGAGCAGCTGGTCGCGATGTTCCGTGCCGGCTCCGACGAGGCCTTCCGCGCGATCCACGACCGCTACCGCTCCCGCCTGCTCGCCTACACGCGCCAGATGCTGCGCGGAGCGAGCGGCGATCCGGAGGACGCGCTGCAGGACACCTTCATGCGCGCCTACCGCTCGCTGCGCGCGAACGACCGCCCGCTGCTGCTGCGGGCCTGGCTCTACCGGATCGCTCACAACCGCTGCGTCGACGAGCTGCGGCGCCCGAGCCCATTGCCGAGCGAGCTCGCGGCCGACGCCGAGCCGGCCTTCGGGGCGCCCGGCGCGTCGCACGAACCGCCGGCCGTCGCCGAGCGCAGCGCGGCCCTCGCCCGCCTGGTCGCCGACGTGCGCACGCTGCCGACCCAGCAGCGCTCGGCGCTGCTGATGCGTGAGCTGCAGGGACTCACCTACGAGGAGCTCGCCAGCGCCCTGTCGGTCTCCGTGCCGGCCGTCAAGTCGCTGCTGCTGCGCGCCCGCACGGGCCTGATCGACATCGCCCACGCGCGTGAGACGCCTTGCATCGAGATCCGCGACGAGCTGGTCTGCGCCGCGGACCGCGGCGTGCGGATCAGCGGCCGCGCCCGCCGCCACTGCGGTGAGTGCGCGGGCTGCGACGCCTACCGCGGCGAGCTGCGACGCGTGCGGCGCGGCTTCGCGGCGCTCACACCGAGCGGCCCGCTCGCCCAGCTCGGCATGCTGTTCGGGATCGGCGGCGGCGGCGCGGCAGCGGCCGGCGGCACCGGCTCGGCGGCGGCCGGCGGCGGCGCGCTGGCCGGCGTCACGGCCGCCAAGATCGCGGTGGCGGTCTGCTGCGCGGCGCTGATCACAACCGCCGGGCGCGCCGTCATCGACTCCTCCTCCCCCGCCCCGCGCCCGGTCGCGCACACCCACGCCGCGCCGCGCCGCATCGCCATCACGCCCGCGGCGGTCACGCACCCGAGCGCGCCGGCGCCCGCGGCCGAGCTGGTCGCGATCCCGACATCGACGCCCGCCGCGAGCGACCCGACCACCGGCGGCAGCGGGGGCGTCACGGCCGGCCCGACCGGTGCGACGGGCGCGACCGGCGCCGGCGGCACGCTCGACGGGCTCGGGGGCGCCGGCGCGACCGGGCCGACCGGCGCCACCGGCGCGACCGGCACGACCTCGACGGACGGCATTGGCGGGGCCGCCGCGAACGCCGCGCCGGCGCTCGGAGCCACCGGCGCGACCGGTGCGAGCGGGACGACGGACGGCCACTACGACACCGCCCTGTCCGCCCCGCCGGCCGGTGCGACCGGCGCGAGCGGCGCGACCACCACCGCGCAGATCAGCTCAGCCGGAGGCTAGGAGCTCCCTTCTGCTGTTCGAGTCGGTGCATGCACCGACTCGCGAGACGGCGCATGCGCCGTCTCGTCGGGGGGTGCATGCACCCCCCGAAAAACCCCCTACAACAGGAGTCCCGCGGGGCGCTCGAGCCGCTTGCGCACGGTCGCGAGGAAGTCGGCGGCGTCGGCGCCGTAGACGATGCGGTGGTCGGCGGAGATCGTCAGCTCCATCGTGCGGCGCGCGCTGACGCTGCCGTCGGCTCCGACGACGGCGCGCGGCGTGGCGGCGCCGACAGCGAGGATCGCGGCCTGCGGCGGGTTGATCACGGCGGTGAAGCGCGTCACGCCGAGCATGCCGAGGTTCGAGACGGTGAAGGTGGCGCCCGAGAGCTCCGGCGGGGTGACCGTGCCGTCGCGGACCTTCGCCGCGAGCTGGCGGGTCGCGACCGCGATCTCCGTCAACGGCTTGGTGTCGGCGTCGAACACGGTCGGCACGACGAGCGTGCCGGCACCGGCCACCGCGACGCCGATGTTGACGCGCCCGTAGCGCTCGAAATGCCCGTCGACGTAGGCGGCGTTGACGCCGGGGTGCGCCCGCAGCGCGAGCGCGCAGGCCTTGATCACGAGGTCGTTCACGGACGGCAGCGGCTCCGCCTGGCCGCGCAGCTGCTCGCGCAGGTCGAACGCCGCCTCGGCGTCGACCTCGACCGTCACCTGGAACTCGGGGACCGTCGCCTTCGCGGCGGCCATCCGCCGCGCGATGACCTGCTGCGCGCGGGTCGGCTCGAGCACCTCGACGGAACCCTTCGAGCCGAGCTCGTCGGCGGCGATGCCGGCCGGGGCGGGCATCCGCGCGGCGCCGCCGTTGCCGGCCGCGACGACGTCCGCCTTGACGATCCGCCCGTCGGGCCCGCTGCCGGCGACGTTCGCCAGATCGACGCCGAGCCGCGCGGCGGTGCGGCGCGCGACCGGTGAGGCCTTGACGCGTGCACCGGAACCGGCTGCGACGGCCGCCGGCGCCGCTGACGCCACGATCTCGAGCTCGAGCTCGAGCTCGGGCTCCGCGGCGGGGGCCGGGGTGGCGGGCGCGGGCGCCGCGGCGGCCTGCGCTTCGACGGGCGCCGAGGCCTCGGCCGCCGAGCCGAGCAGGCGCGCGATCACGGCGCCGATCGCGAGCGGCTGGCCCTCGGCCGCGACGATCTGCAGGAAGCCCGCGGCGTCGGCCTCGTAGGTCATCGTCGCCTTGTCGGTCTCGATCTCGGCGATCGCCTCGCCGAGGCGCACCTCCTCGCCGGAGGACTTCAGCCACCTGATGATCGTCCCCTCCTCCATCGAGTCGGAGAGGCGGGGCATCACGACGTCGCTCACGAGGCGCGCCCCAGCGTCGCGAGCACCGCCGCCTCGATGCGCTGCTCGTTGGGCAGCGCGGCGTTCTCGAGCTCCTTGGCGTAGGGCATCGGCACCTCGGCCATCCCGACCCGCTCGACGGGCGCGTCGAGATCGTCGAAGCAGGCGTACTGGATGCGCGCGGCCAGCTCGGCGCTGACGCCGTAGGTCGGCCAGCCCTCCTCGATGCAGACCGCGCGGCTGGTCTTGGCGACCGAGGCGGCGACGGTCTCGACGTCGAGCGGGCGCAGCGAGCGCAGGTCGACGACCTCGGCGCTGATCCCGTGCGTGCGCTCCAGGCGCTCGGCCACGTGCAGGGCGCGCACGGTCGCGTAGGAGTGGGCGACCAGCGTCACGTCGGTGCCCTCGCGCGCGACCGCCGCCAGGCCGATCGGCGTGACGAACTCAGGGTCGAGCGGCACCTCGCCGCGCTCCTTGTAGATCGCGAGGTTCTCGACGACCAGCACCGGGTCATCATCGCGGATCGCGGCCTTGAGCAGCCCCTTGGCGTCCGCCGGCGTGGCCGGGGCGAGCACCTTGAGGCCCGGGGTCGCGGCGAACCACCCCTCGAAGGACTGCGAGTGCTGCGCCGTCAGCTGGTTGCCGGCGCCGTTGGGGGTGCGGATCACCAGCGGGCAGCGGACCTCGCCGCCGAACATCGCACCGATCTTCGCCGCGTGGTTGACGACCTGGTCCATCGCGACGAGCAGGAAGTTGATCGTCATGATCTCGACGATCGGGCGCTCGCCCAGCATCGCCGCGCCGACGCCGGCGCCGACGAAGCCCTCCTCCGAGATCGGCGTGTCGCGGACGCGTTCGGGGCCGAACTCGCCGAGCAGGCCGGCGGTGACCTTGTACGCGCCGTCGAACAGGCCGACCTCCTCGCCCATCACGAAAACGTGCTCGTCGCGGAGCATCTCCTCGCGCATCGCGAGGCGCAGCGCCTCGCGGTAGGTCATCGTCTCGAAGCCGGGCCGGTCGGTCGGTTCGCTGCGATGCGGGGGCGCCTGCGTCGTGCTCACTCGCCCAGACCGCCTGCGAAGACCAGCTCGCGCTCGCCGAACGGCGCCCCGGGCAGCATGCGCGCGAACTGCGCGGCGCTGCCGGGCGCGTACATGCCGGTGGCCAGCGTGCTGACCGCCGGGGGCGGGCTCGCGACCGCCGCGGCGACCGCCGCCGCCACCTGCTCCTCGGCGGCGCTCATCATGGCGTCGAGCTCGGCGTCCGGCACGCCCTCCTCGGCGAGCAGCGCGCGCACCCGGAAGATCGGGTCGTGCTGGATGTGCTCGTCGATCTCGCCGCGCGTGCGGTAGGCCAGGCCGGCGTCGGCGACGGAGTGACCGCGGTGGCGGTAGGTGACGAGCTCCAGCACCGCCGCCTGGCGCTCCTCGCGCGCGCCGCGCAGCAGCGTCGAGGCCGCCTGCGCGACGGCGAGCAGGTCGTCGCCGTCGATCCGCTCCGCCGGCAGGTCATAGGCGGCGGCGCGGCGGTAGAGGTCGGTCACGGCGGACGCGCGCTCGACGCTCGTGCCCATGCCGTACTCGTTGTTCATCACCAGGAAGACGACGGGCAGCCGCCAGACCGCTGCGAGGTTCAGCGACTCGTGCCAGGCGCCCATGTTGATCGCGCCGTCGCCCAGCTCGCAGAGCACGGCCTGCGGGCGGCCCTGGCGCACGAGCGCCAGCGCGAGGCCGGTGGCGACCGGCAACTGGCCGGCGACGATGCCCCAGCCGCCGTAGTAGCCGCGCGAGACGTCGAGCAGGTGCATCGAGCCGCCGCGGCCGTGCGCGCAGCCGTCGACGCGGCCGAACAGCTCGGCCATCACGGCGTCGGCCGGCACACCGCGCGCGAGCGCGAAACCGTGGCAGCGGTAGCCCGTGACCAGCAGGTCGCCGGCGTCGAGCGCGTGCGTCGCGCCGACCGTCGCCGCCTCCTGGCCCGACGAGAGGTGGCAGTAGCCGCCGATCCGCGCCGCCTTGTACTGGCGCTCGGCCTCCG
>CAZABN010000106.1:0-6515 GCA_964483345.1 uncultured Solirubrobacteraceae bacterium
ACCGCGTGGATTGGTCGCCTGAGCGCGGGCTGGGCGGTCGCGGCTGGTCTGGCTGTGGTGCTGGTCGGTGTGGTCGGGTTCGTGGTCTGGTTCTCGCTGCAGTTGCTCGTGCAGAACGGCCGCGTGCTCGCCAGGCTCGACGCAATCGAGACGGTGTTGAGTGACGCTGGTGACGCTCTGCCGGTCGAGGTCGCGTTGGGTGCCGGGCTGCGCGGCGGCGGGCGCGCCGTCGGATCACCAGCTCCGGACTTCGAACTGCCCGCACTCGATGGCGGGACTCGTTCGCTGGCTTCGCTGCTCTCAGCGGGACGACAGTTGATGCTGGTCTTCTCTGACGCTGGGTGCGGGCCGTGTAGCGCGTTGTTGCCCGAGGTCGCGGCCTGGCAGCGCGAGCACCGCCGTCAGCTCGAGATCGCGCTGGTCGCGAGCGGCGGCGAGCAAGCCAACCGCGAGAAGACCAACGGGATCGACGTCCAGCACGTCTTGATCGAGGCCGAGCGCGAGGTCTCAAGCGCCTATCAGGCGCACGGCACGCCGTCGGCTGTCGTGATCGGCGCCGACCGTCTGATCAAGAGCCCGTTGGTCGGCGGCGCAGACGCGGTCCGAACGCTCGTCTCGCAAGCCACCCAGTCACCGGTCCTCGTCCGCCGCGTGAATGGTGCGAACGGGCAGCGTAACGGCGCGGCGCCCGCCGAGCGCCCGCCGCCTGACACTTCGCGCGTCGGTCAGCCGGCCCCCGACCTCGAACTGGTACACATCGAAGGTCAGCCGGTAGCGCTGCGCGACGTGTTGGAGCAGTCGACCGTCGCGATTTTCTGGAACCCCGGCTGCGGCTTCTGCCAGCGCATGCTCTCCGACCTCAAAGCGTTCGAGACCAACCAGCCCGAAGGATCGCCACAGCTGCTCCTGATCGCCACCGGCGACCCGGAACGCACACGCGAACAGCAGTTCCGGTCGCCGGTGCTCATCGACAGCGGCTCGCAGGCGGGGCGAGCGTTCAACGCCGGCGGCACACCAATGGGCGTATTCATCCAAGACGGCCTGATCGCCTCGCCGGTCGCGGCCGGAGCGGATGCCGTGTTCCAGCTGATCCGCAACCACACCCACACCCCGGCACTCGCCGGCAGCCACGCCAATGGCACCGACGGGGCGCGATGAGTCACTGACTCGACGACGCCGCGCAGGGCCTCTCAGAAGGCCGCCCCGCCGTACTCCGGGGCTTTTGTCGATGCGGATGAGAGGACTCGAACCTCCACAGAGTTACCTCCACACGGACCTGAACCGTGCGCGTCTACCAATTCCGCCACATCCGCAGGCAGCCGGCGACGATAGCGCACCCTCGATCCGTGGCGGCGCGAGGGGGCTCTGGTAGCCTCCGCCACCCTCCCTCGCCGCTATCGTCTAGGGGACTAGGACGCCGCCCTCTCACGGCGGAAACCCGGGTTCGAATCCCGGTAGCGGTACTCGTTGAGCGCGTCCGCAAGGCGCCGGGGAGAGCCTGTGCGAGCGCGACCGCGCCGTCCGGCGCTGCGGTACGGTTCTCGGTGCGTGCAGGGCGCATCCGGTCCGCGGAAAGGGCCCCAGGCCCACCTGATGAGTTGACGCGCCACCGGTGACGGACGTGACCCTCGGCCCGGCGCGCGGACCCGTCGGGAGACCGAGAGGAGCTGCCATGTCCGAGCCGCGTTCCCTGCCCTCCCGTCCCGATCTCCGCCGCCTGCGTGAAGAGGCCAAGCGTCGCCGCAAACAGGGGGAGTTCCCCTCGATCGCGCTGGCGCAGCTTGCCGTCGCTCGCGAGTACGGCTTTCGGTCCTGGCCGCGGCTGAAGTTCCACGTCGAGGCCCTCACCCTCAGTGCCGGCGAGCGCGCCGCCTCACTGATCGCGTCGGCCACCTCGCCGGATCTGCGTCGTGCGCGCGCGCTGCTCGACGCCGATCCGGCGCTGGCCGGTCATGACCTCGCCTGCGCGTGCGTGACCGGCGAGGTCGACGAGGTCTCCCGGCGGCTCGCGGCGCGCCCCGCCGCGGTGAGCGAGCCGACCGGTCCCAACGGCTGGGCGCCGATCCTCTACGCCTGCTTCTCGCGGCTGCTGCGTGGCGATCCGCGGCGGGCGCCAGGGATCCGCGCGGTTGTGCGCCGCCTGCTCGCTGCCGGCGCCGACCCGAACGCCTTCTACGTCAACGGGGATGGGTGGCTCCAGGTCGCCCTGTATGGCGCGGCCGGAGTCGCGGGTGACCCCGAGCTGACGCGGATGCTGCTCGAGGCCGGCGCGGACCCGACCGACGAGCGCGACGGCTACGACGGCAACGAGGTCCTCTACCACGCGTGCGAGTTTCCCGACCCGACATGCGCGATGCTCGTGATCGACGCGGGCTCCCGCCAGGATCTCGTCGACTACGCCCTCGGGCGGGCGCTGAACTTCCCGAATCACGAGATGATCGAGATGTTCTGCACGCACGGTGCCCGGCCGTCGGCGCAGCACCTGCACCAGGCGCTCTGGCGCCGCCGGCCGCCGCGGACCGTCGCCGCGCTGCTCGACGCCGGCGCGCCGATCGACACTCCCGACCGCCACGGGCTCACCGCGCTGCAGATCGCCGTTCGCTGGGGCGAGGAGGCGGTCGCCCAGACGCTCCGCGAGCGCGGCGCCGACCAGTCGGCGGTCACCAAGGAGGACCGAGACCTCGGCGTCTACCTGTCCGGCGGCGACGATGGCCCGCCAACCGCGATTGCGCTCTCGATGCTCGACGAGATGGTGATGATGTCGATCGAGGGCGGCCACCTCGCGGCGATGCGCCGGCTGCTGGACGCCGGCGCGCGCGTCGACGGCGACCCCGCGAGCGAGGAGATCCCGCTCGGCCACGCCTGCTGGCGCGGCCGCGTGCAGATGACGCGCGAGCTTCTCGAACGCGGCGCGGCTCTCAGCTTCCGCGACGGCGGCAGCGCGATCGGGGCCGCGCTGCACGGCTCGCGTCACTGCCACGAGCCCGAGGGCGGCCCGACGATGCGGACGATCGAGGAGATCCCGAAGGAGCCCTACGCAAAGATCGTGCGGCTGCTCCTCGCCGGCGGCGCAACGGTCCCCGACCGCGTTGGCGACAGCGGTCAGCGCGCGACGATGCTGATCGCCGAGCTCGACATCGACCCGCCCGGCTGAGCCGGCGCTCGCGAACGCGCGCCATCAGGGTGAATGACCGACCGTTCCCAGACACCATCGCGCGACTACGGCTGGGCGCGGTTCTCCGCCGCGGCGGCCTTCCAGGCCGGCTTGCGGAAGCGGTGCAGCAGCAGTGGGGGGAGAACCCCGAGGACGAGGATCCCGGCCGCGATCAGGACCGCGTAGATGAGCGGGCTCGTGTGGGCGAGCTGTGATGGGGACACGAATCCGATCAGGAACGCGGTCACCGAGGCCAGCCCGCCGACCAGGCACAGCACGCCCAGCGCGGGCGCACGGTAGCCGCGTGGATGATCCGGCTGCGCGCGGCGCAGACGCACCGCGGCGATGAACATCAGGACGTACATGATCAGGTAGACCTGCGTGGCCAGCGCCGTGAAGATCCAGTAGGCGCTCGAAACGGTCGGGATCAACGCGTACAGCAGGGCGATGACCGTGATCACCACGGCCTGCGCGGCGAGGATGTGGACCTCGATGCCGTGAGCGTTGACCTCCTGGAAGTACGGGGGCAGGTAGCCCTGCTCACGTCCGATTCGCACCAGGCCCTCGGACGGACCATCGAGCCACGCCATCATGCCGGCCAGCGCCCCGACCGCGAGAGCGATCGCGATCACCGGCACGGCGAAGCCGATCCCGAAGTGCGTCATGAAGCTGTGGAAGGCCTGCATGACACCGGCGGTGAAGCTGATGTGGTTCGCCGGGATCACCCACGCGATCGCCAGCGTCGGGAAGATGAAGACCGCCAGCACGAGCGCCATCGCGACGAAGATGGACTTCGGATAGTCACGCCCCGGGTCGTGAAGCTCGTCGACGTGCACGGCGTTGATCTCCACGCCGGCGTAGGTGAAGAAGCTGTTGACGATCAGCACGATGCTCGCCAGTCCGCTCCACGCCGGCAGGATGTGATGGGTGTTGATCGGCGCCGCCGAGTGGTTGCCCTGCGCCAGGTAGATGACGCCGAGGACGACGAGGATGGCTCCCGGGATCAGCGTCCCGATCACGGTCCCGCTCGAGGAGAGCTTCGCCACGAGCGAAGCGCCCCGTGAGGACACCAGCACGGCGCCCCAGAAGAGCACGATGATGATCGCCGCGGTGTAGACCCCGTTGCCGGCCAGCCGTTGATCGATCACGTAGGCGAGCGTGCTGCCGACGTAGGCCAGCAGCGCCGGGTAGTAGAAGACCGTCTGGGCGAACTGGCACCACACCGCGAGCAGTCCGACCGGGGCCGAGATGCCCTCGCGCACCCAGTTGTAGACGCCGTCCGGCCAGCCGGAGGCGAGCTCCGCCGCGACCAGCGAAACCGGCACCAGGAAGACGAAGGCGGGGAGGACGTAGAGGAAGACGGAGGCGAGGCCGAGCACGGCGGTCGCCGGCGCGGATCCCAGGTAGCCAACCGACCCGACGGTCATCATCGCCAGCGCGGGCCAGGTGATGAAGCTCCGCGCCGGCCGGCCCGCGGCGGGCGCGGGCGCACCCCCCGGGCCGGCGTCCCTGGCGATGGTCGAGGCGCCGCCGGCCCGCGGATGGCGTCGCCGGTGCACCCACATGGGGGCCCAGTATGACGCCGGGGTGCGCGCTACTTCGCGGCGGCCGAGCGCCCCGCGAGCGCGGCCCCAACGGCGACCTGGCTCGTCCGCCGACGCGATCGCGCGCGACGCGCGAAGATGTCGCGCTGTGGGCGAACTTCGTGTCCAGACATTCACCGCTCCGGCCTTCCTGGCGCGCGTCGGCGAGGGCGAGGAGGTCCCCGCGTCCGGCTGGGCGATCAGGCACGACGGCGACGTGTTCTACGACGGCGTGCAGGTCGGGCACTCGGGCAAGTACATGTTCAACCGCGACCGCGTGACGCCCTACGCGGAGATCACCTACGAGGAGCTCGACACCTGAGGTGATCCGGCGGGGCGGTGGTGCAAACTGCCGCCGTGCGCGATACCTCGTCCAAAGGTCCGTCGACGTTTCTGGGGGCGGTGCGCCGGGACCCGGGCCACGCGTCGGAGCTGGCGGTGCTCTACACGCTGCCGCAGTTCGTCGCGCACGTCGCCGCGTGGCGTGACGGCGTGGTGGCGCAGGCGGGCGCCACGCCCGAGCAGCGGGCCAGGCGCATGGTGCGCCGGGCCGTGTCGGTCGCGCGCACCGCCGGCGCCGTGTCGGGCAGCTCGTTCTATCTCGGCATGCCGGCGGCGGTGATCTCGATCTTCTGCCACCAGGCGGTGCTCGTGCTGCAGATCGCGGCGCTCTACGGTCGCGATCCGGCCGACCCGGCCCGCGCGGCGGAGCTGCTCGTGCTGAAGGGCCGCGCCAGGTCGGTCGAGGCGGCAGCGGCCGCCCTGCGCGAGGCACGGGCGCCGTCCGCGCGCGGCGCGCGGCCGCCCCTTCGCCGGGTGCTCACACAGTCGTTGCGCCAGCTGCCGGGAATGCTCGGACTGAAGCTGCGGAGCCTGCACGGCCAGCATCCGATCGACGCGGTCGTCACCGTCGGCCAGTGGGCGAGCTACCTGCTGCCGGTGGTGGGCATCCCGTCGTGCGCGATCTCGTCGGCGCGCGCGACCAGGAAGCTCGGCGCCGACGCGATCGCCTTCTATGCGAAGGAGCCCGCCGGCGCGGGCGCCGATCTCGGCTTCACGTTCCCGCCGCCCCCGTCCGGGCGCCGTCGCCGGCGGCTCGTCGCGGCGGTCGTATCGACGGCGGTGGCGCTGCTGATCCTCGTGGTCGTGCTCAGCGGCGGCGTCGACGGGATCAGGCGCCATTGGCTGCTCACCGGGCTGTGCGAGCTGTTCCTGATCGTGACCTTCGGGCGGCTGCTCTGGACCACGCGGCCGCCCCGCACGCCGGCGCGGGAGTTCGACACGCCCTGAGCGCCGCGCCACGGCGCGGGCCGCCGTGGGGCCGCCAGGCGTGCGCCGCAGGGCCGCCGTGGCGCCGGCTCCCAATAGGCTGCCCGCACAGCGATGTTCGCGTCGATCCCCAGCCCGGCGGCCAACGGCTTTCACATCGGGCCGCTCTTCATCCACGCCTACGGACTCGCCTATGTCGTCGCCGTGACCGCGGCGGTGATGCTCACACGGCGCCGCTGGGAGGCGCAGGGCGGCAACCGCGAACTGGTCTACGACGTCGCGCTGTGGGGCTTCCCGGCGGGCGTGATCGGCGGGCGCCTCTACTTCCTCGCGACCAGCTGGAACGAGGTTCCGCCGCACTGGTGGGGGCCGTTTGCGATCTGGAAGGGAGGACTCGGCATCTGGGGCGGCATCGCGCTCGGGACGATCGTCGGGCTCTGGCGGATCCACCGCGCCGGCGCGAGCCTGACGGCGTTCATGGACGCCGGCGCGCCCGGCCTGCTGGTCGC
>CAZABN010000107.1:0-6433 GCA_964483345.1 uncultured Solirubrobacteraceae bacterium
CGATGCCGAGGTCGAGCCACTTCGCGCCGAGCGAGCTGACCTGCTCGGCGACCTCCGGGCGCACGTCGTAGCCGGTCGTCTGCGCCCCGAGGCGGCGCGCGGTGGCGAGCGCCTGCAGGCCGGCGACGCCGGCACCGAGCACCAGCACCTTGGCCGGCGGGATCGTGCCCGCCGCCGTCATCAGCATCGGGAAGAAGCGCCCGATGTGCTCGGCGCCGAGCAGGGCCGCACGGTAGCCGGCGACGTTGGACTGCGAGGAGAGCGCGTCCATCCCCTGCGCGCGCGAGATCCGCGGGATCGCCTCCATCGCGAACGCGGTGACGCCGGCCGCGGCGAGCGCACGCGTGGCCTGGGGACTGCCGAGCGGGTTCAGGAACGCGATCAGCACCGCGGCGGGCGCGAGCTTCGCGACCTCCTCGTCGCTCGGCGGCGAGACCTTCACCACCAGCGGCGCGCCCCAGACGGCGGCCGGATCGGCGCTGACCTTCGCGCCCGCCGCCTCATACAACGCGTCGGGGATGACCGCGGCATCCCCCGCGCCGGACTGCACGATCACCTCGATGCCGCGGGCCGAGAGCTTCTTGACGACCTCGGGAACGAGGGCCACACGACGTTCGCCATAAGCGGTTTCCGTGGGCACCCCGATGAGCATCTGCTCCAACCATATGCGATCGCGGCGGGCGGCCCCTCGGTGACAATCACCTAGCCTCGCTGCGGCAAAGTGCGTATGGCGGGCAGGGTCGCGAAGCGGGTCAGCTGCCGGTGATCGGCAGCGGCGCGCGGGCGAACGCCGCGAGCGCTTCGGCCGTCACCCAGACGGGGGTCAGCGTCTGACCGGCGGCGTAGCGGACGGCGCCGGAGCTCGTCAGCCGCGCGTAGAGGTAGGCGAGCGGCCGCTGCGTGGCGGCGCGCACGGCGACCAGCGCCTGCACCGCCCAGGCCGTCGACTGTGCGTTGGAGGCGCCGCCCGGCTGCTCGGGGAAGCCGCCGTCGCGGTTCTCGCTCGCCAGCAGGTAGGCGCGCGCCCGCGCCAGGACGTGGGCCGGCGCCGACGCCGCGCGGAGCGCCTCGAGCGCCGCCGCCGTGTCGTCGACGTCACTCGGGTCGCCGCGCACAGCGAAGCTGAAGCCGCCGTCGGCGTTCTGCGCGCGCGCCAGCCATGCGGCGGCGGCGCTCACGCCGCCGGCGCGCGCGGCGCGGAGCGCGAGAATCGCGAACGCCGTCAGGTTGGCCTGCTCGCCGACCGAGCCGTCGGCGCGCTGGTCGCGGCGCAGGTCGGCGACGAGCGTGCCGAGCGGCGCGTGCGCCGCGGCCAGCGCGAGGATCGTTCGCTCGAGGTCGCCCGCGCCCTGCAGCTGGCGCAGGTGCGCGCGGATCCAGGCGACGGCCGTGTGGCCGTCCCTGCTGACCGTGGAGGGCGGGCGCCCCGCGGCGGCGAGCCCGATCACGACCCACGCGCTCGCGAGCTGCGAGGAGGGCTGGCCGGGCGCGAGACCGAAGCCGCCGTCAGCGTTCTGCACGCGCGCGAGGTAGGCGATCGCCTGCGCGCTCGCCGCCGGCGCCGCCTGCGCCGTGGCCGGCGGCGTGGCGACGGCGGCCGCGCCGAGGCAGGCGAGCGCGAGCAGCGCCGACGCCCCGGCCGCGACGCCCCACTGCACGTTCATGCGCAGGCGGAAGCGCTGGAGCGCGCGCACGAGCGCCGGCCCGAAGGCGAGGAAGAAGACGAAGTTGCCGACCGCGTGCGCCAGGTCGAACGTGAACGCGGCACCCTCGATCACCAGGAACTGCGCCAGCGTGTGCTGGCCGGTGAAGGTGACGAAGGTGTAGAAGTTCAGCACGAGGCCGTAGGCGAAGCCGGCGGCGGCGCAGATCAGCGCCATCACGAGCCGCGGGATCGGGCGGGCCCGCCGGCGTCGCAGGCCGGCGCCGAGCAGCCCGACCATCCCCCACGCCAGCATCTGCCAGGGCGTCCACGGCCCCTGCCCGAAGACGATGTTGGACGCGATCGCGGCGACCGCGCCAACCGCGAAGCCGGGCGGGCCGCCGAGCACGAAGCCGGCGATCAGCACGATGTCGGTCGTCGGCTTGACGCTCGGCAGCGGCGCGAACGCGATCCGCCCAAGCGTCGCCAGCGCGGCGAGCGAGGCGACGATCGCCACCGTGCGCGACGAGGGGCGCGAGCGTTCGTACCAGGCGAAGCCGCCGGCGAGCGCGACCGCCAGGATGAGGAACGAGGCGAGCGGCCAGCTCACCGGTGCGCCTCGACCGCCGCCGGGTCCGCCGAGAGCTCCGCGAGCGCCTGCGCCGGCGTCAGGATCCCACGGTACCCGCCAAGGATCCGCGCCGTCTCGGTCGCGAAGTACCAGCCGCCGCAGAGCAGGTCGGCGGGAATCGAATCGGCGAGCACGCGCCCGTCGGCGAGCAGGACGGCGCGCGTGGCGAAGGCGGCGGCGAACTCCGGGTCGTGGGTGGCGACGACCACCGCGACGCCGCGCTCCGACCAGTCGATCAGCTCGCCCGCGAGCGTCGCCTTCGCGGCGCGGTCCATCCCGCGGGTCGGCTCGTCGAGGCAGAGCACGGCCGGCGGCGGCTCGCCGGCGGTGACGATCGCGAGCGCCAGCCGCTGGCGCTCGCCGCCGGAGCAGTCGCGCGGGTGGCGGTCGGCGAGCGCGCCGAGCCCGGCGCGCGCGAGCCCCGCGCCGTCGAGCTCGTCGCCGACGCGGTCGTGGATGAAGTAGTCGCCGGGGTTCTGCAGCAGCAGGGCAACGCGGCCGGTGCGCTCCACCCGCCCGCGGGTGGGCTGCGCCAGACCGGCCGCGTGGCGGAGCAGCGTCGACTTGCCGGCGCCGTTACGCCCGAGCAGCACGACCCGCTCCCCGGCCGCAACCGACAGTGAGACGCCGGCGAGGATCGCCGGTCCGTCGCTCAGCTCGTGCCAGACGTGGCGCAGGCGCAGGCTCGCCGCCGGTGTGCGCCGCCTTCGCCGGCGCGGCTCATGCCGGGGCGCCACCGCCGGCGCCGTCGCCTCCGGCAGGAGACCCGCGGCGCGCAGGGTCGCGCGCGCCTGCTTGACGCCGGCCGGCGCCGGTGTGAGTCCCAGACCCGCGACGAGCGTCGCGCCCGGGGTCTCGAGCGCCGGCGCGGCGTCGTGCGCCCATTCGAGGAACCCGCTCGGCGCGGCGTCGCAGACGATCTCGCCGCGGTCGAGCGCGATCACACGGTCCGCCGCGCCGAGGCAGCGTTCGAGGCGATGCTCGGCCAGCACGATCGTCGTCCCCCACTCCTCGTTCAGCCGCCGCAGCAGCCCGAGCAGCTCGTCGCCGGCGACCGGGTCGAGTTGCGAGGTCGGCTCGTCGAGCACGAGCAGCCGCGGGCGCCCGGCGAGCGCCGCGCCGAGCGCGACGCGCTGGCACTCGCCGCCCGAGAGCTCGACGGTCGAGCGTTCGAGCAGCGACTCGATGCCGAGCGCGAGCGCGACCTCCTCGACCCCGCGGGCGACGGCGACGGCGCTGTGGCCGCGATTCTCGAGCGGGAAGGCCAGCTCCGCGCGCACCGTCCCCATCACGACCTGCGTCTCGGGATCCTGGAAGAGCGTGCCGACCTCAGCGGCGAGCGCCGCCGGGCCGTGATCGCGCAGGCTCATGCCGCAGATCTCGGCGCGGCCGTCGAAGCGCCCGCCGTGGAAGTGCGGCACGAGCCCGCAGGCGACGCCGAGCAGCGTCGACTTGCCCGCCGCCGAGCCGCCGGCGAGCACGACGAACTCGCCCTGCGCGATCTCCAGCGTCAGCTCGCGGAGCGCCGGGACGGGCGCCTGCGGGTATGTGTAAGACACCCCGGCGAGCTCGAGCGCGTTCATCGCATGATCCCGCGGCGCTGCATGAACGGAGCCAGCGCCGCGAACGCGATTGCGGCGGCGAGCGCCCAGGTTCGCACGCCGAACGAGCCGTGGATCGACGGGTAGAAGGCGAACGGCGCGCGCAGCGCGAGCGCCAGCACCGCGATCGCGAGCGCCGATCCCGCGAAGGCGAGGTCGTGGCGCGACCACGGCCGGTGGGCGCGTGCCGGACGCCGCGCCGAGCCGTAGCCGCGGACCTCCAGCGTCGCGGCGACGTCGAGCGAGCGGTCGAGCGCGTTGGCGGTGATCGCGCGCATCACGGCGAGCCGCCCACCCGGGTCCGGGCGGCAGCGCTGCGCGTCGCCGATCCGGCGCGCGTCGAGCGCCAGGAGCGGCACCATCCGCGTCGCGATCGTCGCCGTCAGCGCAGAGCGAAACGAGACGCGCCGCAGCGAGCGCAGCAGCTCGTCGGGGTCGACCGCGGCGCTCGCCAGTGCGCAGGCGGCGATGATCACGATCAGCACGAGCGCCTCCTTGGCGCCGTAGGCGACGGCCTCGAGCGTGATGTCGATCTGGCCGAGCGGACCGGCGTCGCCGAGGCGCGCGATCACGGTCAGGCCCTCGCGGCTGACGAGCGCGTTGACGAGCACGATCAGTACCGCCATCGGCGCCGACAGGTACAGCGAGCGCGCGACGCGGCCGCCGGCGCCGGCGCCCGCTCCGGCGACGAGCAGTGCTACCGCCAGCACACCGAGCACGAGCGGATTGGGGATCACCAGCGCGGCGAGCACGATCGCCGCGCAGTAGGCGGCGCCGACGCCGGCGCGCGTCGCGTGCAGCGGGCTGGCACGCCGCAGGTAGTTCATGGCTCCTGGTCGGGTAGCGGTACCGCGGCGCCCGCGATCACGGCGAGCGCGAAGTGCCCGTCCAGCGTTCCGGCGTTGAACGCGCGCACCGCCGCGGCGACGCCGGCGGCGTCGGTGCCGGTCACCAGCCAGACCGGCGGCTGGCCCATGAAACGGGTCGCCGCCACGAGCCCGGCGCCGGCGCCGGCGCTGCGCGCCACGCGGCCGGACTGATCGAGCAACTCGAGCGTCGCGCCGTCGTGCGTGAAGCGCGCGTAGACGCCGCTCGCGCCGGGGCCGCGGCTCAGCTGGTCGGCCGCCGGATCCGCGGTCAGGGTCGAGTAGGGCCCGACGAGCACGCGCAGCGAGAGGTTGTACTGCGAGCACAGCACGCAGCCGAGCGAGGCGACGATGTTGTAGCCGGCGAACACCTGCTCGACGGCGCCGCAGGACTTCGAAGCCGTCTGCGTGCACTCGATCCGCAGCGGGTAGCGCCGGCCGGCGAAACCGTCGACGAACGGCTCGGGGAACGAGCCGACGACCGCCGGGATGCTGAGCGTCGCGCTCCAGTCGTGACGGTCCCACCAGACGTGGTCGCCGTCGTGGAGCTTCGTCTCGGCCGCGCCCTTCGGCGCCTGCACGCCGTTGACGTAGTAGAACCAGTCGCTGCCACCGCCGCCCGCGAGGCCGTCGATGCTCTGCACGAAACCGCCGCTGTCGAGCGTGCCGACGTTCGCGTTGCGCTCGAGCATCCGCATCACGGTGTCGGCGCCGACGATCTTCGGCGCGCCTTCAGTGACCACGGTCTGCGCACCGAAGCCCTGGGTGACGAGCAGCGAGACGTGCGTCGGCGTGGCGCCGGCGCCGAGCCCGCAGCCCGCGAGCGCGAGCGCCGCCGCGACGGCGGCGACGCTCGCCCAGATCGGCCTATCGGCGGGCACCGCTCAGGCGCAGCCCTTCGCCGTCGCCGTCTGCACGCAGACGCTCGCCTCGGTCCGGATCGCGTGCGGCGCCGACACCCTCAACGTGACCGCGCCGGCGTGGGTGAACGTGAGGCTCGCGGTCCCGTTCGCACCGGTCGTGGCCGAGGCCCCACCGCCGCTGACGGTCGCACCGACCGCCTTCGACGGGGTGCCCTTGGCGTCGCTGTAGGCCGTGACCGCCACCTTGAACGGCGTGCCGACGACCGCCACCGCGGGCGCCTTCACGCCGAGCACGCCGGCGTTCTTCGGGCAGCTCTTGCCGTAGCAGTCCGGGAAGAACAGGAGACTGTCGCCCGGCTTGGGGTGATAGCTGCAGATGCCCTCCGACGCCGGGGCGTCGTTGACCCAGAACGCCCAGTACTCGGCGCCGCTGCTGGGGAGGTTGAGGCCGTCGATGGCGGTCAGGAAGTACGCCCTGTAGGACGCCGACCAGGTGCCGGCCCAGTCGCCGTGGGTCGCGACCTGCAGTGCGCCGGCGGCGCTCGTGCCGGCGCAGCTGTCGGCGGCGACACCGTTCTTCGTGACCGCGGCGGTCGAGAGCGTGACGGCCGTCGCCGCGAGGAGCGTCGTCTTGGTGCCTTCGACGCGAACGGTGACGGCGGCGGTGCCGGCCGAGGCCGGGGAGGTGAGCAGCGCCGTCGCCAGCGTTGCGGCGAGCACCGAGCCGAGCGCGGCGGCGCGCGCCGGCCGGCGGATCAGCGCAGGACGGCCCGAATGGGTGCGTTGCATGAGTGGCCAACCCCTTTCCACGAGGGTCTATGTGGGCTTGC
>CAZABN010000108.1:0-6273 GCA_964483345.1 uncultured Solirubrobacteraceae bacterium
TGAAGCGCCACTTGTCGATGTGGTTGGCCTCGTCGGCGGGCGTCAGCACCTCCGACTCGTCGATGTAGTCGACCTCGAGCGCCTCGAGCACCTGCGCCTCGGCAAAATGCCCGATGCGGGCCTTCGCCATGACCGGGATCGACACCGCCTGCTGGATCGCGCGGATCATCGCCGGGTCGGACATCCGCGCGACGCCGCCGTCGCGGCGGATGTCGGCCGGCACGCGCTCGAGCGCCATCACCGCGCAGGCTCCGGCGTCCTCGGCGATGCGCGCCTGCTCGGGCGTGACGACGTCCATGATCACGCCGCCCTTGAGCATCTCGGCCAGGCCGGCCTTGACGCGAAACGTGGCTTCGTCGTGCATTCACGATGAAGTCTACGCGGCGGCGAGCGCGCGAGCGCGCAAGGCGGTGCGGCGCGTGCTACTTCAGCCGAAACGCCTTGATCCGGTCGGCGTACTGCTCCTCGTCGCGCGAGTACACCCCGTAGGCGATCGCCTGCAGCATGCTCAGCAGCGCCGTGTGCGAGCGCACATAGGCCGGGCTGTTCGATGAGTAGTAGAGCTTTATCTGGGCGAGCTTGGCGACCTCCGAGAGCGTCGCGTCGGTGATCGCCATCGTCAGCGCCTTGCGGTGGCGCGCGAGCTTCATCGCGCGCACGACCAGCGCGTGCGGGCGCCCGGCGGAGAGCGCGATCACCAGCGTGTCGCTGTCGATCCGCCCGAGCCGGCTGAGCGCCTCCTGCGACGGACTGGCGACGAGCTCCGCGCGCAGGTCGAGCAGCATCAGCAGATGTCGCAGGTAGCTGGCGAAGAAGGCCATCTGGTCGGTGCCGGCGATCACGATCCGGTCGGCCGACGCGATCGCCGCGATCGCCCGTTCGACCGTGGCACGGCTGGCCTTGCGCGCGCTCTCCTCGACGTTCGCATAGTCCGCCGCGATCGACGTCTCGAACTCCGTTCGCTCGATCGAGAACAGCGGCGATGACGCCTCGGCCGGCGCCCCGTGCGCCCGCTTGTACTCCTCCCGCGCGGCGCGCTGCAACTCGGGGAAGCCCTCGAAGCCGAGCGCCTGCGAGAAGCGCACGACCGTGGAGCTCGACGTGTTGGCCCGGCGGGCCAGTTCCTCGGCCGTCTGGAAGGCGGCCTCGTCGAGGTGGTCGATGATGTACTGGGCGACGTCCTTCTGCGAGCGCGAGCACTCGTCGAAGCGCGACTGGATGTAGCTCGACAGCGTCTGCGGCTCGGCGCCGCCGACGGCCGGTGCGTCGATCTCCCCTGCTGGTCTCTTCATCAGTGTGGTTGTCATTCGACGGTCCGTTTCCCACTTCCTCCAACGGTGGCCTGATCCGTGGTCATGACAACCACGTAACTACGCTTCGAGACGATGGTTCGCCGCGCCGGCCCACTCCCCTCCTTGACGCTCCCCGCGACGTCGTCCGCGCCCGCCGCGTGAGGATCGCGATCGTCGGCGGCGGCGTGTCCGGCCTGGTCGCCGCTCACCGCCTGCACGCCCGTCACGAGATCACGCTGTTCGAGGCGCAGCCGCAGCTCGGCGGGCACACGAACACCGTCACCGTGGAGCGCGCGAGCGGCACCTGGCACATCGACACCGGCTTCATCGTCCTCAACGACCGCAACTACCCCCGCTTTCGATCCCTGCTGGACGCCGCCGGCGTCGCGGTCCAGCCAACCCACATGGGCTTCTCGGTGAAGGGCGAGGACGAGGACTTCGAGTTCGCCGGCACGCCGCGCGGGCTCTTCTGCCAGCCCGCCAACCTCGGCCGCCGCGCGTTCTGGGGGATGCTCGCCGATCTTCGGCGCTTCAACGCCGCGCTGCGCGCGGTGCTCGCGAGCCCGAGCGACGAGCGGCGCTCGCTGGCGCAGTTCGTCAGCGACGGCGGCTACTCGCGCTGGTTCATCGACCGCCTGATCGTGCCGCAGGCCTCGGCGGTCTGGTCCGCCGACCCAGCGACGATGTGGAGCTTCCCGGTGGCGTTCCTGGCCGAGTTCTTCGACAACCACGGGATGCTCGGGTTTCGCGACCGGCCGCGCTGGCAGACCGTCGTCGGCGGAGCGCACCGCTACGTGCAGGCGCTCAGCCGGCCCTTCGCCGAGCGCATCCGGCTCGCCTGCCCGATCGCGGCGCTGCGGCGTGAGCCCGGTTCGGTCACGCTGCGGACGCGCGACGGGCACAGCGAGCGCTTCGACGAGGTGATCCTCGCCTGCCACGCCGATCAGGCGCTCGCCCTGCTCGAGGACCCCACGCCCGCGGAACGCGCGATCCTCGCCTCGTTCCCTTACCAGCCCAACGAGGCGGTGCTGCACACGGACAGCTCGCTCCTGCCTCGCCGAGCGGCCGCACGCCAGGCCTGGAACTACCACCTGTTCGCGCAACCGCGGCCGTTGAGCACCGTCACCTACTACTGCAACCACCTGCAGCGCCTGGACGCCCCGGAGGACTTCTGCGTCTCGCTGAACATGGCCGACCGGATCGACCCCGCGCAGATCATCGCCACCTTCGCCTACGCGCACCCGGTCTTCAACGGCGCCGGCGTGGCCGCGCAGGCGCGCTGGAGCGAGATCTCGGGCGACCGGCGCACGCGTTACTGTGGCGCGTACTGGGGCTGGGGCTTCCACGAGGACGGCGTGGTTTCCGCGCTGCGAGCGGTCGAAGGGCTGTGATGAGCGCGAGCTGCGTCTACGAGGGTTGGGTCCGCCACCGCCGTCTCGGTGCGCCGGCCCACGAGCTGCGCGCGAAGCTCTTCATGGTCTACCTCGACCTCGATGAGCTTCCGGAGCTGTTCGACTCCTACCGCTTCGCCTCGGCGCGCGGGCGCGCACTCGTGCAGTTTCGCGCCAGCGACCATCTCGGCGATCCGCAACGGCCGCTCACGGAGCAAATCCGCGAGCTCGTCGCGGCGCGCACCGGCGCGCGCCCAGCGGGCCCGGTCCGGCTGCTCACCAACCTGCGCCAGCTCGGGCATTGCTTCAACCCGGTCAGCTTCTACTACTGCTTCGACCAGGCGGGCTCGCACGTGCAGGCGATCGTCGCCGAGGTCACCAACACGCCGTGGGGCGAGCGCCACGCCTACGTGCTTTCACCCACGACAACACGTCCAGGCTCATCGATCATGCGCGGACGCTTTGAAAAAGAATTCCATGTCTCCCCGTTCATGGGTATGGATCACACCTATGTGTGGCGCATGACGGCGCCCGCACAGCGCCTGGTCGTGCACATCGACAGCGAGCAGGGCGACCGGGTCGTGTTCGATGCGACGCTCTCTCTGGAGCGAAGCGAGCTGACGCCGGCGCGGCTGCGCGCGCTGCTGGTCCGCTACCCGCTGTTGACGCTGCGGATCGTGCGCCGGATCTACGCCAACGGGCTGCGCCTACGCCTGAAGGGTGCGCGCTACTACCCCAATCCGAGCGGCGCGCCGCTGCTGGGCGCGCGCCGCGCGCGCGTCCGCGGCGCCCGCGAAGGGACGGTCCGGTGACGGCGTCGAGGCGCACCGGTGAGCGCGGCACGCGCGAGCCCTGCGAGCGACTCCCCACGTTTGCTGGGCTTTTCGTTGCGCGAAGAAGGAGACTTCGTACATTCGTCGACGGTGGTTACAATCCTGCCCGGATGGCACCACGCGCGGGGCAAGGAGTGGCGCGACGGCGGATCGCGGGCGGTGCGGTCGCGCTGGCGCTGCTCATCGTCCCCGCGGCCGCGTTTGCCGCCGGCACGCACGGGGCTCACGCCGCGTCGAAGACCGCCACGAGCATCCTGCGCACCACGGTCCCGAAGCAGGGTAAGTACCTGCTGGTCGTCGAGGTCCGCGCACGCGGCAAGCATTCGCGGCTGGTCGACGTCTACGTCCCCGGCAAACCGGTGCGGAGCGTCGTCGCGAACCCCTGGTGGGGGGCCGCCGTCTACTACACGCTCAGCCTCTCCCCGACGAAGCTGGTCGTCCGCACCGTCAACGCCCCGCCGGCCGTGCAGGTGCGGGCGAAGCTGAGCCTGAGGACCGCGGCGACGCCAAATACCCCCTCGACGACGAGCAACAGCGCGCCGCCATCATCTTCGTCTTCGACGACGACCACCACCACCACCACGACGACGCCTCCGCCGGCGGCGTCGCCGCCCCCCACGCCGTATCCGAGCCCGTACACGAACCCCGTCTTCACCGACAACTTCCAGACCGACTTCACGAACGGCGGCAGCCTCCCCAACCAGCTCCCGACCAACAAGTACTGGAACCTGGACAACTGGGGCGGTTGCGGCCAGTCCCCGGTGCCCACGGTCTCCACGAGCAACACGAACGACATCGGCAGCGGCCAGGACCTCGACGGCGTCAACCCCGACCAGAACGCCTACCTCACGCCGCAGGGCCTGGCGATCACAGCGGTGCGCAACCCGAACGCGGCCGCCAACTCGTACGCCACCGACATGTACACCTCGGCGCAGGTGGACAGCGTTGGCCACTGGTCCGGCGAGTACGGCGAGGTCGAGGCGAGCATCGAGATGCCGACTGCGCAGGGCCTTTGCCCGGCCTTCTGGATGCTGGGCGACAACAACATTCCGGGCTCCTCGCCGGGAATTCCGGGTGAGATCGACATCGTCGAGGCGCCGACATTCGGCGCGGGGATCGAGGACTACGCCGATCTCCACGGAACGACCGTGAACCCCCCGACCGGGGCGACCACGCAGCAGTACGAGATCTCCACTCCGGCGCCGTCCGCCGGCTTCCACACCTACGCGATCATCTGGACGCCCACCTCGATCACGTGGACGCTCGACGGCATCGCGTACGCCACCGCCAACCAGGGCGCGCTGGTCGCGGGGTCGTCGTGGGCGAACGACTACTCCTACGGCAACTTCCACCTGATCTTCGACCTGGCGGTCGGCGGCTGGTCCTGCGACTTCGGCACCTGCACGCCCGCCACCTCCCTGGGCGCTCCGAGCTACACGATGTACGTCCAGTGGGTGAAGTGGCTCCAGTAGCAGCCGTCGTTTCCTCCGCCGCGAGTTCGCCGCGAGCGACTCGTGGCGCGCGATCAACCTGACCGACTGAACCGCCGGCGCCCGGTCTGCGTAACAGAGAACGTGAGCGAGCGGATCGACCCGGCGTGGATCGCTGAGCGGGCGGGCAGCCGGCGGCCTCGCCTGACGCTCGCCGGTCCGATCAACGTGATCGCACGCGCGGTCGTGCGCACGCTGCTGCGCCGGACCAGATACGGCACGCTCACCGTTCGCGAGGGCGCTGACAGCCGCACCTTCGGCGCCGCCAGCGAGGGCGGCCCGGCCGTGACCGTGCTCGTCCACGACCGGCGCTTCTATCGTGCGCTGCTGCGCGGCTCGCTCGGCGTCAGCGAGGCCTACACCGACCGCTGGTTCGACTGCAGCGAGCTGGCCGAGCTCGCGCGCCTCGCCGCGCTCAACATGCCGGCCCTGGATCGCTGGCGGCGCGCCGTTCGCCCGCTGGTCGCAGCTCCCCAGGCGGCGGCCAGCTGGTGCGCGCGAAACACGCCAAAACGTTCACGCCGGCGGATCGCCGCGCATTACGACATCGGCAACGACCTCTTTAGTTTGATGCTCGACGAGACGATGACGTATTCGTGCGCCATCTTCGAGGAACCGGCCGCTTCGCTGCACGACGCGCAGATCGCCAAGCTCGACCGCGTCTGCCGCAAGCTGGAACTCCGGCCGCAGGACCACGTACTCGAGATCGGGAGCGGCTGGGGCGGTTTCGCGATCCATGCCGCCTCGCGCTACGGCTGCCGCGTCACAACGACGACGATCTCGGCCGAGCAGCGACGCCTGGTCGACGAGCGTATTGCCGCCGCCGGCCTGCAGGATCGCGTGACCGTGTTGCTCCAGGACTACCGCGATCTGCAGGGCACCTACGACAAGCTCGTCTCGATCGAGATGATCGAGGCGGTCGGCTGGCAGTACTTCGACACCTTCTTCGAGCGCTGCGCCGCGCTGCTCGCGCCCGACGGGGCGATGCTGCTGCAGGCGATCACGATCGACGACCGCGCCTACAACGTCGAGAAGTCCAAGCGGAGCTTCGCCAACACTCACGTCTTCCCCGGCGGCTGTCTGCCCTCGCTCGCGGTGATCTCGCGCTCGGTGGCGCGCGTGACCGACCTGCGACCGATCCAGCTCGAGGACATCACGACGCACTACGTGCGCACGCTGCGCTGTTGGCGCGAGAACTTCCTCGCCCAGCTCGAGCGGGTGCGCTCGCTCGGCTACGACGGACGCTTCCAGCGGATGTGGGAGCTCT
>CAZABN010000109.1:0-6121 GCA_964483345.1 uncultured Solirubrobacteraceae bacterium
CGCACCTCGATCAGCTCGTCGACCGTGAGGTCGTTCGCGCGCAGCAGCGCGATCAGCTCGCCGTGCGGAAGGTGGAACTCGACCGACTCGTCCTCGGGCCATTCGAAGCGGTGCATGCCGAAGTACGGCCGCAGCATCCGCTCGCTGGGCTGGACGGTCTCGTCGTCGGGTTCGCAGAGCATCGCGATCACGCCGTTGACGAGGAAGATCAGCTGCCCGCCAGGACGAAGCAGCCGTGAGGCCTCGGGGATCCAGCGGTGGGGGTCACACCAGATGCTCGCGCCGTACTCCGAGATCGCGAGATCGAAGCTCGCGTCCGCCAGCGGCACCTGCTCCGCGTTGCCGTGCAGCAGCGGGAACGACAGGCCGTGCTCGCCCTGCAGCCGGCTCGCGGTGGCGAGCTGCACCTCGCTCACGTCGATCCCGACGGGCCGCGCGCCGCGCCGCGCGAGCCAGGCCGAGACGTACGCCGTGCCGCAGCCCAGCTCGATGCAGTCGAGGCCGTCGAGCGCGTCCGGCAGCACATGCAGCTGCGCCTCGGGCACGCTCCAGCGCCCCCACGAAGGTTCGGCGGCCGCCCAGTTGCGCTCCCCGGCCTCGACGTAGTCGGCGGCCCGGCGGTTCCAGACTGAGCGGTTGCGCTCGACGTGGTCGCCTGCCGCGTCCATCGGCCGCGAGCCCCCTACTGCGGCGGCGCGTCGATCGCGCGCCAGAGGTAGCGGCAGGCGGCGGTGCGGTGCGGGCGCCAGCGCTCGGCGAGCGCGATCACCTCGGCGGGCGTCGGCAGCGCGTCGAGGCCGTAGGCGATCTGGACGCCGCGGCGGATGCCGAGGTCGCCGGGGGCGAGCACGTCGGGGCGCTCGAGCTGGAACATCAGGAACATGTGCGCGCTCCACTCGCCGATCCCCTTGACGGCGACGAGCTCGGCGATCACGGCGTCGTCGTCGAGCTGCTCGAGGCGGTCGAGCTCGAGCGAGCCGTCGAGCACGTGCTCCGCCAGCGAGCGCAGGTAGCTGGTCTTGGCCCGCGAGAGACCGGCGGCGGCGCGCAGCTCGTCGGGATCGGCGGCGAGGACCTCCGCGGGCGTCGGCTGGCGGCCGTCGAAGTGCGCGAGCAGCCGCTGCCAGATCGCCGCCGCGGCACGCGTCGAGAGCTGCTGCCCGACGATCGCGCGCAGCAGGCCGGCGTAGTGCTCTCCCGGGCTCGGTCGCGAGCTCGGGCGCGACGTCTGCGGCAGCGCCCCGACGCGGTCGATCAGCGCGGCCAGCACGGGATCGGCGGCCCGCAGGTGCGCGCTCGCCGCGTCAGTCGTCATCGCCGCCCCAGCCGATCGCGGCGAGCAGCTCCGCGACGGTCGCGAGCTTGACCCGCGGGCGGCCGGCCGGCTCGCCGAGCGCGCGCTCGTGGCGGTCGATCGTCAGCCAGTTGCCGTAGTCGACGAGCTGTGGCTGGCGCTCGCGCACGAACTGCTCGAGCGCGGCGTCGCCGATCGGCGCGGGCTCGAGCAGCGCCCCGGCGGCGAGGTCCTCGAGCAGCGCGTCGACCGTCTCGTTGGCGTCCTTCTTGTTCGTGCCGATCACTCCGCTCGGGCCCCGCTTGGCCCAGCCGACGACGTATTCGCCGCGTCGCACGCGGCCGTCGACGTTCGCGATCAGCTCGCGCGCGGAGTCGAAGGGGACGTCGGCGAGCGGGACGCCGCGGTAGCCGATCGCGCGAAAGACCGCCTGCGCCGGGATCTCCAGCTGCTCGCCGGTCGCGCGGGCGCGCAGGCTGCCGCCGGCGCCCGGCTCGAGGGTGTTGCGGGCGAGCGTCACCGACTGCACCCGCCCCGCCCCGGTCAGCTCGACCGGGGAGAGCAGGAACCGCAGCACGACGCGGCGCGAGTGGCCAACCGGTGTCCGGGTCGAGTACTCGCGCAGGATCTCGACGTTGCGCTTGGCGGTCGGGTCGGCGTCCGGATCGACGCTCGACTCCCCGAGCGCCAGCTCCTCGGCGTCGACCAGGACGTCGGCGTCGCTCAGCTCGCCCAGCTCGCGCAGCTCCGGGTTGGTGAAGGCCGCCTGCGCCGGGCCGCGGCGCGCGATCACGACGACCTCGCGTACGCCGCTGCCGGCGAGCACCTCGAGCGCGTGGTCGGCGACGTCGGTGACGGCGAGCTCGGCGTGGGTGAGCACCAGCATCCGGGCGACGTCGAGCGCCACGTTGCCGGCGCCGATCACGACGACCCGCTCGCCGCTCAGGTCGAAGGTGTGGTCACGGAAGTCGGGGTGGCCGTTGTACCAGCCGACGAAGTCGGTCGCGGCGTAGCTGCCCGCCAGCTCCTCCCCGGGGATCCCCATCGTGCGGTCGACCGGCGTGCCGACCGCGTAGATGATCGCGTGGTAGTGGCGGCGCAGGTCGGCGAGCGTGACGTGGCGGCCGAACTCGACGTTGGCGAACAGGCGCAGCCGCGGATGCTCGGCGGTGCGCTCGTAGAGGTTGGTGACCGACTTGATCTTCGGGTGGTCGGGCGCCACCCCGGCGCGCACGAGCCCCCACGGCGTCGGCAGGCGCTCGTAGAGGTCGACGTGCAGCTCGGTCGCCGTGTGGCGCAGCAGATGACCGGCGGCGTAGCTGCCGGCCGGGCCCGAGCCGATGATCGCGACGCGGATCCTGGCGTCGCCCGGGTCGCTCATCCGCGCCGGCGCGAGCGATCGGGCGCCGTGGCGGTTGTTCTCGCGTGGAGTGCTGCTGCCATCTTCGGAGTCCGCGAGTATACGGGCGCCCGGCGCCCCGCTACCATTGGAGGCGATGCGGATCGCCCTCGTCTCGCCGTACTCGTGGACGTATCCGGGCGGCGTCACGCGTCACATCGAGGCGCTCGCGGACCAGTTCGCGGCGGCCGGTCACGAGCCGCGGATCATCACCCCGTTCGACCCCGACGACCGCCTGAGCGTCAGGCTGCACCGTGGGGTGCGCCCGCAGCCGCGCGTGCAGGCGGCCAACATCGTCTCGCTCGGTCGCACGATCGGGCTGCGGGCGAACGGCGCCGTGTCGAACGTGGCGCTCACCCCGTCGGCGGCAACGACGCTGCGTCGCGAGCTGCGCGAGGGCGACTACGACGTGGTCCACATCCACGAGCCGATCGTGCCGCTGTCGAGCTGGGACGCGGTCGGCTTCAGCGGGCTGCCGCTGGTCGGGACCTTCCACACCTATTCGACCAACCGCCTGACCAACGGCCTCGGCAACCTCGCCGGCGCGAGCCGGCGCTTCGACCGCCTGCACGTGCGGATCGCGGTCTCGCGCGCCGCCGCGTGGACCGGCGAGCGGTTCTTCGGCGGGCACTACCGCGTGATCCCCAACGGCGTCGCGGTGCCCGCGCAGCTCGAGCGCGCGGCCGCGGCGGCACCGACTGACGAGCGGCCGCTGGCGCTCGTCTTCGTCGGCCAGGCGGTCGAGCGCAAGGGGCTGCCGGTGGTGCTGCGCGCGCTCGAGGCGCTGCGCGAGCACGTGCCGTTCACCCTGCAGGTGATCGGCGTCGAGCAGGAGCAGCTGGAGACGATGATGGTCGACCTGCGCGGCGTCTCGGCGCTCGGCAAGATCGACGACGCGCAGAAGACCGCGGTCATCGCGGCCGCCGACCTGCTGGTCGCGCCCTCGCTTGGCGGTGAGAGCTTCGGCATGGTGCTGACCGAGGCCTTCGCGGTCGGCACTCCGGTCGTGGCCTCCGACATCCCCGGCTACAACGACGTCGTGCGCGACGGCGTCGACGGCGTCCTCTTCCGCCGCGCCGACGCGAGCGGACTGGCGCAGGCGCTGCTGGACCTCGCCTACGACCCGCCGCGGCGCGAGGCGATGTCGGCGGCGGCGCGCGAGAACGTCAGCCGCTACGCCTGGCCGCTCGTCGCCGACGAGGTGCTCGGCGCCTACGACGACGCGATCGCGACGCCCGCGCCGCGCGGCGCGCGCGAGCGCGCCGCCGTGCGCATCGGGGCCGCGACCGTCGATCTCGCCGGGCATCGCTCGGCGCAGCGGCGCCTGCCGAGCCTCGAACGTGACGAGCGAACGCGGCGTGAGCGGGTGCTCGGCGGTGTGCGCCGTGGCGCGATCGCGCTCGTCGCACTGGCCGCCGTCGCGGTTTCGGCGCTCGCCGTCTCGCGGATCGGCGTGGGGCGGATCACCAGCGCGCTGGTCACCTCGCGGCCGTCCTGGGTGGTCATCGGCTGCGTGCTGATGTGCGCGGCGATGGTGTCGCGCGGCTTCGCCTGGCACGCGATCCTGCGTGCCGCGCTGCCGCGCTCGAGGGTGCGCCGCGCCGACGCGATGCAGGGCACCTTCATCGGCGTGCTGATGAGCGCCACGCTGCCGGCGCGGCTCGGCGAGCCGTCGCGCTCGCTGATCGTGGCGCGCCGTGTCGGGCGACCGGTGGAGACGTTCCCGATCGTGGTCGGCACGCTCGTCTCGCAGACGCTGCTGAACCTGGTTGCGCTCGCGGCGCTCGGTGCGGTGATGTTCACCAGCGTCGACCTCTTCAACGGCCGCCACTCGGCGCTGATCGCCGTCGCGGTCGGCCCGGCGGTGCTGGTCGCGGTGATTCTTGCCGCGCCGCTGCTGCTCGGCCGCCGAGGCGGTCCGTCGCGCTCGGCGCGGCTCGAGCTGCTGCGGACGCGGCTCGCCGGGATGCTCGTGCGGCTGCGCACCGGCATGCGCGTGTTCCGCGAACCGCGGCTCGCCGCGATCGCCGTCACCGCGCAGCTGGGCGCCTGGGCGCTGCAGTGCGCGTCCTGCTACGTGCTGCTGATCGCGCTGGGCCTCAACCATCGGGCCGGGCTCGCGGCGGCGGCCGGGGTGCTGTTCGCGGTGAACGTCACCGCGGTGCTGCCGGCGGCGCCCTCGAACGTCGGCGTCTTCCAGGCCGCCTGCGTGGCCGTGCTCGCGGGCGCCTTCCACGTCTCGACCGCCGACGCGATCGCCTACGGCATCGTGCTGCAGGCGGTCGAGGTGACGACCGCGATGGCGATGGGGATCCCGGCCCTGCTGCGGGAGGGCATGTCGTGGCGCGACGTCAAGCTGCGCGCGATGCACACCGCGCCGGTCATCCTGAACGTGCCCGAGCCGCGCCGCGCCGGCGGCGAGGTCACGATCATCTGAACGGCCCGCCGCGGCGCCGCGGAGCGGCGGAGTGCCGGCGCGGCACGCCACGCGCTGCCGCGGCCCCGAAAGCGCCGGCGCCCCACGCGCGGCATGCAGGCGAATGGCTGGCGACGGCGTAGCTTGACTGCGGCCATGTCCGACGCCTGGGTCTACATCCTGCGCTGCGCCGACGGCTCGCTCTACACCGGCTGGACCGTCGACGTCGAGCGCCGCCTCGCCTCACACGCCGCCGGTGCCGGTGCTCGCTACACCCGTTCGCGCCTGCCGGTGGAGCTGTTGGCGTGCTTCGCGATGGCCGACGCGGGCGCGGCGCGCCGCGAGGAGGCGCGCATCAAGCGCCTCACCCGCCCCGAGAAGCTGGCGCTGGTCGGCGCCATCTTCAGCAACTCTTCAACAGCCCCGGGCGACGTTCGTCACACTATTCGCGCGACACAGATCGCACGCACCTCCTCCCAGTAGTCGCCCGGCGCCCCGCACCCCCTGGGGCGCCGGCTTTTTCGGGAGTCGATCGGGCGAACGGGGAGGCGCGGCCGCCGCAGCGCCTCCCGCCGCGGTCACTTGATGAAGAGCATCTCCGAGTACTTCGGCAGCGGCCAGAGGTCGTCGGCCACGATCCGCTCGAGCTTGTCGGCGATCGCGCGCACGCCGTCCATCGCGGGCACCACCTCGTCGCGCATGTACTCCGCGTGCTTGATCCCCTCGACGTCCGGATGCGCGGCGTTGACCTTCTCGAGCGCGAAGATCGCGTCGACGAACTTGCCGACCAGCTCGGCGGTCTCCTCGACCAGCCGCTCGACCTGCGCCTCGCGCAGCTCCGACAGGTGGCGGAGGGCGGCCGGCAGCAGCAGCGTCCGCGCGATCGAGGCGGCCGTCTCGGCCTCGATGTTGAGCTTCGTCGAGTACTGCTCGGTGAAGACCTCGTAGCGAGCCTCCAGCTCGCGCTTGGAGAGCACCTTGTAGTGCTTGAACAGGCCGATGGTCTCCTTCT
>CAZABN010000110.1:0-5975 GCA_964483345.1 uncultured Solirubrobacteraceae bacterium
GGCGAAAGCGCGTCTCGACGTCGCTCAGGCCGTGATGCTTGTCGGGCGGCGGGCGCAGCGACTTCGCGAGCAGTGTGAACGCGCTCACGCGCAGCGAGAGCTCGCCGCGGCGCGTGCGGATCGCGACCCCGTCGACGCCGACCAGATCACCGAGGTCGAGCGACACGAGCCGTTCGAAGCCGGCCTCGCCGAGCTCGTCGACGCGGGCGTGCAGCTGGATGCGCCCGGAGCGGTCGACGAGGTCGAGGAACGCCGCCCGTCCCGCATCGCGCCGCGCCGCCAGCCGCCCCGCCACGCGGTGTGCGACCTCGGTCTCCTCACCCGCGGCCAGAGTCTCGTGCGCCGCGAGCACCGCCGCGATCGGCTCGACGCCGTCGAACTCGTGCGGGAACGGATCGACCCCCTCGGCTCGCAGGCGTTCGAGCTTCGCCCGGCGTGCCGCGAGCAGATCGCTAGGCCCATGCTCTTCCCCGCTCACGGCGGGGAGGCTACTTGAGCAGGCATCGATCCCGGCGAGAGCCGGGTCGACGCCCCTACTTCAGGCCGACGTCGATCTTGGTGATCTTGAGCTTGCGCGCCGGTCCGCGCGGCACCTGCACCGACACGATCTCGTTGCGCTTGTGGCCGAGCAGCGCGCGGCCGACCGGCGACTCGTTGGAGAGCTTGTTCTCGGCGGGCTTGGCCTCGGCCGAGCCGACGATCGTGTAGCGCAGCGACTTGCCGGTCTTCTCGTCCTTGACGTGGACGACCGACCCGACGGCGACGACGTCGGTCGAGAGCCCGTCGGCCTCGATCACGGTCGCCATCCGCAGCTTCTCCGCGACCACGGCGATCCGCGACTCGAGCATCGCCTGCTCGTTCTTCGCGTCGTCGTACTCCGAGTTCTCGGCGATGTCGCCGAACTCGCGCGCCTCCTTGATCCGCTCGGCGACCTCCTTGCGCTTCTCGGTCGAGAGGTAGTCGAGCTCCGACTGGAGCTTCTCCAGTCCCTCCGGGGTGAGGATTACGTCCTTCGGCATTCGGTCTCGTTCGCTCGAGGGGGTGCGTCGGCCGCGCGGGCGCTGTGCGCGCTGAGCGCGGCCGGGCAGTATAGCGAGCGCGTCACACGAGTTGCGCGTCCAGTGCGCGTTCGAGGGCTTCGCGCACCGAGGCGAACGTTCCGACCTGCTGCAGGGCGCTGGCGAGCACCCGTGCGCGGGCCGGCTCGAGCCGAAGCCGCGCCACGTACCACGGGTAGAAGCGCCGCAGGTAGCGCCCCGCCCGCTCCACGCCGAGGTGGCGGCTCGCGCAGCCGATGATCCAGTCGAGCTCCGCGAGCACCTCGTCGGGGCCCGGCGGCTGCTCGCGGCGGCCGAGCAGCTCCTCGAACAGCCACGGATTGCCCAGCGCGCCGCGGGCCAGCATGACCGCCGCCGCGTCGGTCTGCGCGTAGGCCTCGCGCACCGCCTGCGCGTTCTGCAAGCCGCCGCTCAGCAGCACCGGGGCGTCGAGCGTGCGGACCAGCTCCGCGGCGAGCGCGTAGTCCGGTGAGCCGCGGTGCGCGATCGTCGCGGGCCGCGGATGCAGCGCGATCGCCGCGACGCCGGCCTCGGCGACCAGCCGGTGCGCGAGCGCGATGCCGTCGGTCTCGCCGGCGCGCCAGCCGGAGCGCAGCTTGACCGTGACCGGCAGCCCGCCGCCCTCCACGGCGGCGCGCGCGACCTCCACGGCGAGGTCGGGGTCCGCGAGCAAGGCCGCGCCGGCGCCGGTGCGGCAGACCTTCGGCACCGGACAGCCCATGTTGATGTCGATCAGATCGGCACCGGCGGCCGCCACCGTGGACGCCGCCGAGCGCATCACCGCGGGGTCGGCGCCGAACAGCTGGATCGCCACCGCTCCCCCCTCGTGCTCGCGCGGATCGATCACCAGCAGCTCGCGGCAGGTCTTCTCGTTGCGGTGGTGGACGGCGTGGCTCGAGACCATCTCCGAGACCACCAGGCCGGCGCCGTAGCGCCGCGCCTGCAGGCGCACGAACCAGCTGCCGATCCCGGCCAGCGGCGCGAGCACCAGGCGGTTGGGCAGCTCGACGCCGCCGATCGCGATGGGGTCGGTGAGCGCGTTCATCGTCCCAGGGTAGTCTGCGCGCCGATGGATGGCAGCCGCCGACTGACGATCGCCGCGACGCTGGGGGTCGTCGTGATCGCCCTCGCCGCCGGCTCCGATTTCGTGTTCGGCTCGTTCTGGAGCGCGCACGCGATGCTCACCTCGCTGATCGCGAGCCTGATCGTGCTCGCCGTCACGGTGGTCGTGCTCAACGAGGCGCTCGACCGCCGCGACCGCCGCCGCTGGAGCGTGCTCGCGCAGTACGTCCTCTTCCAGCTGGTGCAGTCCGCGCGCGCGACCTGGATGGGCACGGTCGAGCTGATCCGCGGCGTCGAGATCGAGACCGGAGCGACCGAGGGGCTGCTCGCCGGTGCGCGACTCGCGCTCGACACGGCGTCCTTCTCGGCGGCGACGCGCGCGATGCTCCAGGACCGCGAGCGCCGCCGCGTGCTGCAGGAGATGATGGTCATCCTCGCGAGCCACTCGCGCGCGGTGATCGCCAGCTGGGCGGCCGTGATGGTCGGCGCCGGGCCGTACACCGAGGTCTTCGACCGCCACGTCGAGCTGCAGTCGCGACTGGACTGGGTCGCCGAGATCCTCTCGCACAACGAGCCGACCGACAAGCGCACCTTCCACGAGGGCAAGCTGGTGCGCTCCGCGGTCTCCGCCGAGTTCGCCGACCAGTTCGGCGACGACTGGCTGCACGACGCGATCGTCTCCACCACCCAGCTCGCCGTGAACCTCGACTACGAGTCGCGCGCGCTCGGCTTCAGGCTGGTGCCGCTGGAGGCCTGGACCGAGCGCATCCAGGCGTTCGTCGGCGACCTTCCCGTACCCGGCGGGCCGCCGGACGCGCCCGCACCCTCGATCGGCCTTTGAGCCGCCGGCGAGCCGCTAGCGGTTGAGCTCCCAGATCAGCCGCAGGCCCTCGAGCGTCAGCAGATCGTCGACCTCGTCGATCGACGCGGTGAACGACGGCACGAGGTGGTGGGCGAGGCCGCCGGTCGCGATCACCGGCGCATCCACTCCAAGCTCCGCGCGCAGGCGCCCCACGATCCCGTCGACCTGACCGGCGAAGCCGTACACGATCCCCGAGCGCACCGCGTCGGCCGTGGTCTTGCCGATCAGTGCGCGCGGCTCGCCCAGCTCGACCTCGGGCACCTTCGCGGCACGCAGCGCGAGCGCCTCGAGCGAGATCCCGATCCCCGGCGAGATGATGCCGCCGAGATACTCGCCCGCGGCGGAGACGACGTCATAGGTGATCGCCGTGCCGAAATCGACGACGATGCAGGCGCGCCCGAAACGCGTCCAGGCGGCCAGGGCGTTGACGAGGCGGTCCGCGCCCAGCTCGCGCGGGTTGTCCATGCGGATCGGCATGCCGGTCCGCACGCCCGGGCCGACGACCAGCATCTCGTGGCCGAGGTAGCGCCGCGCCATCTCGACCCACTCCGGCGCGAGCTCGGGGACCGTCGAGGAGAGAACCGAGGCGTCGACGTCGTCGAAGCCGAGCCCGCGCAGGGCGAGCAGGTTGCGCAGCGCCGCCCCCAGCTCGTCGGAGGTCGCGCTGCGGTCGGTGGCGAACCGCCAGCGCTCGCCGACCTCGGCGTCGCGGACGGCGCCGAAATGGGTCTGCGTGTTGCCGACGTCGACGACCAGGAGCACGAGCGGATTATGCGGGCAGATCCAACTTGGGGCCCGCCCGGCGAACACCCTCGTCCAGGTCGAGCGCCGCGAGCGCGTCGGCGAGCGACTCGCCGGCCGGCGTGCGCAGCTCGAAGTCGAGCTCGAGCAGCGGGATCAGCACGAAGCGCCGCGTCAGCACCTGCTCGTGGGGCAACCTCAGGCGCTCGCAGCGATGCTCGAACTCGCCGAGCGCCAGCACGTCGATGTCGATCAGCCGCGGACCGTGGCGCAACCCCCCCGCCGCGCGGCCGAGGTCGCGCTCCAGCGCCTTGCAGAGGTCGAGCAGCTCGAGCGGCGCCAGCGCCGTCTCGATTCGCAGGCAGGCGTTGAGGAACGCGGGCTGGTCGAGGATCTCGCCGACGGGGTCGGTGTCATAGGCGCTGGAGGAGGCCACCACCGCGACCCCACGCGCCGCCAGGCCGTCGACCGCCGCCTGCAGGTTCGCGCGGCGGTCGCCGACGTTCGAGCCGAGACCCAGGTAGCCGACGCGCGCGCCGCTCACTCGGGCAGCTCGCGCCAGACCTCCACCGAGACCTCCTCGACCGCCAGCGGGATCGGCGGCTCCGGCTTCGCCGCCTTGACCCAGACGGCCTCGGCGCCGAAGTCCTCGATGATCCGGTCCGCGACAACGGTGCACAGGCGCTCGAGCGTCTTGTAGTTGCGCTGCTGGGCGACCAGCGCGACGAGCTGGCAGACCTCGGCGTAGTCGACGGTGTCCTCGAGGCGATCGGTCTCGGTCGCGTCCGACTCGCCGACGTCGATGCGGATGTCGAACAGCAGGCGCTGGCCGATCTCGCGCTCCGCGGCGCTGACGCCGACGTGGGTGTAGAGCGAGAGACCGGAGATCTCGATCGTGACGACGGTCTGCGCGCCGCCGTCGAGGTCGAGCTCGTCGTCGGAGTCCAGCTCGTCGTCGTGCTCGTCGCTCATCGCCAGCTGACCGTAGCAGCCGCGACCGCAAGCGCGTCACGAACGGGGGCGACGTCGTGCACGCGGAAGACGCTGGCGCCGCGCAGCAGGCCGATCACGTTGGTCGCGACCGTGGCGGCGAGCCGGTCGTGCTCGCCACGTCCGGTGAGCACGCCGAGAAACGACTTGCGTGACGTGCCGATCGCGATCGGCTGGCCGAGCACCGCGAGCTCGTCCAGGCGCGCGAGCAGCTCCAGGTTGTGCTCCACCGTCTTGCCGAAGCCGAAGCCGGGGTCGACGACGATCCGCTCCGGCGCGATTCCGGCCTGGCGCGCGAAGGCCACGCGCTCGCGCAGGAACTCGCGGACCTCGCCGACGACGTCGGCGTAGCGCGGGGCGTCCTGCATCGTGCGCGGCTCGCCCCGCATGTGCATCACGCAGCACTCGGCGCCGCGCGCGGCGACGAGCGCCGCGAGCTCCGGCGCCGCACGGAACGCGGTCACGTCGTTGACGAACGTCGCCCCCGCGTCGAGCGCCGCCCGCGCCACCTCGAGCTTCGAGGTGTCGATCGAGATCGTGGCGTCGACACCGGCATCGACCAGGCCCTCGACCACCGGGATGACCCGGCGCAGCTCCTCGCGCAGATCGACGGCCGCCGCGCCCGGGCGCGTCGACTCGCCGCCGACATCGACGATCGCCGCGCCCTGCTGCGCCAGCGCGAGGCCATGCTCGATCGCGGCGCCGGCGTCGAGGTAGCGTCCCCCGTCGGAGAAGGAGTCGGGCGTGACGTTGAGGATCCCCATGATCCGGACGGCGGCGGGCACGCCGGCAATCGTGCCAGAGGCTGTGGGCGCGGGCGTCTGCCGGCGCGCGCGAAGCGCTGTTTCAGCCGAGCTGCGGGCGCGGGCGCTCGTCGTCGCCGCGCATCTCGGCGGCGAGACCGGGACGCGGCAGCGGACGCGCCGTCTCGGGCCGCGTGCGCTCGGGGGCCGCGACCGGGCCGGGGGCGAGCGCCGGGGCGTCGGGCTCGTCGGGGCCGAAGACGTCGGCCTCGGTGGCGCCGGCGAGCAGCTTCTCGAACTGCTCCTTCTCGATCGTCTCACGGCGCAGCAGGATCTGCGAGATCCGGTCGAGGCGCTCGCGCTGCTCGCCGAGGATCGCGCGGGCACGCTCGTGCGCGCCCTCGATGATCTGGCGCACCTCGTCGTCGATCTCGCGCGCGATCTCGTCGGAGTAGTCGGGCTCCGTCGAGAACTCGCGGCCGAGGAACGGCTGCCCGTGGTCGTGGCCGTAGACGCGCG
>CAZABN010000111.1:0-5961 GCA_964483345.1 uncultured Solirubrobacteraceae bacterium
ATCAACTGGTCTACGACGTGCGATGAACCCCCTCCCCACACAAGCCGACGAGTCATCGGCACACGCGCTCCGCCCGCTCCCGCTCCTCGGAAAAGCAACACTCTCGACTACGTAGGTCGCGTGGCTGCACCGCGCGAAACGGAGCAGCCGAGCCGCCGGGCTGCTTACCGTGGCCCACTGGGCTCGGGTATGCCGAGCTGTCTGCAGATCCCGCGTGCCGTCGGAGTCTTGATCTCACGGTGGCGCGGCACCGTCGTGCGAGTTCCAGAAGCGGCGTTCTCCCAGAGCTCGTGCGCAGCGGCTTGACGGACCAGCGAGCAACCATGAGCGGTGAGATGCCGCTCGAGGTCGCGCTTCTTCACGCAGCGATCTCGACAGCCTCGACGAGCGCCCACCCCGTCCGCGGAATGGCTTCGCCTCGCGCGCGCCGCTCCTCGAGCACGAGGGCGATCGCGTCCTTGACCATCACGCGGGCCTCATCGAGGCCCGAGCCCTGCGTCTGGACCTCGGGAAGCTCGGAAACGTGCGCGTAGACCCAGCCCTCGCCAGCGTCTTCATAGACCACGTTGAACGTGAGAGCGCTCACGTCTTCAGGGTAGCGGCTCGCAGCGACACAACTCGTGCAGCAGACGCGCCACCGACGCTACGGCTGAGTGCCGCAAAGCGCGACATCCGACACAGCTGGGTGCTGTCCTTACGCAGCGAGCCGGTGGATTCACGCCTCGTGGATCATCCTCTCCATGAGGAGACCACGAACCAGGAGGGGCGATGAAGTACATGCTCTTTACGTACCGCGACCCGAGCGTCCAGCTGGACCCCGAGCAAAGGAAGGCTATCCCGGCGGCGGTGGCGGCCTGGTGTGAAGAGATGGACGCTCGTGGCGTACGACTCGAGGGACATGTACTCGGCCCGCTCACAGAGACGCGGACCATTCAGATCCGAGCGGACGCGACGACGGTCGGCGACGGCCCAGTTTCCGAGCAGACTCTTCAGATCGCAGGCTTCAACATCCTCGAATGCGCCGATTTCGACGAGGCTCTCGAGGTGGCCTCCAAGAACCCGGGGGCGAGCTTCGGCATCCTCGAGTTGAGACCCATCGAACCCTGAGACCCCAGACGCCGCCCTGGCTCAGCTCAAGTCAACCGGCTGTCGAATTGCGCGAGACGCGCCACTCTGTCGGATCCACGGGAGCAGGCGGATGATTGTGGACGCCGACGCGACCTACAAACGAAGGAGAAGCGCATGGCCACCGCTGACGCTGAGACGGGGATCCTGACGAAGCTAGACCCGCTTCGCCACCACAAGCACTACCAGCCCGACGCGAGCGGGAAGACCTCGCCCTACGCCGGCGGCAGCAGCTTCATGGAGCGCGTCGCGGAGGGCGTGGCAAGTGGCATGGGCACCGTCGCGTTCGTCGTGATTGGCTCGCTGATCATCCTCGGTTGGGTGCTGATCAACGGAGCGATCCCCTACTTCGAGCACACCTTTACCGCGCTCACCAAAGGAGGCCAGTTCGACAAGGAGCCGTGGATCCTGCTGAACCTGATCTTCTCGGGCGTCGCGTTCTACACCGGCGCGCTCGTGATCATCGCCCAGAAAGCGCAGACGCGAACCGATGTCGCCAACGAGGCCGCGGCAGCCGCCCACCGTGACGAACTGGCGCAGTTCCAGACCGATCTGCTGCAGAAGAACACCGACCTCACGAGCCAGATCCACGAGCTATCACAGCAGGTGCGCGTCCTCCTTGAGGAGGTCCACACGGCAACGTGCAAGGGGCGGCCTGCGACCAGCTGACGATTCAGGTGGGCTATGCCTTCCCGCGGACCGGGGGCTGCCCGACAGCCCCATACCCCCCCCTCCGAGCAGGACCTACCCGCCCCGCATCGAGGCGATCGTCGCCGTCATGCGCCACGCAGGCCCGGGCGTGCACGGCGTCCGCAGACGCGGACTTAATGTCGTGCGCCCTCGTGCGGCGACGGTATGCGCGCCGCACCAGCAGCGAGACGGCACGTGGTGTACGCGTGTGCGAGGTCGCGACAGGGTCACCAACGATGCGACAGACTCAGCGGCATGAACGATCAAACCGTCCGTGTCGCGGAGTTGCTGCATGAAGCCGGGGAGACCCACCACGTCGTCTATCGGATCGTCGACGGTGAGGACCCGGACTGGGCGTCCTGGTATGCCGACTGGCTGCTCAACCTATCCGAGCTGCCGCAGATCCTCGGCTCAACACCCGTGCGCAGCGAGCTGGTGTGGCTGCTGGTCGGGCTCGACAAGGAGTACGTGCAAACGATGCCAACGCTGCCCTGGCCGCAGTGGTATGCCGAGCGGATCGTCAGCGCTCTCCGCCCACTGCCCGAATAGCCGCGCCACAGCCATCGGCAAGCGCGGTGCGCCCCGCTCCGCCGCGGCCGTGTTCGATTCGCCAGCCCTGCCGCGCGCCCTCATCAGCTCCTTGAGCTCCTTGCGGCTGCCATCAGGACCGATCCGCGATCGCCGCCGCCTTACGTGCCGGCGTCGTCGTCGAACCCGATCAGCCAGTGAAGTCCGTAACGGTCGATGACCTGTCCGTCGAACGTGCCCCAGGGCCGCTTCTGCAGTTCGTCAACCACCGTACCGGTCTCCGCCAGACGCGCGAACCACCCGCGCATCGTCACGGGCTCGGCGGTGCCGAGCAGCGACAGCATCAGGCCCTCGGCACGGTAGGCCGGCTGCTCCCCAGCGACATCTGAGGCGAACAGAGCGATCGGCGTATCAACGAGGTAGCCGTGCGCGACGGCGTCGGCTGGGCCGTCGCTACGGCTGAATTCGGCGAACGTGTGCAACTGCGCCGCACCGCCGAACACGTCGGCGTAGAACGACAGCGCCTCCCTCGCCGTACCCGGGAAGTGGATGTAGGGCGTCGGGCCTGTCATGCCTCGATCGTACTGGCACCCGCAGGGTGTGACGCCCCGTTTCACTGGTTCTCGATCGTGTCGTTGAA
Source organism: uncultured Solirubrobacteraceae bacterium (assembly GCA_964483345.1). Lineage (GTDB taxonomy): Bacteria > Actinomycetota > Thermoleophilia > Solirubrobacterales > Solirubrobacteraceae > Palsa-513. The sequence continues at coordinate 2,984 of CAZABN010000111.1, forward strand.
GCCGAGCGCTATCCTCGCTCCATGAGCGATCTGCAGAAGCGCGGCAGCTACACCCCGCGGCGGGTCCGCGAGCGCCGGGCCTACCAGCTCGCTCTCGGCGGCGGCGTGGCCGGGGCGATCGGGATCGTCGGGCTCGTGCTGGCCGTCGTCGGTGTGATCGGCGCGACGCTGCCGATCCTCGCGCTCGTCGTGGCCGCGATCTGCGTGTTTCTGTTCAGGCGCGTCGTCTCGGGCTGAACGCGCCCGGCCGCACCCCGCAGCGCGCCGCACGGCGACCTCTTGACTCGACTCGCCTCCCGCGTGCGGCTACGATCGTGGCGTCAACCCGAGGAGGCTCTGAGATGCACGCGCGCGTGGCGACGTTCGAAGGCGGGGATCCCGAGCAGGTGCGGCGGATGGTCGAGGAGATAGGCCGCCAGTCCGCGGGCGGTCCGCCCGAGGGCGTGCCCGCAGCCGGGCTGTTGATCCTTCACCGGCCGGGCGACGCGAAGGTCCTCGCGATCACCCTGTTCGAGACCGAGGAGGACCTCCGCCAGGGCGACGCGACGCTGAACTCGATGGACCCGCCGACCCCGGGTGGGATGGGGCGACGGGCCGCGGTCGAGATCTTCGAGGTCCCCGTCAAGGTCGACGTCTGATCGTTCGGGGGTTTCGCGCGGGTCGCCGCACAGCGACCCGCCGACCCCCCGGATCGCGTCACCCCGCACGGCCCGGAAGGGAGCCTCCATGCAGGTCGAATGGTTCGGACAGTCCGCGTTCCATCTGCGCTCGTCGCAGACGGCGGTCTTCATCGACCCCTTCGCCGATCTCTCCCCACTCGCCGCCCGCGGCGTCCGCTTCGACTACCCGGCGATCGAGGGCGTGGCCGCCGACCTGCTGCTCGTCACCCATGAGCACCTCGACCACAACGGCGTCGAGGCGATCGACGGCGACCCGCCCGTCCTGCGCTCGACCGCCGGCCGGCTGTCTTCACCGATCGGCGAGGTTGTCGCCGTGGCGTCCGAGCACGACACCGCCGCCGGCACCGAGCGCGGGCCGAACACGATCTTCTGCTTCGCCTTCGACGGCCTGCGCGTCTGCCATTTCGGCGACTTTGGCCAGCACGAGCTGCGCGACGAGCAGGCGGAAGCGATCGGCGCCGTCGACCTGCTCTTCCTCCCCGTCGGCGGTTCGGCCACGATCGGCGCCGACCAGGCCCGCGCGATCGTCGACCGGCTGCGGCCGCGCTGGGTCGTGCCGATGCACTACCGCACTCCCCGCATCAGCTTTCTCGAGCCCGCCGACGCCTTCCTCGACCTCTTCGACAACGTCGAGCGGCTGCCGGCGGCGACGTTCGACACCGGCGAGCTGCCAACCGCGGACGAGCCGGTCGCCGTCGTGCCGGCCGCGCCGTAGCGGCGCCGCGCGCCAGGACGCGTCGCCGAGCCGGCCGAAGCCGCCTCAGTCGTACAGCGAGCGCGCGCCGGGGTCGGCGGCCATCCGCCGCCCGACGATCAGGTCCGCGACCAGCGCCGTCCAGCCCGTCTGGTGCGAGGCGCCGAGCCCGGCGCCGTCGTCGCCGTTGAAGTACTCGTAGAACAGCAGGTTCTCTCGCCAGCGCGGATCGCTCTGCATCCGCTCGACGCCGCCGAACACGGGGCGGCGACCGTCTTCGCCGGGCAGCCACAGCGCGATCAGCCGCCGGCGCAGGTCGGCCGCGATCGCCGTCAGCGTCATCTGCTCGCCCGAGCCGGTCGGGTATTCCGCGACGATGCCGTCGCCGACCTGCTCACCGAGCCGTGCCAGCGCGTCGACGAACAGGTAGTTGAGCGGCATCCAGACGGGCCCGCGCCAGTTGGAGTTGCCCCCAAACAGGGGCGTCGTCGACTCGGCCGGCTCGTAGTCGACGCTCGCGCTGACCCCGGCGATCGTGACCGTGTAGGGCTGATCGCGCAGCCGCGCCGACACCGATCGCAGGCCGTACGGCGAGAGGAACTCGCTTTCGTCGAACGCGTGCGCGAGCAGCCGGAGCATCCGCTCTCGCCCGACGGCGCTGAGCAGCATCCGCTCGCTCGCGCCACCGCCGCGCATCAGCTGGTTCGCCGCCCCCTCGTCGGGGTGGCGGTCGTGCAGCCGCGCGAACGCCTTGCGCAGCGCGCTCGCGCGGCGGATCTCCCGTCCGTCGAGCACGACCGTCGGCAGCAGCGGGATCAGGCCGGCGATCGAGGGGACCTTCAGCGGTGTGCGGGAGCCGTCGGCGCCGGCCAGCACGTCGTAGTAGAAGCCGTCGTCCTCGTCCCACAGCCCGCCGCGCTCGAGGGCGTCGGCGATCGCCGCGAAATGCTCGAGGAACTTCAGCACGAGGTCCTCGTAGGCCGGCTCGTGGCGGGCCAGGTTGGCGGCCATCGAGAGCATCGTCAGGCAGTAGAAGGCCATCCAGCCGGTCGCGTCGGACTGCGCCAGCGTCTCGCCGCCGGGCACCTTCGAGCGGTCGATCGCCGAGACGTTGTCGAGGCCGAGAAAGCCTCCTTCGAAGACGTTCATACCCTGGCTGTCCTTGCGGTTGACCCACCAGGTGAAGTTGACGAGCAGTTTCAGGAACACCCGTTCGAGGAAGTCGTGGTCGCCGGCGCCGTCGATCGCCCACACCTTCATCGCCGCCCAGGCGTGGACGGGTGGGTTGACGTCCCCGAACTCCCACTCGTAGGCCGGCAGCGCACCGGCCGGGCTCTGCATCCATTCGCGGCACAGCAGGAGCAGCTGGTACTTCGCGAACGCCGGGTCCAGGTGCGCGAGCACGACGGCCTGGAAGCCGAGGTCCCAGGCCGCGAACCACGGGTACTCCCAGGGGTCCGGCATCGACATGATGTCGCGCGCCAGCAGGTGCCTCCAGCCGCTGTTGCGCCCGTCCAGCCGGGTGGCGGGCGGTGGCGGCTGGCCGGGATCGCCGTCGAGCCAGCGGGCGACGTCGTAGCCGTAGTACTGCTTGCCCCAGATCG
>CAZABN010000112.1:0-5900 GCA_964483345.1 uncultured Solirubrobacteraceae bacterium
TGGCCACGCGCCTGACGCGCAGCCCGTACTCGACGTTCTCGAGGATGTTCATGTGCGGGAACAGCGCGTAGTCCTGGAAGACGGTGTTGACGTTGCGCCCGTACGGCGGCGTGCGGCTGACCTCGACGCCGCCCAGCTCGATCGAGCCGGCGTCGGGGCGCTCGAAGCCGGCGATCATCCGCAGCAGCGTCGTCTTGCCGGAGCCCGACGGGCCGAGCATCGTGAAGAACTCGCCCTGGGCGATGTCGAGATCGACCCCATCGACGGCCGCGACCGAGCCGTAGTTCTTGCGCAGGCCCGTGAGCCGGACGGCCGGTGTGGCGGCGGGCGACCCGTCTCCTGCGTCGGCCGACGCGCTCCGCGCCGTCACGTCCGTTGCCGTCTCGCCCACGCAGCGCCTTTCGTCAACCGCGACCGCGGCAAACATACTCGATTGAAACGGTCAAACGGCGCACTGCGGTGGCGCCCGCCGGACCGGCGGTCACCGCGAGCCCTGCGCGCGCACGGCGTCCATCGTCGCCATGATCGAGATGCTCTCGTCGAGCGGCATGACGGGGCTCTCCAGCAGCCCCTGCTGCACGCAGCGGGCAACCTCGTCGGCCTGGTGGCGCAGGCCCCAGCCCTCGTGGGGCACCTCGTGGCGCGTCTCGACGCCGTCGCGCGAGATCAGGCTGAACGAGGACGGGCGGTAGAAGTCGCCGTCGATCTCGATCCGCGCCTCGCTGCCGACGATCGCGGCGCGCGTCGGCGTCTTGGCCGAGATCGTGGTGTTCAGCAGCGCGTGGGCGCCACTGCTGTAGCCGAACACCATCGACGTCGTCTCGTCGCCGCCGTCGGGCGCCGGGTTCGTCAGGCTGACGATGCGCTCCGGAGTCCCGAGCACCATCGAGGCGAACGACACCGGGTAGACGCCGAGGTCGGGCAGCGCGCCGCTGTGCAGCTCGCGCGCGTGCAGGCGGAAGTCGCGATCGGGCGCAAACCACTGGCCGTGGTCGGCCGTGACCAGGACGATCTGCCCCAGCGCGCCGTCGGCCAGCAGCGCGCGGATCGCCACGATGTGCGGCAGCCAGCGAGTCCACATCGCCTCCATCAGGAAGAGGCCCTGGGAGCGCGCGAGCGCGACAAGCTCCTCGGCCTCGGCGGCGGTCACCGTGAACGGCTTCTCGACCAGGGCCGGCTTGCCTGCGCGCAGCGCGAGCGCAGCGCACGGGCTGTGCAGCGGATGCGGCGTCGCCACGTAGACCGCGTCGACCTCGTCGTCGGCGACCAGCGCCTCGTAGCTCGCATGCCGGTTGGCAATCCCCCAGCGGTCGGCGAAACGCTCCGCCGTCTCGAGCTTGCGCGAGCCGACCGCGACGACCGTCCCGGAGTCGGTCATGCCCATGTCCTCGACCCAGGCGGCGGCGATCGCCCCCGTGCCGACGACGCCCCAGCGCAAAGGCCCGCTCATCCTCACCCCTTCGTTCGCCCGCCGCGGCTGCCGCGGCCTGTTTGCCCAGCTGCGCGTGGGAGTCTAGTGGGCCTTCTCGGAACGTTGAACGGGAAACGGCGAGTGGCTGGGGTCTGCCGGCCAGGACGCAGGGAGCAGGCAAGGCTGGTTGCCTTGCCGCGACCGAGGACGCCGCCAGACGGCATCCGGACGCCGGGGTAACCGGTCGAACGTTTCGAGACGCCCCGCTAGTGGGGCTCGAGCCGCTCGCGCCGGTCGATCACGGCGTGCGCTCCGTCGATCGTGCGCTCCGCGCGGGCACGGCCGACGAACGTGATCGTCCAGCGCACGACCGTCGTCACGCGGTTCTTGAATCCGGTCAGGAAGACGAGATGCACGAACAGCCACATCGCCCAGCCGATGCGCCCGCTGAACTGCAGGCCGCGGAAGTTCGCGACCGCCGAGGTGCGCGATACCGCGGCCATCTCCCCGAGGTCGCGGTAGCGGAACGGCTTCGGCTCGCGGCGCCCGCTGATTCGCGCGCGGATCACTTTGGCGGCGTGCGTGCCGGTCTGCATCGCCACCTCCGCCAGGCCGGGGAGCCCGTCGAGATCCATCATGTCGCCGACGACGAAGATCTCCGGGTGGGAGGCGAGCGAGCAGTCGGGTGTCACGCTCACGCGCCCGCCGCGGTCGGTCGGCGCCCCGGTCGCCTGCGCGATCAGCTCAGCCAGCGGCGCCGCGCGCACGCCGGCCGCCCAGATCGTCGTCATCGCCGCGATCGTGCGCTGATCGCCCGCGCCGTCACGCACCGTGATCGTCTCCGCGTCGACCCCGCTGACGGTGGTGTTCACGTGCACCTCGACACCCAGTCGCTCGAGCGCCGTCGTCGCCTTGCGCGAGAGACGCTCGCCGAACGTCGGCAGAATGCGCTCGCCAGCGTCGAACAGCAGGATCCTCGCCTGCGCCGGATCGAATGTGCGGAAGTTGCCGGAGAGGGCGTGATGGGCGAGCTCGCCGATCTGGCCGGCCAACTCGACGCCGGTCGGCCCGGCACCGACGATCGCAAAGGTCAGCCATGCCGCTCGCTGCTGCGGATCGGTCTGCCACTCGGCCATCTCGAAGGCGCCGAAGATCCGCCCGCGCAGCCGCAGCGCCTCGTCGATCGTCTTCATCCCGGGAGCCCAGCGCTCGAATGAGTCGTTGCCGAAATACGAGGTCCGCATGCCGCCGGCGAGGATCAGACTGTCGTAGCCGATCGAGCGCTCGCTGGCGTCCGGGCAGCGCACGGCGAGGGTCCTCGCCGTGACGTCGATCGCGGTCACCTCGCCCATCTCGACCGTCACGTTGCGCTGCTTGCGCAGCACGTCTCGCGCGGCGGGCGCGATCTCGCCCGCGGAGAGGATGCCGGTCGCCACCTGGTAGAGCAAGGGCGCGAACAGGTGGTGGTTGGTCCGCTCGATCAGCGTGACGCCGGCGTCGGCCCTGCGCAGCGCCTTGGCGGCGAACAGGCCGCCGAAGCCGCAGCCGACGATCACCACGCGGTGCGCGCCCGCGGCCGAACGGGTTTCGCTCGCAGCTGAGCTCATCGGTGACCATATCTAAGCTGACCGCCGCCCCCGGCCTGCGCAACCTTCGAGTCACAGGACCCAGCCGTCGGCCCGATAGCCTGCGCCCGACAACGCAACCGACCCCGCGACACGCCCGGCGAAAGGAAGCAGATGAGCCAGCGCAGCTCCTACACCGAGGGCACCCCCTGCTGGGTGGACCTCCTGACGACCGATGTCGATGCCGCAAAGGCCTTCTACGCCAAGCTGTTCAGCTGGAGCTTCGACGACATGCCGAACCCGGGCGGGGGCGTCTATTCGATGGCGCTCTTCAACGGCGAGACGGTTGCCGCCGTGGCACCACAGAGTCCGGAGATGGTCGAGCACCAGGTGCCGCCAATGTGGAACACCTACATCGCGGTGAACGACGTCGACGCCACCGCCGCGAAGGTGCTCGCCGCCGGCGGACAGTCGATGATGGAGCCGTTCGACGTGACGGAGGCCGGCCGCATGGCGTGGGTCGCCGACCCGACCGGTGGCGCCGTGGGCCTCTGGCAGGCTGGCCGCCACATCGGCGCGACCCTCGTGAACGAGCCGAACGCGCTGGTCTGGAACGAATTGGTCAGCAGCGACCTCGAAACCGCACTGCCGTTCTACGAGGCGGTGCTCGGGATCACAGCGAGGGAGATGCCGATGGGCGAGGACACCTACCTGGTGCTCCACGTCGGCGAGGGAATGGTCGGCGGCGCGATGACGCCGCAGGCCGCGGGCGAGCCGAACCACTGGCGCGTGTGGTTCGCCGTCGACGATACCGACGAGGCGGTCGCGACGGCCACCTCCGCCGGCGGCGCGCTCCTGTTCGGCCCGCTCGACATGCCGGTCGGCCGCTTCGCGGTGCTGGCGGACCCCCAGGGGGCAGCCTTCACCGTGATCAAGATGAACCCGGCGCCGTAGGGCGCGGCGGTCGGAACGGTCATCGGCGTGCCGGCAGGCGAGCGCTGCCGTTCGACCAGCTGAGCGGTCGCTGCGCACGCTCGCCCGACGGTTCCCGAACAGCTGCGAACATCGGGCCTACGCGGCGCCGGCGACGCCGGCGAGAGCGTAATCCGTTCAAACCCAGCAGAAGGGAAAGCCGATGAGCGAACCGGTGCGGTGGGGCGTGCTGTCGACGGCACGGATCAACCAGAAGGTGCTCGACGGCGCAGCCGGATCCGACGATCTGACGGTGATGGCCGTTGCCAGTCGCAGTCAGGCCGCCGCCGAGACGTATGCGCTCGAGCATGCGATCGAGCGCGCCCACGGCTCATACGATGCGCTGCTCGCGGACGGCGACGTTGAGGCGGTCTACATCTCGCTGCCCAACGCCCTGCATGTGGAGTGGTCGATTCGCGCGCTGCAGGCCGGCAAGCACGTGCTGTGCGAGAAGCCTCTGAGCCGCCACGCGAGCGAGGTGGAGCGCGCCTTCGACGTCGCAGAACGCTCGGATCGACTGCTGATGGAGGCCTTCATGTACCGCCACAACCCGCAGATCAAGCGGCTGAAGACGCTCGTCGCCGACGGTGCGATCGGGCGCCTGCGCGCGGTGCACGCAAGCTTCGGCTTTCACATCGGCGACGCGGGCGATGTGCGCCTGAGCAGGGAGCTGGAGGGCGGCTCGCTGTTGGACGTCGGCTGCTACTGCGTCAGCGCTGCGCGCCTGCTGTGCGGCGAGCCGGAGCGGGTCCAGGCCGAGCAGGTGATCGGCGGCGACGGCGTCGACGTTGCGTTCGCGGGCGTGCTGAGGTTCCCCGGGGAGGTGCTCGCGCATTTTGACTGCGGCTTCGTGCTCGACAAGACCGAGGAGCTCGTCGTGCTCGGCGAGGAGGGGAACCTGCGGCTCGCCGATCCCTGGCACTGCCGCGCTCCGGGGATCGAACTGCGCCGCGACGGGAAGGCGGAGCTGATCGCCGTCGAGGCCGCCAACTCCTACAGGCTTCAGCTGGAGAACCTGTCGGCGGCGATCCGCGGCTGCGAGACCCCGCTGCTCGGGCGCGCCGACGCGCTCGGCCAGGCCCGCGCGATCGAGGCGCTCTACGCCTCCGCCGAGGAGCATCGCGCGCTGGCGCTCTGAGCGGCGCGCACCGCGAGCGCCACACAACGAACACACCGCGCGTGCGAGCGCACAGCTGATTGGGCCAGCTGTCGAGAGTCGAGCCCCTGATTTGGGACCAGCGTCGAAGGCGGCGGCAACGGCCCCGCGCGAGCATGCTGTCGAGTCCTACGAGAAGGGACAGCACATGCGGGGACGCGAGCAACATGTCGAGCGCAAGATCCGACTCTGGGTGGTGCAGCAGGAACGCAACCGGCTGCTCGAGATCCAGTCGCAGCGACTCGACGCGTCGAGCAACGAGCGCTCCGATCAACGCCTTCCCGACGCCGACGCGCGGGCGCACGAACGCTGGCGACTGAGCTAGCCGGAGACCGGCCGGCGACCGCGGCGCGACGCCGCAGGCGGCTCCCGGCAACTGCGCGTTCGCGGCTGCCACGGCGCCCGCTCGGGTGCTGGGCGCCGCTGGTCGCGCGGTAGCCAGGCGCGCCGCGCCCCAAGCCACCGTGCGTCGCGGCCGCGCATCCACCTGTGGCTGTCGAGCACTCGTCGGCGAGCCCGCCGTTGGCTCAACGTTGGCGGCGCATTGGTCGATACGAGCTAGTGCGAAGGTGACCCTCCGGTGTCCTGTGGACGAACCGCGACCAGATAGCGCTTCAACCGAGCCCTCGCGCGGCGCGATCGAGCGTGCGTGCGTTCGCAACCTCCTCGCGAGTCCCGAGGAGAGGGTGTTTTTCAAAGATTTGAAGAGTCGCTTTCTCCTGGTGAGCGAGGGCTGGCTGGCGGCGGTGGCGCCGGGCTGCTCGCTTCAGCAGGTGATCGGCAAGACCGACTTCGA
>CAZABN010000113.1:0-5803 GCA_964483345.1 uncultured Solirubrobacteraceae bacterium
CGATGCTGCCGATCCCAGGCACCTCGCAGATCGCGCACCTCCAGGAGAACGTCGCGGCCGCCGAGATCGTGCTGAGTGACGCCGATCTCGAGGCGCTCAGTCCAGCAGGGCCCTCAGCGCATCTGGCTCGCTGACCGGCGCCTTGCAGGCGAAGTGCTCGCAGACATAGGCGCTGGCGCGTCCCGCGATCGCCGTGCGTCCCGCCAGCAGGCCGACCGCGCTTCCCTCGTTCCGCTCTGCCGCGGCGAGCACGACATGAGGCCGATGGCGCTCGCGCACGACATCGAGCAGCGCGCTCAGATCGGGACCGACCAGGGCAACCTCCCGCACACCGGCGGTGTGCAGATCGATCGCGCAGAGCAGGTGACCGAATGCGACCGGGAAGCGCGGCGCGAGCTCCAGCGCCAGTCGCATCGCGCCCAGCGCCGCCTGTTCGTAGGCCGGCTCCCCGCTCAGCGCGCCGAGCCGAAGCAGGCCGACGGCGGCGCTCGAGGAGCCCGACGGGATCGGGTGATCCTCGAGGTCCTTGCGTCGCGTGATCAGCCGTTCGCCGTCGAGCGCGCTGACGAAGAAGCCGCCGCGCACCGGGTCGGCGAAGCGCCCGAGGATCTCGTCCGCAAGCGTCCTGGCCCAGCGGAAGAAGCGCTCGTCGAAGCTCGCCTCGTAGAGCGTCAGCAGCGCTTCGAGCAGGAACGCGTGATCCTCGAGGTAGGCCGGCAGGCGCGCGGCGCCGCCGTTGTAGGTGCGCAGCAGGCGCCCGTCGCCGTCGCGCATCCGCTCCCACACGAACTCCGCCGCATCCTTCGCCGCGTCGAGGTAGCGCGCTTCGCCGAGCACCGCGCCGGCGTCGGCGAGCGCCGCGATGATCAGCGCGTTCCACGCGCTCAGGCGCTTGTCGTCGAGGGCCGGCCGCACGCGGCGGCCGCGGGCGGCGAGCAGCAGCGCCCGGATCCGCTCGCGCTCCGGCGGTTCCTCGCCGTGCGCCTGGAGCACGTTGGCGCCCTCGAAGTTGCCCCGCTCGCTGACGCCGTAGTAGGCGATCGCCGCCGGCGCGAGCTCTCCCAGCTCGGACCGCAGCTCCGCGAGCGTCCAGACGTAGAAGCGACCCTCCTCGCCCTCGGAGTCCGCGTCCAGCGACGAGTAGAACCCCCCCTCGGGGGCGCGCAGCTCGCGCAGGCAGAAGTCGAGCGTTTCGCGGCAGGTGCGCTCGAACAGCGGTTCACCGCCCGCCTGGGCGGCGTGCAGGTACGCGCGCGCGAGCAGCGCGTTGTCGTAGAGCATCTTCTCGAAGTGCGGCACCGTCCAGGCGCCGTCCACGGCATAGCGCGAAAAGCCGCCGCCGACCTGATCGCAGATGCCGCCGAGCGCCATCGCCCGTAGGGTCGTCGTCGACATCTCGCGCTCCCCGGCTGCAGCGAGCAACTCGAGCACGCAGTGCGGCGGAAACTTGGGGGCGCCGCCAAACCCCCCGTTGCGGGCGTCGAAGCTGGCGCGCAGGCCGCTCAGGGCGACGTCGATCGCGCCGCGATCGAGCGGCTCGCGCGAGGGGTCGAGCGTCGCTGCGCCTCCGAGCCGAGTGGCCAGGCGCGCGCCGGCGCTGAGCGCCTCGTCGCGTCGATCACGCCAGAGCTCGGCGATCGCCTCGAGCACCTGGGTGAAGCTCGCCATCCCCGCCCGCGGCGTCGGCGGCCAGTAGGTTCCGCCGAAGAACGGCTCCTGCGCCGGGGTCAGGAACACGTTGAGCGGCCAGCCGCCGTGGCCCGTCATCGCCTGGACGGCCTCCATGTAGATGCCGTCGATGTCCGGTCGCTCCTCGCGGTCGACCTTGACGGCGACGAAGTTCTCGTTCAGCAGTGCGGCGGTCGCCTCGTCCTCGAAGGACTCGCGCTCCATCACGTGACACCAGTGGCAGGCGGCATAGCCGATCGAGACCAGCAGCGGACGGTCGAGGGTGCGTGCGCGCGTCAGAGCCTGCTCGCCCCACGGCAGCCAGTCGACCGGGTTGCTCGCGTGGGCGCGCAGGTACGGCGACGTCTCGCCTGCCAGCGCGTTGGCCACGGGCGATCCGCCGTCAGCGCGCGGCCGACGCCGTCAGCGCCGAGAGCTTGGCGTTCGAGATCCTGAAGTGGATCTCCACGCCGCCGAGCTTGCCCGCGAAGTCGTTGGAGGTCGTGGCGACGAGCGTGCCGGCAGCCGCGTGCTTGCCGGTTACCGTCAGGCGTCCCACGCCGTTGCTGATCGAGCCGCTGATGCGAACGCCGGGCACATAGGAGAAGTCGTGAAACCGGACGGTCGGGTTCTCCGTGGCAGGGTTCGTGGTCTGCTTCGCGTAGCCGCCGTGCAGCCCGCCGAGGCCGCTGCTGTAGGACGGGTTGTAGGCGCCGATCAGCTCCTCGAAGAGGCTCTCGGACAGCTCGCGCGAGCTCCACCCCAGAGTCAGCTCGAACGCTCGAGCCGTGCGTCCCGCCGCGCCGCCGCCGCCGAGCGGCCGCAGCCGCGCCACCGAGGTGGGGGCGACGCGGGCAGGCTGCAGGTAGCCCGCCATCGCGCGCGGCGCGCAATCGGTGTCGATCGGCGTGCCGCTTAGGAACGCGTCGACGGCGTTCTTGGCGCACGCCCCGAACTCCGTCGTGAGTACGGAGTGCCCGGTCTGGGGGACCACGACGACGGTCGCGTCGGGGACCATCGCCGCGACCGCGTCGGCGTTGGCGGTCGGCGTCCGAAGGTCGTCAGCGCCACTGATGATCAGCGTCGGCACGTTCGGCAGCGCGGTCACGAGCGGCTCGGGAGCGGCGCTCGCAAACGGCCAGTAGGCGCAGTCGGCGGCCGTGCTCGCCCCGAACGCGGTCAGGTAGCTGAACGGCCCGAACGTGCCGGCGGGCAGCGCCTTCGCATAGCCAACCGCCTCGGCGAGGCGCTGCGCGGGGGGATCGGTGCGCACCCACGGGAACGGCAGCTCCTCGCACTCGGTGTCGAAGTAAAGCGGGTTGTCGACCGTGCTGTTCGGGATGGCGCCGTAGACGGCGTGGGCGACCAGGATCGCGAGCAGCGAATAGTGGCCCTTGGCGGCGGCCGCGATCGCGGCCGGGAAGTCGGCGCGCAGCGTGGGGTCATCATCCCCCGCGAACAGGACCGACGCGATGTCGCCGGCCGTGATCGGCAGGTGGTAGGCCTTGCCGGTGCTGTTGTAGTAGGTGCCGTTGACCGAGCCGTTCCCGAGCCGCGCCAGCACGGCGCTGAGCTCCGCGTTCGGATCGGGGATCCCCGGGCAGGCGCCGGCCGCGCAGATCTGGTCGAGGATCCGGGGCACCGCCTGGTAGCTCGACTGGTCGAAGAGGTCCGGTCCGTTCGGCAGGACGGTTGAGTCGAGGATCAGACCAGCGACGTTGTCCGGGTACTCCGCCGCGTAACGCAGCGCAACCTTCGTGCCGTACGAGGTGCCGTAGAGGATCAGCTTCGTGTAGCCAAGCGCCTTGCGGATCGCCTCGATGTCCGCGACCGTGTCGTCGGTCGTGTAGAGCCCGCGGTCCGCACCCACCTGCGTCGCGCAGTCGGGGATGACCACGCTCGCGGGCTCTGTCGTGGAGCTCAGCGCGGAGCACTTCAGTGCCCCCGAGTATCCCGTTCCCCGCTGGTCGAACACGACCAGGTCATCTGTCGCCAGCGCCGGGGCCACGATCTGCGCGTCGTCCTCCGCGAAGGGCAACGCCGACTGGCCAGGTCCACCCGCGAGCGCCACGACGGCGGTGGTGGCGGCGCCGGTGGACGACAGCTGCCGGCGGATCGCGAGCGTGACGGTTCCCGGGATCGCTCCGGTCGGATCGAGCGGCACGGTCAGATGCCCGCAGCCGAACGTGGGTGCGTCGGCGCACTCCGTGAACGGGATCGAACTCGTGGCGGCGGATGCACCTGCCGGCGGGAACGCGACGAGCGCAACGGCGGCGACCGCATTGACCAGCGCGAGCAAAATGCCCATGCGGCGCATCGCTCGACCTTACAAGATCGCCTGTGGGCGCTTGCAAGATCGCGCTCGGGCGGCTCGACGGCGGGCGCCGCCGCACACCACCCGTGGGCATGCGGCGTCAGCACCCGCACGCCGCCCACGCCCCTCGGCGCCCGGCGCCGACACGCGGCGGGTATCGTGTCGCGGGTGAGCGCACCGCCGGCACGCGAGACGGTCCACGCCGGCGACGCACCGGCCGCGATCGGACCCTACAGCCACGCTGTTCGCCTAGGACAGCTGCTCTTCTGCTCCGGCCAGATCCCGCTTGACCCGGCCAGCGGCGAGCTGGTGTCCGGCGGCATCTCGGCCCAGGCTCGCCGTTGCCTGCAGAACCTGGAGGCCGTCGCCGATGCCGCTGGTACGACGCTCGCCCAGGCGCTGCGGATCACGATCTACATGGTCGACCTGAGCGCGTTCGCCGAGGTCAACCAGGTCTGCGAGGAGTTCTTCGAGGTCGATCCGCCGGCGCGGGCGACCGTTGGCGTGTCTGCGCTGCCGCGCGGCGCGGCCGTCGAGATCGACGCGATCATCGCGCTCTAGCGGCGCAAGCGCCGGGTCCCGCCGCCGCGAACGCAACATCGCGGCTCACCCGCCGCCGCGCTCCGCCGCCGCGACACCGGGCCGCGGCGGGCGCCGGCACCCGCCCGGCGGGCTCGGCGGGCCCGCCGCACACCGCTCCGAGCGGATTGACGGGGGCGTAAACTCGAGGCGGTGAGCGCGAGCACCGACGCCAAGGAGCAGATCGCGGCCGCGTTGGCGAGCATCGCCGAGGAGGTGCCTGCGCTGGCGCCGCTCAAGCTCGTTTTCGCGGTCGTTCTGCGCGGGCGTGGCGACGTCCAGCAGTTCCGCGTCGAACTGCCGGCGCGCAAGGTCACAAAGGAGGTGGCCACGGACGCGCGCGTGACGGTCGAGATGCCGCGCGCCTTCTTCAACGTGATGGTTTCCGAGGGGGCGCGGGTCGCCGACTGGCGTGAGGCTTTCCACTACGGCCAGGCCAAGGCGACCGGCGTGCCGCAGCTGCTCAAGCTGATCGAGCGCGTCGTGGACATGCAGGAAGAGCGCTCCCGCCTGCGCCGGGCCAAGCAGCACTGACGCGTCGCCGTCGCGACGCCCGTCAGTTGCTGAGCGACGGCAGCACCGCCAGCACCGCCGCGGCGGCCGCGGCGACATCGAGCTCCTCGGTCAGTTCGACATCGGGCGCGATCGGCGACTCGTAGGGCGCGCCGATGCCGGTGAGGTTGGCGAGCGCGCCGCCACGGGCCTTCGCGTAGAGGCCCTTGACGTCGCGCCGGGCGCATTCCTTGAGGCTCGTGTTGACGAAGACCTCGATGAAGTCAAGGCCGGCCTGGTCATGCAGCTCGCGGGCGTGGCGGCGGTCCGCGGCGTAGGGGGAGACCAGGCAGACGAGCGCGAGCGAGCCCGCGTCGGCGAACAGCAGCGCCAGCTCGGCGACGCGGCGCGCGTTCTCGCTGCGGTCGTCACGGCTGAAGCCGAGGTCGCTGCATACGCCGTGGCGAAGGTTGTCGCCGTCCAGTCGGTAGGCCCAGCGGCCGGCGGCGATCAGCTGCTCCTCGACCGCGGAGGCGACTGTCGACTTGCCCGACCCTGAGAGGCCCGTGAACCAGATCGTTGCCCCACGCTGGCCCAGGCGCTGCCAGCGCTCCGCGCGGTCGACGTTGCCCTCGTGCCAGGAGACGTTGCTCTCGGGCGGGGACGCAGGCTTCGGGGCCTGCAGCGGCGTCTGGGCCATCTCTAGAAGTATCCGGCTTTTTTGCGGTCTTCCATGGCGGCTTCTGAGGT
>CAZABN010000114.1:0-5756 GCA_964483345.1 uncultured Solirubrobacteraceae bacterium
GCGGCGTCGAGCACGCGATCCTGCACCTGCTCTACTCGCGCTTCTTCGTCAAGGCACTCGCGGATCTCGGCCACCTATCTTTCCAGGAGCCGTTCGCGGCGCTGTTCACGCAGGGGATGATCACCCGCGACGGCGCGAAGATGTCCAAATCACGCGGCAACGTCGTCTCGCCGCGCACGATCGTCAGCCGCCTCGGCGCCGATACGGCGCGCTGCTACATCCTCTTCGTCGGCCCGCCCGACCAGGACGCCGACTGGTCCGACGCCGGCGTGGAGGGTATGCACCGCTTCATCGCTCGGCTCTGGCGCCTGGCCGCCGAGACGGCCGCCGGTACCGAACGCCAGGAGCCGCCGGCACAACCCGCCGGCGCCGAGCTCGAACTGATGCGCAAGGCACATTGGGCAATCGAGAAGGTGACGGGCGAACTCGACGGGCGCTTCGCGTTCAACACCGCGATCGCCGCGGTGATGGAGCTGACCAACGAGTGCTACCGGTTGCGCGGCGAGGTCGGCGCCGGAACCCTCCGTTTCGCGGTCGCGACCGCCGCGTCGCTGCTGTTCCCCTTCGCGCCGCACGCCGGTGCCGACGCCTATCAACTGCTGACCGGCGAGCGCGTCTGGCTGCAGCCCTGGCCGGCGGCCGACCCGGCGCTGCTGGTCCGCGACACCTTCGAGCTGGTCTGCCAGGTCAACGGCAAGGTCCGCGACCGTGTGACGGCGAGCACCACGGCCAGCGAGGCGGAGCTGAAGGAGCTCGCGCTCGCGGCTCCCAACGTTGTCGCGCACATCGCGGGAAAGGAGATTGTCCGGGTCGTCGTGGTGGCCGGAAAGCTGGTCAACATCGTCGTGAAATAGGCGTCCGCGCGCTCGCCATTTCGTCCATTGCCTACGTCCACGGGGAACCGTATGCTCAGCCGAGCCTGGTGTCCGACTAAGGAGGGGTACGGTGGATTTCTCGAAGCTCAGCCGCGAGGACTGGATGGTCGGGGGCGGGTCGTTTCTGCTGATCGTCGACCTGCTGTTTCTCGCGTGGCACTCCGTCGGCCCGATCGACCTCAAGGGCACCGACGCGCCCGGCGGCATCTGGGGTGTGCTCGCGCTGATCGTCACGATTGCCGTCCTCGTGGATCTCTCACTCGCTCGGTTTAGCCCGCAGACGCAGATCCCGACGACGCAGCTCGGTCGCGACATGACCCGCACGGCAGGGGCGGCTCTCGTGCTGCTGCTGGTGCTCATCAAGTTCATCGACAACACCTCGTTCCTTGCGATCGGGACGTGGCTCGGAATCATCCTCGCCATCGTGATCGTCGTTGGTGCCTGGATGAACGCACAGGGGAAATCCACCGCGGTCGGCACGGGCGCGGGCCCAAACGCCTGACCGACCTGGTTCTAGCCCCGACCTGCGGCGAATGCCCGACGACGCGCGCACCCACCCGCGCGTCCTCAGCCGATGCGCGCGCTAGCCTCGTGAGCGATGGCGAGCTTCAAGTCCGCGTACCTGATCCACGGCGACGACCACGGCCGGGTGGGCGAACGGCGCGCGCGGCTGCGCGCGCTGGCCGAGCGCGACGGCGGTGCGGGTTGCCTGGAGGTGCTCGAGGGCGCTGACGCGACGGTGGAGGCAGCGGCGGCGCTGCTCGGCGCCCTGACGCTCGCGATCGGCCGGCGTTTCATCATCGTCGATGGTGTCGAACGTTGGAAGGAGGACGAGGTGACGGCTCGGCTGGGGCCGCTGCTCGAATCGATGCCGGGTGACACGACGATCGCCTTCTTCGCGCGCGAGGAGGGGAGAGCGAAGGCTCCGGCGGCGCTGCACCGGGCGGTGATCGCCGCCGGCGGCGACGTTGCGGCCGAGATTTCGGTCAAGGAATGGGACCTGCCGGCCTGGGTGCTGGCGCAGGCCGCGGCCGCCGAGCTGACGCTCGACGTGCACGGGGCGCGCACGCTCGTGGCGATCGTGGGCACGCGCCAGGCGCGGCTCGCGCGCGAGATCGAGAAGCTCGCACTGGAATGCGGACCGGGGGCGCGGCTCGACGCCGACGGCGTTGCGCAGCGCGTCGGTCGCAGCGCCGAGCGCAAGGCGTGGACGCTCGCCGACGCCGTCGTCGCTCGCGACGCCCCTGCCGCGATTCGCATCTACCTTGCGCTGCGCGCGCAGGGCGAGCGCGTCGAGTCGCTCACCTATTGGGTGACGCGCCGGCTGCGCGAAGCGCTCACCGTCGCCGCACGGCTGGACGCCGGAGCGCCGCCGAGCGCGGTGCGGGGCGAGTTGCGGATGCCGCCGAAAGCGGCCTCGGCGTTCGTTGCCGATGTCGCGCGCACCGATGTCGGCTCGCTGCGGCGCGCGATCGCGGCGCTTGCCGACCTGGAGCTCGAAAGCCGTGGCGGCTCGGCGCTCGAGCCCGACACGCTGGCGCTGCGCGCGATCCGCGCGATTACCGTCTAGCCGTCTTCGCGCGGGCGCACCATGCGCGCCGCGCGGGACTTCTTGCGAGCGCCGGTGTTTCGATGCAGCGCACCGGTCTTGACCGCCTTGTCGATCAGCGAGATCAGCGTGCGGTGCTCGGTTGCGACCGTTTCCGGCTCGCCGGCGGCGATGGCCCCCTCGAGCCGGCGGAAGTATGTCTTGATCGCCGATGTGTGCCGGCGGTTCTCGAGCCGCTCGCGCTCGGCGCGGAGGATGCGCTTCTTCTGGGAGGCGATGTTGGCCATGGCAAGTCGGCGGTGAAGACCGCGCGGCGCCGTACTATAGCGGCCTTGGCCGCTTCGACTCCCGTCGCAGAGCACGGGCGCGCGACGCCCCCTGCGGGGCACGTTGCGCGCAACACCGCGATCTTCTCGATCGCCACGGGCTTCTCGCGGATCGCGGGACTGGCTCGCGAGGTGATCGCGGCGAGCTTCTTCGGGACGCGGGCCGCGTACTCCGCCTTCACGATCGCCTTCCAGGTCCCGAACCTGGTCAGCAACCTGTTCGCCAACGCCGCGCTCTCGGCGGCGTTCGTCCCGGTTTTCACCGAGTTGCTCCAGGAGGGGCGCAAGAAGGAGGCCTTCCGCCTGGCCTCCACGATCTTCTGGATCATGCTGATCGCGCTCGGGGCGATCACGGCGTTCTTCGTCCTCGCCGCGGACACGATCATGCCGCTGTTCGTCGGCTCGAAGCTGAGCTCCGTCGACCCGCTGACGGCCGGGCTCGCCCAGGTCCTGTTCCCGGTCGTGCTGCTGCTCGGGCTCAACGGCCTGCTCGTCGGGATCCTGCAGTCCTACGACCGCTTCTCGATCGCGGCGCTCTCGCCGCTGGTGTGGAACGTCGTGATCATCGTCCTCGTGGTCGTGCTGCGCCCGCAGTTCGAGCACAACCACTTCGGTATCTACGCGTACGCTGTCGCGATCCTCGCGGCGACGGTGGTGCAGCTGCTGATGGCCGCGGCGGCGCTGCAGCAGATCGACTTCCGGCTCGGCTTTCACATCGACTGGCACGACCCGCGCGTGCGTCAGGTCTTCTTGTTGATGCTGCCGGTGACGATCGGGCTGGGCATCACGAACCTCGACCAGCTGATCAACTCGGTGTTCGGCTCGCTCGTCAACAAGGGTGCGCCGAGCGCGATCAACTACGCATTCCGGATCTACATGCTGCCGCAGGGCATGTTCAGTGTCGCTGTCGCGACGGTGCTGTTTCCGACGCTCAGCCGCCAGGCGTCGCGGCGCGACGCGGCCGCGATGCGGCGCGCGCTGGCGATCGGGATGCGCCAGATCAACCTGCTGCTGATTCCCGCCGCCGCGTTCCTGATGGTGCTCGACACGCCGGTCGTGCGCCTCATCTACCAGCGCCAGAGCTTCACCGCCTACTCGACCCACCTCACCTCGATCGCGCTGTTCTGGTTCGCCTTCAGCCTGCCGTTCGGTGGTCTCAACCTGCTCCTGACACGCGCCTTCTTCGCGCTCAAGCGACCGTGGATCCCGACTGGGCTGGCGGCGATGAACATCGCCGTCGACATCATCGTGTCGGTCGGGCTCTACAAGCCGCTCGGCATCGCGGGCCTCGTGATCGGAACCTTCGTGGCGAACGCGCTGATGACGGCGCTGCAGCTTCGGCGTTTGCGAACCGGCTTCAATGGGCGCCTCGAGGGGCGCCAGACGACGATGGTCACCGCGCGCATCGCCGCCGCCTCGATGCTGCTCGCCGGAGTGTCGTGGATCGTCTGGTACGCGCTCGACCGCCTGCTGGGGCGCACGCTGCCCGCGCAGCTGGTCTCGGTCGGAGCGGCCGCGGCCGCCGGTGGCTTCATCTACATGCGAGCGGTGCTGCGGATGGGCATCCCGGAGGCCGGGCAGGTGCGGGCGCTGGTGCTGGCGCGGTTCGGCCGCTCCTAGCTGACGCCCTGCTCGCGGTAGGGCTCGAGCCAGTCGGCCAGCTCCGCGAGCGGCTCCGCCCGCAGGCGGTAGACGCGCAGTCGCCCGTCGCGGCGCACCGTGACGAGGCCCGCGGCGCGCAGGGCCGCGAGGTGGCGCGAGATCGCCGGCTGGGTCAGCGTGAAGCGCGCCACCAGCTCACCCACCGAGCGCTCGCGCTGGAGCAGCAGCTCCAGTATCCGCCGTCGCGTGGGGTCAGCGAGCATCTCCAGCGAGCCTTGAATCACGAAGCAATTATATATCGCAAAACTCATACAACGCGATGCACACAGCGGGTGTATTCTTGTCCCAGGCTCTGTGGGCCGGCCGCGCCAACGCGCCGCCCAGCTCCGCAGGCACTCGCCGCGACGTTTGCGTCGAGGTGCCGTGCACACATCCACCATCGGCCAGGAGGCCTAATCGTGAGCATCAACCAGGACAGCCACCCGGCGAACGGGCACAACGGCGCCGCCACCGCCGCGGCTCATTCGAACGGCAGCTCCGGCCGCCAGCAGGAGAAGGTGCGCGTCGCGATCATCGGCGTTGGCAACTGCGCCGCCGCGTTCGTGCAGGGAATCCACTACTACCGCGACGCGGATCCGGCGGAGTCCGTCCCGGGCCTGATGCACGTCAACCTCGGCGGATACCACGTGCGCGACGTCGAGTTCACCGCTGCCTTCGACATCGACTCCGAGAAGGTCGGCAAGGACCTCGGCGAGGCGATCTGGTCGGGCCAGAACAACACGATCAAGTTCGCCGACGTCCCGGCGCGCCTCGGCGTCCCCGTGCATCGCGGGATGACGCACGACGGCCTGGGCAAGTACCTCAAACAGCGGATCACCAAGGCGCCCGGACCGACCGCCGACATCGTCGGGATCCTGCGCGACACGCGCACGGACGTCGTCGTGTCCTATCTGCCGGTCGGCTCGGAGCAGGCGACGAAGTGGTACGTGGAGCAGATCCTCGAGGCCGGTTGCGGGTTCGTGAACTGCATCCCCGTCTTCATCGCGCGCGAGGACTACTGGAACCGGCGCTTCAAGAAGGCCGGCGTGCCGGTCGTCGGCGATGACATCAAGTCGCAGGTCGGTGCGACGATCACGCACCGGACGCTCGCCCGCCTGATGCACGAGCGCGGCGTGAAGATGGTGCATACCTCACAGCTGAACGTCGGCGGCAACATGGACTTCTTCAACATGCTCGAGCGCGAACGGCTCGAGTCGAAGAAGATCTCCAAGACCAACGCCGTGACCTCGATCATGGGCGTGACGCTGCCCGCCACGGACGTCTTCATCGGCCCGTCGGACTACATCCCCTGGCTGACCGACCGCAAGTGGGCGCACATCCGGCTCGAGGGCCAGGCGTTCGGCG
>CAZABN010000115.1:0-5625 GCA_964483345.1 uncultured Solirubrobacteraceae bacterium
TCGACCATCGGCAGGCCGAACGCCGCGGTCTTGCCCGTGCCGGTCTGCGCCTGGCCGATCACGTCGCGCCCGGCGAGCAGCGGCGGGATCGCCTCCTCCTGAATCGGGCTCGGCGATTCGTAGCCGACCTCGCGCAGAGCGGCGAGTACGGGCTCGGACAGGCCGAGCTCCCGGAACGTTGTCATCGCCACCAGCTTATTCGGCGCCGCACACGGGCGCGGCCGGCCGGGTAAGGTGCCGCCCGGATGCCGGTCACCGTCGTTGGATCGATCGCCTTCGATTCGGTCAAGACCCCCTTCGGCGAGCGCGCGCGAATGCTCGGTGGCGCCGCCACCCATTTTGCGCTGGCCGCCTCGTTCTTCGACGACGTGCGGGTCGTCGGCCCGGTCGGCGACGACTTCGGCGAGGCCGAGCTGGAGGTGCTGCGCCGCCGCGGCATCGACACCTCCGACATCGAGCACGTCGCCGGCGGCGAGACGTTCTTCTGGTCCGGCGTCTACGGCTGGGACCTGGGCAGCCGCGAGACGCTACAGACGCGGCTCGGCGTGTTCGCCGACTTCGAGCCGAAGCTGTCGGCCGCCGCGCGCGAAAGCGACGTGCTGTTCCTCGCGAACATCCAGCCGGACCTGCAGCGCGCCGTGCGCGCACAGTGCACGGGGGCGCGTTTCGCCGCGCTCGACTCGATGAACCTGTGGATCGAGGTGGCCCGCGACTCGCTGGTCGCGACGATCGCGACCGTCGACTGCCTGGTGCTCAACGACGCCGAGCTGCGCCAGCTGACCGGCCGCCCCGGCCTCGTCGCCGCCGCCCGCGAGGTGCTGTCGTGGGGCCCGCCCGGCCCGGGCGTGATCATCGCCAAGCAGGGCGAGTACGGCGCCGCGATGATCACCGCGGACAGCTACTTCTCGCTACCCGCCTTCCCGCTCGAGACCGTCGTCGACCCGACGGGGGCGGGCGACACCTTCGCCGGCGGCTTCATCGGCTACGTCGCGGCCGCGGGGGCCGAGGCGATCGACGAGGAGCTGCTGCGCGCCGCGATGGCGTACGGCACGGCGCTCGCGTCCTTCAACGTGGAGGAGTTCGGCACCGAGCGGGTCGCGCGGCTGACCGGCGCGGAGATCGCCGCGCGCGTGCGCGAACTGGAGCGCGTGACGCACTTCGCCGACGCGCCAATCGAGCTGCGAGGCTGAGGCTGACCGGGGGCTGTGGGGGGCGGCGCATGCGCCGCCCCCGGGGAGGGTGCATGCACCCTCCCCACGACTGGGTGCATGCACCCAGTCGAAAGACCCCCTGATCAGGCGTTCGGGAAGCCGGCCGCGGTCAGGCGCGCGGTCAGGTTGGGGATGTAGGGGGTCAGCACGGTCGCGGCCTGTGCGACCGTGACGGTCGAGGGCAGCGACGGCAGCACGCCGTGCCCGCCCGCGGCCGCGTCGAAGAAGCTGAAGTGCGTCGCCTCGTTCGCCGCGACCTTCGCCGCGACGAGCTTGAGGTCAGTCGAGGACAGCGTCTCGACGGCGCCGAGGTAGGTGGAGACGAACGCGGTCTCCAGCGCGACGCCGAAGTTCAGCACCGCCTGGCCGGAGGTCAGCGCCGAGGCGGGGATCGTCAGCGTCAGCCCGGTCGGCGCCTTCGCGCCCAGGGCACTGCCGAGGAACGCCTTGTGGGCCTGCTCGTTGGTCAGCGCGTGCTGGAAGTAGTCGATGTTCTGGAGCGCCGGGTGCTTGAACTTGCCGAAGTTCGCCAGCACGGCGGTGTAGACGTGCACGGCGAGCGTCTCCGCCGCGTAGGCTGCCTGCAGCGTCGAGTTGTCGCTGACGCCGCCGGCGAAGGCGACGCCCTGCACGGTGGCGAGCACGCCGCCGCCGACGGTGAGCGCGACCGCGCCCTTCGCGGTGTTGCGCAGGAACTGGGCGCGGCTGTGCGGGCGATGCAGGATCGGCTCGGTCATCGTGGGCCTCCGAGGTCGGGGCGGTTCGGGAGCGGAACGTGCCCGCATCCCCATGTCAGAGGCTCATTCGCGCGCTGCGCGCGAACGGATCACCGGCGCGGCCACAAGGGCTCGCCAACGGCGGACGCGGGTAGTACTATCCCGCAACCGCCGTGACCTGGACCTTCATCTGGCTGATGCTGATCCTGAAGATCCCAATCGCCGGGATCCTCTGGATCGTGTGGTGGGCGGTGCACAAGACCGACGATGAGCCGGTCGCCGACACCGGCGACGGCGACGGCGGCTCGAAGCTGCGCCAGCATCACCACCGCCGCCACCCGCGGGCGCCGCGCCCCTACTCGCCACGCCACCCGCGCCGCGGCCCCCACGCCGGCGCGCCGCCGCCCGCGCCGTCGCGCGTGCGCACCGTCGTCGCGCTCGCGCGCGCCGTCGAGCACTAGGGACGCGTCGGACCGGGCGCGGCGACCACCGGTCCGCGGTCGCCGCAGTGACTCAGACCTTATCCAGCAGCGAGCTCTTGAGGAGGTCCGCCGCGCTGGGAGTGGCCTTCGAGGTGACGGGAGCGCTGCTGGGCTGTGGGCTGCCCTTCAAGAGGACGCTGGCATCGGTCCCCTTTGAGAGCCCCGGGTCGGCGATGGCCCCGCCGCGGACGCCGTCGCCCGCCTCGGCGTCAAGCTCGAGGTCCTCGGCGAGATCCTCCAGGAGATCTGCGTCGTGCTGCTGGCGTGCCATCTCGTCACCTGTCATCAGAACCCTCCCGCGCTCGAATTTTGGTGATCGTACGCTCCGGCGGTCGACCGGTCAATGGCCGCGACGCCAAGGTTCCTCGCACCTGCAAATCGGCTGCGTCGCGGTCTAATGCGCGAGGAGGTATCCGCGCCCGATCAGTGCCAGGATCGACTCGACGCCGTCGTCCAGCGCGCCGGGAGCGATGTCCGCCGCCGTCGCCACCTCCTGGAGCGTGCGCCGCCCGTCGAGCGCCTGCAGCAGATCGGCGAGGGCGGGCGGCTCGATCGCCCCGTCGAGCCCGAGCCCTCCTGGGAGCGTGACCCGCGCACGCTCGAGCCGGCGCCCCGGAAGCCAGCGCTGCACCAGCCGCGCGCCGGGTCCGAGCGAGAGCACGCACCCTCGGATGCTGCGTTCGTCACAGAGCTGCTCGAGCAGATCGCGTCCGCGGAAGATCCGCGCGACCTGCTCGCCGGCGCCCCAACCGATCGAGGTCATCTCCTCCGCCGCGACCCAGTTGGGGCCCGAACGCCGGCGCATCACGACCGCTCCGCTGACGATCTCGCGGATCCCGAGCGCCCTGTAGTGCTCGACCCACGACGCCGCGCGATCGAGCGCCTCGGTGCTCGTCGAGGAGTCAAGCGAAGCCCAGTTGATCGCGTAGGACTCCGCCGTCGCGGTCTCGATCCGCACGATCAGGACATCGCAGCCGCTCCCCTCCAACCAGGCGGCCGGTACCCGCGACCACGGCTCGCCCTCGGCCGGGACCCACGCGCAGAGCACGTGACCGAAGCCGCCCTCGGCGAGCGCCCCGGCGACACCCGCGACGACGTCGCGGGAGAGCTCGTCGCCACGGCGGCCGGAGTCTCGGAACGTCAGCTCGCGGGCCGGCGAGAGGACGAACGGTGGGTTCGCGACCACGAGCTCGAAACGCTCTGAGCCGACCGGCCCGAACAGGTCACCCTGGCGCCACTCGATGTTCTCGATCCCGTTGAGCGCCGCGCCCAGCTCGGCGAGCGCCAGCGCGCGCGGATTGAGGTCGGTGCCGATCACGCGCTCGCAATGAGCGGCCGCGATCAGGGCCTGCACGCCGGAGCCGGCGCAGAGGTCGAGCGCCGAGCGCACCGGGGTGCGGATCGTGAACTTCGCCAGGGTCTCCGATGACGCACCGGGCGAGATCACATGGTCGACGGCGAGGCGCCCGAGCGGCTGGTGATCGCCGGCGACGAGGACACCGTGAAGCGGTGTCAGGCGCACACGGCTGCGAACCGCACCCGGGACCCGCTCCAGCACGCCGGCCTGCTCGAGCTCGGCCAGCCCCGGCGGGGCGAGGACCTCGGCGGCGGCGGCGGTCTCGAGCTGTTCGCCGGCGAGGAACAGCCGCACGAGCCTTCCGAGTGGCTCGTCCGCGGTGGGGCGCAGACGAAAGGCCTGGAGCGCCCGCGACCGGTCGAGTCCGTCGGGGCGAAGCAGCTCGCCGATGTGCCGCTCGTCGTAGCACTCGCGTGCCAGGACGTCGCGCAGCGCCGCGATCGTAGCCGCCCGCTTCGACATCGCGCGCACTACAGCAGATCG
Source organism: uncultured Solirubrobacteraceae bacterium (assembly GCA_964483345.1). Lineage (GTDB taxonomy): Bacteria > Actinomycetota > Thermoleophilia > Solirubrobacterales > Solirubrobacteraceae > Palsa-513. The sequence continues at coordinate 4,250 of CAZABN010000115.1, forward strand.
CTGCTCGCGCGGCCGTGGAGACGCCGCGGCGGCGCGGCCGAGAGGTCGCGTGGCGGATAATGCTGCGAAAGCGCGACTGGAGGCCCGATGAGCACAGAGGCGACGACAACAGCAGCCGTTGACAGCAACACGGCTGAGCGCAGGGACACGCTGTCGGTGACCGACAACCGCACCGGTCGCTCGTATGAGCTGCCGATCGTCGACGGAGCGATCCGCTCGCTCGACGTGCGCCAGATCAAGACCTCCGACGACGATTTCGGCCTGCTCGCCTACGACCCGGCGTTCATGAACACCGCCTCCTGTCGGAGCGCCATCACCTTCCTCGACGGCGACGCCGGCGTGCTCGAGTACCGCGGCTACCCGATCGAGCAGCTCGCCCAGCACTCGACCTATCTCGAGGTGGCCTACCTGCTCGTCCACGGCGAGCTGCCGAACGAAGCGGAGCTGGCGGAGTGGACGCACCAGATCACGATCCACACCTTCGTGCACGAGAACGTCAAGTCGTTCATGCAGGGGTTCCGTCACGACGCGCACCCGATGGGCATGCTGCTCGGCGCGATCGGCGCGCTCTCGACCTTCTACCCCGACGCCAACCAGATCCACGACCCCGAGAACCGTGCGATCCAGACGATTCGCCTGATCGCGAAGATGCCGACGCTGGCGGCCTTCTCCTACCGCCACAACATGGGGATGCCCTACGTCTACCCCGACAACGAGCTGGGCTACGCCGGGAACCTGCTCGGGATGCTCTACAAGATGACCGAGCTGAAGTATCAGCCGGATCCGCGGATCGAACGCGCCCTCGACGTACTCTTCATCCTGCACGCCGACCACGAGCAGAACTGCTCGACCAGCGCGGTGCGGGCGATCGGCTCGTCGCTGGTGGATCCCTACTCGGCGATCGCGGGCGGCATCGCCGCGCTCTACGGGCCCTCCCACGGCGGCGCCAACGAGGAGGTCGTGCGGATGCTCCACCGCATCGCGACGCGCGAGAACATCCCCGACTTCATCGCCGGCGTGAAGGCCGGCAACGAGCGGCTGATGGGCTTCGGCCACCGCGTCTACAAGAACTACGATCCGCGCGCGCGGATCATCAAGCGGGCGGCCGACGAGGTCTTCGAGGTCACCGGCACCAACCCGCTGCTGGCGATCGCGACCGAGCTCGAGAAGATCGCGCTCGAGGACGAGTACTTCGTCTCGCGCAAGCTCTACCCGAACGTCGACTTCTACTCCGGCCTGATCTACGAGGCGCTCGGCATGCCGATGGCGATGTTCCCGGTGATGTTCGCGATCGGGCGCACGAGCGGCTGGGTCGCGCAGTGGCTGGAGATGGTGCAGGACTCCGAGCAGAAGATCGCGCGCCCGCGCCAGATCTA
>CAZABN010000116.1:0-5582 GCA_964483345.1 uncultured Solirubrobacteraceae bacterium
CATGCGGACGCTCGCGCAAGAGCGCGCCGTGCCCACTCAGGCTCCCACGGTCTCCAGGCACTGCGGGTGAGGCTTGGTGAAGCGGACCTTCGACGCCGGCGCGCTCAGGAGCTTGTCGGCAGGGCGCGTCGGGCGCAGCACCAGGTCGCCGCCGCAGTTGGGGCAGATCCCGCCGAAGCGCACCTCTGCACACTGCGCGCAGAAGGTGCACTCGTAGGTGCAGATGCGCGCGTCGGGGGAGCCGTTCGGCAGGTCACGGTCGCAGCATTCGCAGTTCGGCAGAAGCTCGAGCATCCTCTCCTCCTGTCGTCGTGGTGGCCAGCGCACGAGTGTAGTGGCAGTGGCGGGCTCGCTCAGGCGCTCGCGGTGCCGATCGCGTCGAGCTGCGTGCCGCCCGCGGCCCAGCCGGCCACGCGGCGGCGCAACTGCACGTAGGCGACGGCGCCGGGCACCGTCGGCAGCCAGAACGCGAAGGCGCGGTAGACGAGCACGGCGACCACCGCGATCGGCGCGTTGACGCCGAAGGCGATGAACGCGCCGATCATGCCGCCGTCGACGCCGCCGATCCCGCCGGGCAGCGGCAGCACGTTCGCGAACATGCCGACGAAGTAGGCCATCACGACGACGCTGATCGCGGGCGACGCCCCGAACGCCTTGAACGCCGCCCACAGCGTCGCGATGTCGAACGCCCACCAGGCGATCGCGCCGAGTGCGAGGGGGTCGCGGGAGCGCACGACGGCCAGCGCCCCGCGAACGCCGCTCGCCGCCAGCGCCGGCAGCGTGACGATCCGCGCCAGGATCCGCGTGCCGCGCCGGTGCGCGCCGCGGCGCGTCTGCCAGGCGGCGAGCCGCCCCTCGACATCGACGGGGATCAGCGTCAGGGCGAGGAACAGCGCGATCACGCTGCCGCCGAAGATCGCCGGCACGATCGTGATCGCGAAGCTGCCGCCGCCGGGCAGCACGCCGGTGCGCAGGCCGACCCCGAAGATCACGAGCGCCGTCATGTAGACGCCGTAGAGCACGGTGATGAAGGCGACCATCTGGGCCGCGACCGTGCGGCGGTCGAGACCGGCGCGCCGCAACGCCCAGACCGTCAGCGCCACGCCGCCGCTGCCGGCCGCGGCGAACAGGCGCGTCGCGGCGAGCCCCGCCATGGTGATCTCGTAGCTCGCCCGCCAGTCGATCTGCGGGCGTTGCGAGCGCACGAACACGGTGCGAAAGAGCGCCACGTAGCCGGCGAACGACAGCACCTCGAAGGCCGCGGCGACGGCGAGCCAGCCCGGCGCCCCCTGGTCCAGGCGATCCCACGTCTTGCCCAGACCGGCGAGCTTCGGCAGGACGAAGTAGAGGAACGCGAGGACGGAGACGACGAACAGGCCGAGGGCGATCGCACGCCGCCGCGTGAGGATGACGCGCGGCATCCCCTCCTCGCCGGGCGCCAGGGTGCCGATCTGCGTGTGATCGACGCCCCGCATGCGCGGAGGTGGCGCCTCCTCCTCCATCACGCGCTCCGCGGCTCGTTCGCGAAGCGCCCGATCCGTTCGATCGCCGACCCGATCGCGCGCACCGGCCCGCCGGCGACGCGCTCGAGGCGGCGCACGCCGAGCGTCAACGCGAGGCCGCCGAGCAGATCGACGACATAGTGCTCGCCCAGGTAGACGAGCGAGAAGCCGAGCACCGCCGCGTAGGTGCCGCCGACGGCGCCGGCGAGCGGGCCACTCTCGGCGAGCAGCAGGGCGGCCATCGCGGATGTGGCGAAGTGCAGTGAGGGCATCGCGGCTAGCGGGTTTCCACCGAGCACACTGTAGAGCGGCGCCCAACCGTTTCGCCAGAAGCTCTCGCCGTACTCGACCATCAGCCGCCGCACCGGCGTCGCCCCGCCGCCGGCGCGACCCTTCTGCGCGGCGTACCACGGGGGTGCGGTCGGCGCCAGCCAGTAGGAGACGACGCCGAGGTCGAACACCGCGTAGGTGAGCACCGCGGCGCGCGGGAAGCGCTCACGATCGAAGATCGCCAGGTACGCGAGCGTCGCGTGCGGCGTCGCGAACCAGATCCAGTGCGCCCAGACGAGCAGCTTCTCGTAGTTGCGGAAGTAGCCGTCGGGGTGCAGCGCCCGCTGCAGGCGGGCGGTCGGCAGCTCGCCGCAGCCGAGCAGGCGGTCCAGCGCCACCGGGTAGTCGATGTGCACGCGGCGTTCGAGCGCGGCGGCGTCGTCGTTGGGCATCTTGTAGGCCGCGAGGTAGACGTACATCTGGAGCATGCAGACGATCGCGACGCGCGTGCGCGAGCGCGGCCAGAGGATCGCCGCCGAGGCTGGAGCCAGCGCCGCGCCGGCGAGCACCGGCGCCGGGCGCAGACGCAGGCGCCGGCGCATCACCGGCAGCGCGACGGCGCCGATCAGCACCGCCGCGGCGACGGCGCGGACCGCCTGCTGGGATGAGGTACGTGAGCGGCTCAGGCTGACCGCGCGAGCGCGTACTCCCGCGCCTCCTCGACGAGCGTCGCGATCACCTGACTCGTCGCGTCGGCCTCGGGGTGCCATTGCACACCGACCGCGAAGCGCTTGTCGGGCACCTCGATCGCCTCGGGAACCTCGTCGAGGTCGGACCAGCCGCTGACGAGCAGATCCTCGCCGAGCTCGCCGATGCCCTGGTGGTGGTGCGAGAGCGTGCCGGCGTGCGCATCGCCGACCGCCTTCGCGGCCTGCGAGCCGGCGGCCAGGTGCACCGGGTGATCAGCCCCGTCGAAGCTCCCGGGCACGCGGCAGTGGTGCTCGTGTCCGAGGACCGTCGGCAGATCCTGGATCAGCGTGCCGCCCTGGGCGACGTTCAGCACCTGCATGCCGCGACAGACGCCGAGGAAGGGGATGTCACGCTCGATCGCGCGGCGCGCGAGCGCCAGCTCGAAGTCGTCGCGCTCGGGCACCGTGTGGACGGTCTGCGGCGCGCGCTGCTCGCCGTAGAACTGCGGGTCGACGTCGGCGCCGCCGGCCAGCAGCAGGCCGTCGATCAGGTCAAGCACGGCGTCCGGATCGGCCACGAGGCGCGAGTCCGGCGGCAGCATCAGCGCGACGCCGCCGGCGCGCTGGACGGCGTCGACATAGTTGCGCGGCAGCAGCATCGCCGGCTGGTCCCAGACGCCCCAGCGGGCCTGCTCCAGGGCGGTGCAGATACCGATCAGCGGCGCGCGCATGGCTAAACCGTATCGTCCGGCGCGGCGCGGCACATGAGCGTTGCGGCACGCCGGTGCGCGCGTGCGGGTCGCGCCGCGCGCGAATGTCGCGAGCGTGAATACAATCTCGCCGCGTTGCGCCGATCGCTTGCCAACAAACGCTCCCAGCTGCGCAACGTGGCGCTGCTCTGCGCCCTGACGCTGATCGCCGGGGCGGTGTTCGCGCCCGACGCGTTCGCGCACTTCCTCACCCCGCAGTCCGGTGGCTCGCCGAACGCCAACCAGATCGCGAACCTCTACGACATCACGCTCTACATCGCGATCGTGGTGTTCGTCGGCGTCGAGGGCACGCTGCTCTACACGCTCGTGCGCTTCCGCAAGCGCAAGGGCCGCACAGCCGTCCAGATCCACGGCAACACGCGCCTGGAGATCGGCTGGACGGTCGGTGCCGCGGTCGTACTGATCGCGCTCGCGACGGTCACCTTCGCCGAGCTGCACTCGATTCGCACTCCCCCCGTCTCCGGGCCGGGCGGCCTGAGCGTGACGGACGGCGCGGAGCTGACGAGCAGCGACTCGATCGCACCGCCGAAGGGCCCCTACATGACGGTCCAGGTCAACGGCCAGCAGTTCCTCTGGCGCTTCACCTACCTCGGCTTCGGCAAGCTGCCCGACCAGCTCGACGACCCCTACACCTACTACCACATGTACGTGCCGACGAACACGACCGTCGTGCTCAAGGTCGTCTCGCAGGACGTCGTCCACTCCTGGTGGATCCCCGACCTCGGCGGCAAGGTCCAGGCGGTGCCCGGCTACACGAACTGGACGTACTTCAAGATCGACAAGCCCGCGACCTACACCGGGCAGTGCGCGTTCCTCTGCGGCGAGGGCCACGCGAGGATGAAGGCGCTGGTCACGGCGCTGCCGCCGAAGCAGTGGCTGGCGTGGCTTCACAACCTCGAAGCGCAGCTGAAGGCGGCGAAGGCGGGCGGCGCGGCCGGCCGCGCGGCGCTGCAGAACCGAACCGGCTCCGCCGCGGTCGAGAACCCGTGAGAATCTGACGCCGCCGATGGCCGCCACGACACTGAACCCGATCCCGCAGATCGTCGTCGACCACGTCGAGCGCCCGCCCCAGGGCCTGATGGGCTGGCTGACCACGACCGACCACAAGCGGATCGGGATCCTCTACATGGTCACGGCGTTCGTCTTCTTCATCGTCGGCGGCGTCGAGGCGCTGATGCTGCGCCTGCAGCTGGGCGTCGCGAACAACGACCTGATCTCGCCCCAGGTCTACAACGAGCTGTTCACGATGCACGGCACGACGATGATCTTCCTCTTCGTCGTGCCGATGATGGCGGGCCTCGGCAACTACTTCGTGCCGCTGATGATCGGCGCCCGCGACGTCGCGTTCCCGCGCCTGAACGCGATCTCGTTCTGGCTGTTCGTGGCGGGCGGCGTTGTCTTCTACGCATCGGTCTTCTGGACCCCGTCCGGCGCCGGCTGGATCGCCACGGTGCCCCTGTCCGAGTCCACCTACTCCCCCTCCGGGGGCGTCGACGCCTGGATCTACCTGGTGCACCTGACCGGGCTCGGCTCGCTGCTCGGGGCGATCAACTTCTTCGCCACGATCGCCAACATGCGCGCGCCGGGGATGACCTGGTCGCGGCTGCCGCTGTTCGTCTGGTCGATCCTGACCTACTCGCTGCTCTTGATCGTCGCGCTGCCGGTGATCGCGGCGGCGGTCACGATGCTGCTGCTGGACCGCCACTTCGGCACGCACTTCTACGACGCGACGCAGGGCGGCTCCGTGCTGCTGTGGCAGAACCTGTTCTGGTTCTTCGGCCACCCCGAGGTCTACGTGATGGTGCTGCCGGCCTTCGGCGTCATCTCAGAGGTGCTGCCGGTGTTCGCGCGCAAGCCGATCTTCGGCTACAAGGCGATCGCGGCGTCGACGATCCTGATCGCGTTCCTCGGCCTGCTGACCTGGATCCACCACCTCTTCACGACGCCGACGCCGGTCGTCGTGCTGATCTTCGCGATGATCGCGTCGTTCCTGATCGCGGTGCCAACCGGCGTCAAGATCTTCAACTGGATCGGCACGCTGTGGCAGGGCTCGATCGAGTTCCGCACGCCGCTGATCTTCGCCGTCAGCTCGATCTCGCTGTTCACGATCGGCGGGATCACCGGCGTCTTCTTGGCGATCTTCCCGGTCGACTGGCAGCTCAACGACACCTACTTCGTCGTCGCGCACCTGCACTTCGTGCTGATCGGCGGCTCGGTGTTCGGGATCTTCACGGCGATCTACTACTGGTTCCCGAAGATCACCGGGCGGATGCTCAGCGAAACGCTCGGCAAATGGTCCTGCGGGCTGATGTTCGTCGGCACCCTGGTGACCTTCCTGATCCAGCACTCGC
>CAZABN010000117.1:0-5441 GCA_964483345.1 uncultured Solirubrobacteraceae bacterium
GGCGGCGGGCGTGCAGATCGCCGCGCTTGGCGAGCGTGATCAGCTTCTCGAGCTCCGGCTTGACCGCCTTGGCCTTGGCCTCGGTGGTCTTGATCCGCTCGTGCTCGATCACCTCCTTGGAGAGGTTCGCGAGCAGCGCCTTGCGATGCGCGGGGTCGCGGCTCAGCTGGTGGCGCTTGCGTTGATGGCGCATCGGTCTGCCGCCTCAGTCCTCGCGCAGGCTCAGCCCGCGAGCCTCGAGCGTCTCGATGACCTCGTCGATCGACTTCTTGCCGAAGTTGGGGATCGCGTTCAGCTCCGCCTCGGACTTCGAGATCAGGTCGCCGACGGTCTGGATGCCGGCGCGCTTGAGGCAGTTGTAGGAACGCACCCCCAGCTCCAGCTCCTCGATCAGGATCCCCCACTCCTCGCCCTGCGGGGCGAGCGGCGTCACGCCCGCCGCGCCGCCGAGGCCGCCGTCGAGCTGGCCGAGCGGTCCGGCGCGCAGCTCCTCGATGCGGTCCTCGTCGGTGAAGATCGCGAGCTGGGAGATCAGGAGCTCCGCCGCCTCGCGCAACGCGGCCTGCGGGTCGACGGACCCGTCGGTCTCGATGTCGAGCGTCAGCTTGTCGAAGTCCGTGCGCTGGCCGACGCGCGCCTGCTCGACGGCGTAGGCGACACGGCGCACCGGCGAGAAGATCGAGTCGATCGGGATCACGCCGATCGGCTGGTCGGGCGACTTGTTGTCCTCGGCGGGACGGTAGCCGCGGCCGCGGCCGATCGTCAGGTACAGCTCCAGGCGCGACTTCTTGTCGAGCGTCGCGATGTGAACCTCGGGGTTGAGGATCTCGACACCCGAGGGCAGGTCGATGTCGGCGGCCGTGATGTCGCCGGGACCGGTGGCGACGAGCGCCGCCTCGATCTCGCTCGCATCGGAATGCATCCGGCAGACGATGCCCTTGAGGTTCAGCACGATGTCGGTGACGTCCTCCTTGACCCCGCTGATCGTCGAGAACTCGTGCGCCACCCCCTCGATCCGCACGCTCGTCACCGCCGCGCCGGCCAGTGAGGACAGCAAAACGCGGCGCAGCGAGTTGCCGAACGTGTAGCCGAAGCCGCGGTCCAGCGGCTCGATGACGAACGAGCCGCGGTTGTCGTCGACGGATTCGCTAGTGATCCGGGGGATTTGGAAGTCAAGCATCGGGGTCCTAACGTCGTCGTGTTCTGAAAGCTCGCAGGCCCGCCCGGGCGCCGGCCAGAGTGTGAAGAGTTGAGGCTATTTCGAGTACAGCTCGACGATGAGCTGCTCTTGCACGGGCGCCGCGACCTCCCGGCGTTCGGGCTTGCGCAGGACCTTCGCAGTCAGCCCGTCGTGGTCGGCCTGCAGCCAGGCCGGCACCTGCCCGGTCAGCTCGGTCGCGTCGCGGATCACCTGCTGGGCCGGGGTTCCCGCCTTCACCGCGATCACGTCGCCGGGGCGGACCTGGTAGGAGGGGATGTCGACGCGCCGGCCGTTGACGGTCCAGTGGCCGTGACGGACGAGCTGGCGCGCCTGGCGGCGCGAGGCGGCGAAGCCGAGCCGCACGAGCACGTTGTCGAGGCGGCACTCCAGCAGCGTCAGCAGGTTCTCGCCGGTGATTCCGGGCTGGCGCGAGGCCTTCTCGTAGTAGCCGCGGAACTGCTTCTCCAGCAGCCCGTAGTAGCGGCGCGCCTTCTGCTTCTCGCGCAGCTGCAGGCGGTACTCGCTCTGCTTCTGGCGGCCGCGGCCGTGCTCGCCCGGCGGGTAGGAGCGCCGTTCGACGCCGCACTTGTCGGTCAGGCAGCGCTCGCCCTTGAGGAACAGCTTCTGGCCCTCGCGGCGGCACTGCTTGCACTGGGGTGAGGTGTCTCTGGCCACGGTGGTGCCCGGTCGGTCCCTTAGACGCGGCGCCGCTTGCGCGGGCGGCAGCCGTTGTGGGCCTGTGGGGTGACGTCGCGGACGCCGGTGACGTCGAGCCCGGCGGCCTGCAGCGAGCGGATCGCGGTCTCGCGCCCGGAGCCGGGCCCCTTGACGAAGACCTCCACCTTCTGCAGTCCCTGCTCGATGCCCTTGCGCGCCGCGGCGTCGGCCGTGACCTGCGCGGCGAACGGCGTCGACTTGCGCGAACCCTTGAAGCCGGCGCCGCCGGCGGACTCCCAGGCGATCACGTTGCCCTGCTGGTCGGTCAGCGACACGATCGTGTTGTTGAACGACGTCTTGATGTGGGCCTGGCCGACCGGGATGTTCTTCTTGACCTTGCGGCGACCGCGCGCGGGGCGTCTCGGCGCGGGCATTACTTCTTACCGGCCTTCTTCTTGCCCGCGACCTGCATGCGCCGGGGACCCTTGCGCGTGCGGGCGTTGGTCTTGGTGTTCTGCCCGCGCACCGGCAGGCCGCGCCGGTGGCGGATGCCGCGGTAGCAGCCGATTTCGGTCAGCCGCTTGATGTCCTGCGAGCGCTCGCGCCGCAGGTCGCCCTCGACCGTCAGCTCCTGGTCGATCGCGTCGCGGAGCTTGCCGACCTCCTCATCGGTGAGGTCGCGCACGTAGGTGTCGGCGGAGATCCCGCTGGTCGTGAGCAGCTTGTTCGAGGTGGGGCGGCCGATCCCGTAGATGTAGGTCAGCCCGATCTCGACGCGCTTGTTGAGCGGCAGGTTGACGCCGGCGATGCGTGCCATCGCGCTAGCCCTGCCGCTGCTTGTGCCGCGGGTTCTTGCAGATCACGTGCACGACGCCGTGACGGCGGACGATCTTGCACTTCTCGCACATCGGTTTGACCGACGGTCGTACCTTCATGGTCCCTTTCGGATGGATCCGGACGGGTCGGCTCTGGCAGCCGGGCCGGCTGCCGCTACCTCCCGCGGATTACGCACGAACGAGCCCGGGTCAGCCGACCCGAGCGCGACCGCGCATATTACCAAGTGCGGGCTCCTCGCCGTCGGGACGGTGCCAGGGCGTCAGCACGCGAGGCCCATCCGCCGTGATCGCGACGGTGAACTCGAAGTGCGCGGTGAGCGATCCGTCCTGTGAGTAGATCGACCAGCCGTCGGCGCCGGCCCGCACCGACGGCCCGCCGGCGGTCGTCATCGGCTCGATCGCGAGCACCATCCCCTCCTCCAGCCGCGGCCCCGTACCGGGATCGCCGAAGTTCGGGATCTGCGGATCCTCGTGCATGTTGCGCCCCACGCCGTGCCCGACCAGGGTGCGCACGACGGAGAGGCCGTCGGCCTCGGCGCTGGCCTGGACCGCGTGCGAGACATCGCCGAGCCGGTTGCCGACGACACACTGCTCGACCGCGGCCATCAGCGAGCGCTCGGTCGCCTCGAGCAGGTTCTGTGCGAGCACGCCGACCGGCCCCACGGGGAAGGTGCGTGCCGCGTCGGAGACCCAGCCGTCGAGCGTCACGCCGACGTCGAGTGAGATCACGTCGCCGCGCTCCAGCGCGTAGGGGCCTGGGATGCCATGCACGATCATCGAGTTGGGCGAGGCGCAGATCGAGGCGGGGAAGCCGCGGTAGCCCTTGAAGGTCGGCACGCCGCCCTGCGAGCGGATGTAGCGCTCCGCGGCCGCGTCGAGCTCGGCGGTCGTGACGCCCGGGCGAATCTGGTGCTCCAGCAGCCGCAGCGTGCGGACGAGGATCTCCCCCGACGCGGCGATCGCCTCGATCTCCTCCGGCGACTTGCGGATGATCACAGGTCCTCCTCGAGGCGCAGCGTGGCGAGCGTCGCGCGGATGCGCTCGTGCACCTGGGTCGGCGAGCGTGTGCCGTCGAAGCGGCGCAGCAGGCCGAGCTCCTCGTAGTAGCCGATCAGCGGCTCGGTCTGGGCGTGGTAGACGTCGAGCCGCCTGCGCACCGTCTCCTCGCGGTCGTCGTCGCGCTGCTCGAGCTCGGAGCCGTCGATGTCGCAGCGGCCCGCGTGCTTCGGCGGGTCGAACTCGACGTGGTAGAGATGCCCCTCCTTGCGGCACTTCCGCCGCCCGGAGATCCGCGTGACGACGAGCTCGTCTGGGGCGTCGAGCAGCAGCACGGCGGTCAGGCGCCGCTCATGCGCCTCGAGCTGCTGGCCGAGCGCGCCCGCCTGCTCGATCGTGCGCGGGAAGCCGTCGAGCAGGAACCCGTCGCGCGCGTCGTCGTCGGCGAGCCGCTCGACGATCACGCCGATCACGACCGCGTCGGGCACCAGCTCGCCCTTGTCCATGAACTCCTGTGCGTGGCGCCCCAGCTCGCTGCCCGCCTCGACCGCGGCGCGCAGGATGTCACCGGTCGAGATGTGCGGCAGGCCGAAGTCCTCCGTCAGCAGCGCGGCCTGGGTGCCCTTGCCGGCACCGGGGGGACCCAGCAGGATCAGATTGAGTTCGGACATCGTGAAGGTTTCACCGCGTCAGCCGCGCCGGCGCGGCCGCCGCGCCGGCCGCCGCTGAAACCAAGCCTAGCCGGTCAGCGCACGCTCAGGTTTTGAGGAAGCCCTCGTAGTTGCGCATCATCAACTGCGCCTCCAGCTGTTTCATCGTGTCCAGCGCGACGCCGATCACGATGATGATCGAGGTGCCGCCAAAGTTGAAGTTCTCGCCGGTCCGCGCGTAGACGATCGCCGGCAGCGCGGCGACAGCCGCGAGGTAGAGCGCACCGGGGAAGGTGAGCCTGGCGAGGATCCGATCGAGGAATTCGGCCGTTGGCCGACCGGGTCTGACCCCGGGTATGAAGCCGCCGTATTTCTTCAGGTTGTCGGCCTGTTCGACCGGGTTGAAGGTGACGGCGGTGTAGAAGTAGGTGAAGATGACGATCAGGATCGCCTCGCCGAGAATGTAGTGCCAGCCGTTCGGCGAGAAGAAGTTCTCGAGCTGGATCGACCACTTCGTGTTGAGGATCTGGCCGAGCGTGGGCGGGAACGCCATCAGCGAAGCCGCGAAGATGACCGGGATGACGCCCGCCATGTTGACGCGCAACGGCAGGTAGGTCTGGCCGCCGGCGGTCATCCGCCGGCCGATCACACGCTTGGCGTATTGGACCGGTATTCGCCGCTGGCCCTCCTGCACGAAGACGACCGCCGCGACGACGGCGAGCACCAGGAACGGCAGCACGACCTTGAAGACCTGGTTGTTGGACTGGTACCAGGTCTGGGCCGCCCCCGGCAGACGCGAGACGATGTTCGCGAAGATCATCAGCGAGATCCCGTTGCCGATGCCGTGCTGGGTGATCAGCTCGCCCATCCACATCACCACGATCGTGCCGGCGGTCAGCGAGATCACGATCAGCAGGATGTGCTGCAGGTCGAACGCGGGGATGATCGAACCGGCGGAGCCGCTCGGCAGCGAGTGGAAGAGGAAGACGTAGCCGATCGACTGGGCGAACGCCAGCCCGACCGTCAGGTAGCGCGTGTACTGGGTCAGGCGCGCCTGGCCGACCTCGCCCTCCTGGCGGAGCTTCTCGAGCGACGGAACGA
>CAZABN010000118.1:0-5375 GCA_964483345.1 uncultured Solirubrobacteraceae bacterium
TCGGCTCGTCGAGGATCAGCACGTTCGCGCCGCTGTTGACGAGGATCGCGAGCGAGAGCCGGCGCCGCTCGCCACCGGACAGCCCGGCGAGCGGCTTCTCGGCCTGCTCGCCGCCGAACAGGAAGCGCCCGAGCAGCGCCCGGGCCTTGTTGGGGGTGAGACCCGTCGCCCGCTGGGTCGCCTCGAGCACGGTGCCCTCGTTGCCGAGCTCGTCGGCGTGCTGGGAGAGAAAACCGACCGAGACGTTGTGCCCGGTGCGCAGCCGGCCCGCGGCGAGCGGCCGGCGCCCGGTCAGCGCCTCGATCAGCGTCGTCTTGCCGGATCCGTTCGGGCCGACGAGCGACACGTGCTCGCCGCGCTCGAGCCAGAGCTGGACGTGTTCCATCAGCACGATCGCCGGGCTCCCGACCTCGATCCGCGCGTCCTCCAGCTCGAAGGTCACGCGGCCGCTGCGCGCCGGCGCGTCGAATTGGAACGACAGTGACGCCCCGTCGGTCGGCGCCCGCTCGATGCGCTCGATCTTCTCGAGCGTCTTGACACGCGACTGCGCCTGGCGCGCCCGCGTCCCCGCGCCCCAGCGCGCCACGAACCGCTCGAGCCGCGCGACCTCCGCCTGCTGGCGCTCGATCGCGCGCCCCAGCGCCAGCTCCCGTGCCGCCTGCTCGGCGCGCCAGGCGTGCCAGGTGCCGGGAAAGAACCGCGAGCGTCCGGCCTCGAGCTCGAGCACCGCCGTCCCCACCGTCTCCAGAAACCAGCGGTCGTGCGCGACCAGCGCGATCGCCGCGTCGAGCGAGACGAGCGCCTGCTCCAGCCACTCCAGCGACTCGATGTCGAGATGGTTGGTCGGCTCGTCGAGCAGCAGCAGGTCGGGGCGGCTCGCGAGCGCCCGTGCGAGTGACGCGCGCGTCAGCTCGCCCCCGGAGAAGCTCGCCAGGGCGCGCTCGAGATCCTCGTCGTGGAAACCGAGCCCGTGCGCCACGTCGGTCGCGCGGTCGCGCCAGCGGTAGCCGCCATGGCTCTCCAGCTCGGCCTGGGCACGCGAGTAGCGCTCGAGCGTCGCCGCATCGGCCGACCCCTGCGCCATCGCCGCCTCGAGCTTGGCGAGCCGCGCCTCGATCGCAAGCTCGGCGCTGCACCCCGACAGCAGGTACTCGCGCAGCGCCAGCCCACGGTCGCGCGGCGGACGCTGGTCGTGCAGCGCGATGCGCACGTGCTTGGCGATCGCCAGCTCGCCGCCGTCGAGCGTCGCCTCGCCGGCGAGCATCCGCAGCAGGGTCGTCTTGCCGGCCCCGTTTCGCCCGGCGATCGTCATCCGCTCGCGGCGTTCGAGCTTGAACGAGACGCCGCGCAGCAGCGGTGCTCCGGCGATGTCCTTGGCGAGGCTCGAGGCGATCACGACGGCCATGCCTCTGATCGTATGCCGCGGCCCGCTCCGGTAGAGTGCGCGCCCATGCGCAGACTGATCGCCCTCACCACGACCACCGCGATCGCCCTGCTCGTGCTGGCACCCGCGGCGCTGGCCCACGACGGCGGCGAGGGGCTCTACGGTCAGACCAACGACAAGGTCACGACCGCCGCCGGCTTCATCCTGATCCTCTTCTTCCCGACCTTCATCTTCGTCGCGAGCATGGTCCAGGGGCGCCTCGAGAAGCGCAAGGACGCCCACAAGGAAGCTGCCAAGGCGCGCGCCAAGAGCGCCGAGTGGCAGCGCGGCTGGTAGCGGCGCGCCAGCGCACGCTGAATTTTTAGGCAGCCTCTTTCGAGGCTGACCGCTGCCCGCCCAGCGGTCACGCCAGTGATGCGGTCGGTCGCCGCCGTCCGGGTGTCGGCCGGAGCGACCACTCTGCAGGCACCGCGGTGGCCGCCGCAGGCGGCCACCGCGGGGGCTATACGCTTCGCCGATGTCCTCGCTGGTCACCGGCGCGACGGGCTTCATCGGGCGCCACCTCGTCGAGCGCCTGCTCGCCCGCGAGGGGGACGTCTACGTGGTCGTCCGCCCCGCCTCGCTGGCACGCGCCGGCGTGCTCTTCGACAGCGAGCGGGTGCACATCGTCGAGGGCGACCTCGAGCGCCCGCTGCTCGGCGTCGAGGAGGCCTGGGTGTCGGCCGCACGGGGCCACGTCGAGCGCGCCTTTCACCTCGCCGCGCTCTACGACATGCGCGCGGGAGCTGACGAGACGGCGCGCGCGAGCGTGCTCGGCACGCGCAACATGCTCGAGCTCGCCGCCGCGCTCGAGGTCGGCTGCCTGCACCACGTCTCCTCGGTCGCGGTCGCCGGGCGCCACCGGGGCACCTTCAGCGAGGCGGACTTCGACCTCGGCCAGACGCTGCAGACGCCCTACCACGCGGCGAAGTTCGAGGCCGAGCGGCTGATCCGCAGCCAGTCCGCCGTGCCGTGGCGGATCTACCGCCCGTCGGTCGTCGTCGGAGATTCGAAGACCGGCGAGATGGACAAGATCGACGGGCCCTACTACTTCTTCAAGGCGATCGCGCGCACGCGCCACCTGATCCCCGAATGGGTGCCGCTGGTCGGGCCGGAGCTCGGTCACACCAACATCGTCCCGGTCGACTTCGTCGCCGACGCGATCGACCACATCGCGCATGAGGCCGGCCTCGACGGGCGCACCTTCCACCTGTGCAGCCCGCGTTCGCAGCGCAGCGGCGAGGTGATCAATGCCTTCGCGCGGGCGGCGCACGCGCCAACGCTCGCGCTGCGAATCGACCACCGGATCCTCGCGGGGCTGCCGGCGGGAAGCCTCTCGGCGGCGATGGGCGTGCCGGCGGTGCGCCAGGCGCTGCGGGCGGTGCTCGGCGACCTCGGCATCCCGGAGGAGCTGCTCGGCAGCCTCACCTTCGACTGCCGCTTCGACACCCGCGAGGCGCGGGCGGCGCTCGCCGGAAGCGGGATCGAGGTGCCGGAGCTCGAGGACTATGCGGCCCGCCTGTGGGATTTCTGGGAGCGCCGGCTCAACCCCGAGCTCGACCGCGCCGGCATGCTCGCGGCCGCCGTGGCCGGCCGTCACGTGCTGATCACGGGAGCCTCGTC
Organism: uncultured Solirubrobacteraceae bacterium; assembly: GCA_964483345.1. Taxonomy (GTDB): domain Bacteria; phylum Actinomycetota; class Thermoleophilia; order Solirubrobacterales; family Solirubrobacteraceae; genus Palsa-513. The sequence goes on from CAZABN010000118.1 coordinate 3,047, forward strand.
GGGGATCGGCGCGGCCGCGGCGCGCGCGCTGGCGGCGGCCGGGGCGATCCCGATCCTGGTCGCTCGCGACGCCGCGCGCCTCGAGCAGACCCGCGCCGAGATCGAGGCCGCCGGCGGCGAGGCGCACGTGTTCGCCGCCGACCTCTCCGACCGCGAGTCGATCGAGTCGCTCGTCGCGGCGGTGCTGGCGGAGCACCCGGTGGACGTGCTCGTCAACAACGCCGGCCGCTCGATCCGCCGCTCGGCGACCGCCGCCGAGGACCGCTTCCACGACTACGAGCGCACGATGGCGCTCAACTACTTCGGCGCTGCGCGGCTGACGATGCTGCTGCTCAGACACATGCGCGAGCGAGGCGGCGGCCATGTCGTCAACGTCTCGACGATCGGCGTTCAGGTCAATCCGCCGCGGTTCTCCGCCTACGTCGCCTCGAAGGCCGCGCTCGACGCGTTCACCCGCGTCATCTCCAGCGAGGTGATCGGCGACGGAATCACGTTCACGACGATCCACATGCCGCTCGTGCGCACCCCGATGATCGAGCCCACACGGCTGTACAAGGAGTTCCCGGCGATCAGCGCGGAGGAGGCGGCGGAGATGATCTGCGAGGCGATCCGCTCCAAGCCGAAGGAGATCGGCACGCGCCTGGGAACCGTCGGCGAGGTCGCGTACGCGCTGGCGCCGAAGCTCGTCGACCAGCTGCTGCACGCCGCCTACCGGCTGTTCCCCGATTCGCCGCCCGCGGGCGGCGAGGGCGGCGAGGACGACGACGACAGCGCGGCGTCGGCACAGCAGATCGCGCTCGCCAGTCTGGCTCGCGGCGTCCACTGGTAGCGCCGCCGGCGCCGGCCGTGGCGGCGCCGGCGGGGCGAGCGCCGAACGTGGCCGCGGTCTTGGGATGATGGCGGCAATGGCGAGCGGCCCGGCGATCGAGGTGCGCGACCTGCGCAAGACCTATGGCGAGCTGGAGGCCGTTCGCGGCATCGACTTCACCGTCGCGCGCGGCGAGATCTACGGCCTGCTCGGCCCCAACGGCGCCGGCAAGACGAGCACCGTCGAGATCCTCGAGGGCTACCGCGCGCGCAGTTCCGGCAGCGTCAGCGTGCTCGGCTACGACCCCCAGGCGCGCCCGCGCGAGCTGCGCCGGCGCGTCGGCATCGTGCTGCAGAGCAGCGGCATCTACAGCCATGTGCGCGTCGCGGAGGTGGTCGCGCACTTCGCCGGCTTCTATCCCCATCCGCGCGATGTCGCGGAGGTGATCGAGCTGGTCGGGTTGGGCGAGAAACGCGACGAGCGCGCCCGCAAGCTCTCCGGCGGCCAGCGCCGGCGACTGGACCTGGCGCTGGCGCTGATCGGCGATCCCGAGCTGGTCTTCCTGGACGAGCCGACGACGGGCTTCGATCCGGCGGCACGCCGCACGGCCTGGCAGACGATCCGCTCGCTGAAGGACCTCGGCAAGACGGTGCTGCTGACGACCCACTACCTCGACGAGGCGCAGGAGCTCGCCGACCGCGTCGCGATCATCAAGGGCGGGCAGATCCTCGCCGAGGGCTCGCCCGAACAGCTGGGGGTCGGCGGCGGCTCGCGCTACCGCGTCGCCCACCTCGTCGACGGCGAGCTGGTCGTCCACCAGACCGATGACCCGACTCGCCTGCTGCACGAGCTGACCAGCGCCGCGCTCGCGAACGGCGAGGCGCTCGAGGGGCTCTCCGTGACGCGCCCGAGCCTCGAGGAGATCTACCTCGAACTGACCGCCGATGCCTGACTCGCTAGCGATGCTCTGGCGGCAGTACCGCTTCGAGCGCCACCTCTTCTGGCGCAACCCGAGCGCCGCCTTCTTCAACTTCCTGCTGCCGCTGATCTTCCTCGCGCTGTTCGGCGCGATCGTCAGCGGAAACCGCCACGAGCTGCGGATCATCGTGCCGGGCATCGCCGGCATGAGCGTGATGTCGACGACCTTCACGGCGCTTGCCTACAACCTGACCTTTCTGCGGGAACAGGGGGTGCTCAAGCGGATGCGCGGCACCCCCCTGCCGAGCGGCACCTATCTCGGCGGGCTCGCGCTCAACGCGGTCACCAACACCGTGATCCAGATCGCCATCGTCGTGCTCGCGGGGCGCGTGTTCTTCGGCCTCGGCTGGCCGCCCGAACCTGGTGAGCTGGTGGTCTTCGTGGCGCTCGGCGTGCTCTGCTTCGCCTCGCTCGGCGTCGCACTCTCGCACGCGATCCCCAACTTCGAATCCGCGCCCGCCGTCGTGAACGCCGTGTTCGTGCCGGTGATCCTGATCTCGGGCGTGTTCTTCGACGTCAAGCACGTGCCGAGCTTCCTGCGCG
>CAZABN010000119.1:0-5349 GCA_964483345.1 uncultured Solirubrobacteraceae bacterium
TCGCTGGAGGAGGAGCGCCGGCTCTGCTACGTCGGGATCACGCGCGCGATGAGCGAGCTGACGCTCACCTACGCCCGCCGCCGCACGCTGTTCGGGGCGGAGAGCTTCGGCCTGCGCAGCCGCTTCGTGGACGAGATCCCGCCCGCCCTGACGGACGCGAGCGACGACGTCTTCGGATCCGGGACGGGACGCATCGGCACCCTGGGCTTCGGCAACGGCGGCGAGCCGGGCGCTCCGGGGATCTGGGCCGCGGCGTCGGCGGCCGGCGCCGCGACCGCCTCGCCGCGAACGCCTGCGCCCACCTACCGCGTCGGCGAGGACGTCGTGCACGCGTCGTTCGGCGAGGGCGTCGTCACCGGCCTCGAACGCGACGGGATCGTGATCGTGCGCTTCGCCGCGGACGGCTCGGAGCGCCGGCTGCTCGCCGAGTTCGCGCCGGTGAGCAGGCGATGAGCGCCCGGGTGATCGACGGACGGGCCGTCGCGGCGGCGCTCCGCTCCGAGCTGGCGGGTGATGTGGCCGGCTTCGTCGAGCGCCACGGCCGCCCGCCGGGACTCGCGACGGTGCTGGTCGGCGAGGACCCGGGGAGCGTCGTCTATGTCGCGATGAAGCACCGCGAGTGCGAGGCGATCGGGATCGCCTCCCACGATCACCGCCTGCCCGCGCAGACGAGCGAGGCCGAGCTGACCGAGCTGATCGAGCGCCTCAACGCCGATCCGCTGATCAACGGCGTGCTGGTTCAGCTGCCGCTCCCCGAGCACCTCGACGGCGTCAAGCTGACCGGTCTCGTCGATGTCGCCAAGGACGTCGACGGGCTGACGCCGCTCTCGGCGGGCCTGCTCGCGCTCGGGCGTCCGGGACTGCGGCCCTGCACGCCGAGCGGCGTGATGGTGCTCCTGGAAAGCGCGGGCGTCGCGCTCGAGGGCGCCGAGGCGGTCGTCGTCGGACGCTCGAACCTGTTCGGCAAGCCGATGGCGCAGCTGCTGCTCGGCGCCAACGCGACCGTCACGACCTGCCATTCGCGCACCCGCGACCTGGCGGCGGTCTGCGCGCGGGCGGACGTGCTGATCGCCGCCGTCGGGCGCCCGCGGATGGTGACCGTCGACTGGGTCAAGCCGGGCGCGACCGTGATCGACGTCGGCGTCAACCGCCTCGAGAGCGGCCTGGTCGGCGACGTCGACTTCGACGCGGTCCGCGAGCGCGCGGGCGCGATCACGCCGGTGCCGGGCGGGGTCGGCCCGATGACGATCGCCTGCCTGCTGCGCAACACCGTGCTCGCGGCGCGGGCCGCCGCCGGTGAGCCGACGCTCGGCTGACGGTAGGGCGCGCGGGCGCCGGGGTCGCTGATGGCGCGGGCGTGCGGGCGCCGGGGTCGCCGCTGACGCCACACGTACGCGGGCGCGCCGGGGCCGCCGTTCCTGTCGCCGCCGGTTGCGGGATAGGCTTTCGCGCCGTGAGGATCGACCTTCGCAGGCTCCGCCCGGCCGAGGCGCTCGCGCTGCCGGCCGCCCTGCTGCTCGCCGTGACGCTGTTTCTGCCGTGGTTCGACGAGGCCGGGGCGCGTGTTGACGCCTGGCACGCAGTGCCAGCCGCGGCGGCGCTCGCGGCGCTCGCGGCGCTCGCGGCGCTGGCGCTGGCGGCGGCGACCGTCACGCAGCGCTCGCCCGCGGTGCCGCTCGTCCTAGCGGTGTCCGCGACGCTGCTCGGGCTGATCGCGAGCGTGCTGATCGCGGTCTTCGCGGCGGCGCCGCCGGCGGGCGCGAGCGGGCGCTGCTACGGCCTGTGGCTCGGCCTGGCGGGGGCGCTCGGGGTGGCGGCCGCGGCGTGGCTTTCGCTGCGTGACGAGCGTCCCTTCTGGGGCGTGCCGGTGTCGCGATGATCGATCGCGAGGAGGTCCGCCACGTCGCGCGGCTCGCGCGGCTGCAGCTCAGCGACGCCGAGGTCGACCGGATGGCGGTCGAGCTGGCGGGCGTGCTCGAGCACATCGCGACGATCGAGCAGCTCGACCTCGATGACGTCGCACCGACCTCGCACGTGGTGGCGGTCGAGAACGCCCTGCGCGCCGACGAGCCGCAGCCGTCGCTGCCGCGCGAGCGCGCCCTGGCGAGCGCCCCGCAGGTCGCCGACGACGGCTTTGCCGTGCCGAGCCCGCAGGCATGAGCGAGATCATCGCCCTGTCGGCCGCACAGGCCGCCGACGCCGTGCAGCGCGGTGAGCTCGACGCCGGCGAGCTGTTCGAGGCCTACCGGGCGAGGGCGGCCGCGGACCAGCTGAACGCGTTCGTCTGGGTCGCGGAGGGGGCGCCGGCGGCCGTGGAGGGACCGCTCGGCGGCGTGCCGCTCGCGGTCAAGGACCTGTTCTGCACGGAGGGCGTGCCGAGCCAGTCCGGTTCGCGGATCCTCGAGGACTACCGCCCGCCCTACACCGCGACGGTCGTCGAGCGGCTCGCCGCCGCCGGCGCTCCGTTGCTGGGCAAGACCAACCAGGACGAGTTTGCGATGGGCTCCTCGACCGAGAACTCGGCGTTCGGGGCGGTGCTGAACCCCTGGGACCGCCGGCGCGTGCCGGGCGGCTCGTCGGGCGGCAGCGCCGCCGCGGTCGCCGCCAGGTCGGCGCCCTGGGCGCTCGGCACCGACACCGGCGGCTCGATCCGCCAGCCGGCTGCGCTGTGCGGCATCGTCGGTCTCAAGCCCACCTACGGCGCAGTCTCGCGCTACGGCATGATCGCCTTCGCGTCCTCGCTGGACCAGGCCGGTCCGCTGACCCGCGACGTGACCGACGCGGCGCTGCTCTACAGCCGCATGGTCGGGCCCCGCGACCCGCGCGACTCGACCTCGCTGCAGTTCCCGGGCGCGATCGAGCGCCCGACCCGCAGCGACCTCGCCGGCGTCCGGATCGGCGTGCCCGGCGAGCTGACCGGCGAAGGCATCGAGCCCGGTGTGCTGGCGGCGTTCGAGCAGACCCTCGAGGTCGCGCGCACGCTCGGTGCGAGTGTCGAGCGGTGCGCGCTGCCGCACGCGCCGCACGCGCTGGCGGCCTACTACGTGCTGGCTCCGGCCGAGGCCTCGTCCAACCTCGCGCGCTTCGACGGCGTGCGCTACGGCTACCGCGCCGCCGGCGCCTCCGACCTGACGGAGATGTACACACGCACCCGTCACGACGGCTTCGGCGCCGAGGTCAAGCGGCGCATCATGCTCGGCACCTACGCGCTCTCGAGCGGCTACTACGACGCCTTCTACGGACGCGCGCAGCGCGTGCGCACGAAGATCGCCGAGGACTTCGCCGCCGCCTTCGAGCGCTTCGACTTCATCGCCACGCCGACGGCTCCGGGCGTCGCCTTCGAGCTGGGCGCGAAGACGGCCGACCCGCTCGCGATGTACCTCAACGACTTCTGCACGGTGCCGATGTCGCTCGCCGGCATCCCCGCCATCTCGATTCCCTGCGGGCTCGCCGAGCCACCCGGCGGCGGCCGCGAACTGCCCGTCGGCTTCCAGCTCGCCGGGCCCGCGTTCAGCGAGAACGCGCTGCTCGGCGCGTCCTTCGCGCTCGAGCAGGCGCTCGCCTTCGACGGCAGCGCGCCCCATGAGGCGTAGGCAGCGATGAGCGAGGACAGGCGGCGACGGTGAGCGTGAACGTGGACAGGCGACGACGGTGAGCGTGGCCCTCGAACCGGTCATCGGCCTGGAGATCCACGTCCAGCTCGCGACCGCGACGAAGATGTTCTGTGGCTGCGAGCTGAGCTTCGGCGAACCGCCGAACACGCGCACCTGCCCGGTCTGCCTCGGCCTCCCCGGGGCCCTGCCGGTCGTCAACGAGCGGGCGATCCACTTCGGACTGATGATCGGGATGGCGCTCGGCTGCGAGCTCGCGCCGCGCTCGATCTTCCACCGCAAGAACTACTTCTACCCCGATCTGCCGAAGGGCTACCAGATCTCCCAGTACGACGAGCCACTGTGCCGCGGCGGCGAGCTCGCCGGCGTGCGGATCCACCGCGTCCACCTCGAGGAGGACGCGGCCAAGCTGATCCACATCGGCGCGAGCGGGAGGATCGACGGCTCCGAGCTCTCCGTCGTGGACTTCAACCGCGGCGGCACGCCGCTGGTCGAGATCGTCACCGAGCCGGACCTGCACTCCCCGGCGCCGGCGCGCGAGTGGCTCGAGCTGCTGCGCGCGACGCTGCGCGCGCTGGGTGTCAGCGACGTGAACATGGAGGAGGGCTCGCTGCGGGCCGACGCCAACGTGTCGCTGCGGGCCGCCGGCAGCGAGCAGCTCGGCACCAAGACGGAACTGAAGAACATGAACTCCTTCCGCCATCTCGAGCGCGGCGTCGCGGCCGAGATCGAACGCCAGACCGCGATCATCGAGGCCGGCGAGGAGGTCGTGCAGGAGACGCTCCACTTCGATCCGTCCTCCGGCGCGATCACGACCCTGCGCTCGAAGGAGGAGGCCCAGGATTACCGTTACTTCCCCGAGCCGGATCTCGTGCCGATCGCGACGACCGAGGCGATGCTGGCCGCGGCGCGCACGGCGATGCCGGAGCTCCCGGCGGCACGCGCCGAGCGCTTCGAACGCGCCCTCGGTCTCACCCCCGAGCGCGCGCACCAGCTCGCGTTCCGTGGCGAGCTCGGCGACTTCTACGAGCGGGCGCTGAGCGCCGACGCGGCGCACGGGGTGGCACTCGCCAACTGGGTCGGCGGCGAGCTGGTCGCGCGGATCGGCGACACCGACCCGTCCGACAGCGCCGTCGAGCCGGCGGCGCTCGCGGAGCTGGTCGCGCTCGTCGCCGCGCGGGCGCTCAGCGTGACCGCGGCGCGGGAGGTGCTCGACGTGCTGGTTCGCGAGGGTGGGGATCCGCAGCAGATCGTGGCCGAGCGCGGCCTCGGTGCGATCGACGACGCCGGGGGCCTCGCCGAGATCGTCGCGCGCGTGGTCGCGAACGATCCCGCGGCCGCCGAGCAGGTGCGGGCGGGCAACCCGAAGGCGATCGGCGCGCTGGTGGGGCCGATCATGCGCGAGACGCGCGGACGCGCGGACGGCGCGGAGGTGACGCGCCTGATTCGAGCTGCGCTCGGGCTCGAGCCCGGCGGCGGCGAATAACTGCGCGTCAGCAGGCAAAAAGCACGGCTGACAAAGCTGAGAAGCCGCCGGCGCGGATCTTGGCCAGCCGTCCAACGACGCGGACGGCCCCCTGCTCGATCATCCCGGCCATGAACACACCCAACGCCCGATCCAGATTCCTGCTCCTCCCGCAGGTGGATGAGGCGTCCACGATGGTCAAGGCGCCGGTCGTGCTACGGCGCTACAGCCTTGCTCGCCTGGCAGCCTCCGCACCCGCGCGACCCGAGCAGC
>CAZABN010000120.1:0-5235 GCA_964483345.1 uncultured Solirubrobacteraceae bacterium
TCGGCGAGCGCTTCCACGTCCACGCCGGGATGCGCGAGCTGGTCGCGAAGGGCGACCTGGGGGTCAAGAGCGGGCGCGGCTTCTACGAGGGCGGTGCGCCGCGCAGCACCGGCAGCGAGGAGTTCGACGGCGAGGCGCTCGCCGAGCGCTTCGCGCTGAAGGCGCTGGTCGAATGCTGCCTGCTGCTCGAGGAGGACGTCGCCTCCGCGCGCGACATCGACGTCGCCCTGATGGCCGGGGCCGGCCTGGTCCCGCCGCCGCTGGCGCGCGCCGACGCGATCGGCCTCGACGTGACGCTCGCGCGTCTGCAGCGCGCCGCGGAGCGGTGGGGCGAGGCGTTCGAGCCACCGACGATCCTGCGCCGCCTGGTCGCGCAGGGCAGGCTCGGCGCGGCGACGGGGCAGGGCTTCTTCCCGACCCCGCGACCCGACGGCGGCCAGGACGGCCCGGTCAAGCTCGAGTCGCGCGGCGAGGTGGCGATCGCCTGGATCGACAACCCGCCGGCGAACTCGATCACGATCGAGCTGCTCGACGCGCTGGCGGTGCTGTGGCGGGAGATCGTCGACGCCGGCAGCGTGCGCGTGCTCGTGATCGCCTCCGCCAACCCGGCGCTGTTCTGCGCGGGCGCCGACATCAAGGCCTTCGCGACGATGGACGTCGACAGCGAGCGGGAGCTCGTCGATCGCATGCAGGCGCTGCTGCTCGAGGCGGGGCGCTCGCGGATCGTCACGATCGCCGCGGTGAACGGCGTGGCCTACGGCGGCGGCTGCGAGCTGGCGATGGGAGCCGACCTGCGGATCGCGGCGCAGTCCGCGAGCTTCGCACAGCCCGAGGTCAAGCTCGGGATCATCCCCGGCTTCGGCGGCACGCAGCGCCTGCCGCGCCTGGTCGGCGCGGGCCGCGCGCTCGAGATGAACCTGATCGGCGAGCCGATCGACGCCTTCGAGGCGTGGGAGTACGGCCTCGTCAACCGCGTGGTCGCCGACCACGAGCTGTTCGACGCCGCGCTCGCCTGGGCGCGCAGGCTTGCGGCGGCGGCGCCGGTCGCGGTCGAGGAGATCAAGCGGCTGTCGTCCGGGCCCGAGCTCGAGGCCGGGATCGAGGCCGAGAAGGCCGCCTTCGCGCGCGTCTTCGCCACCGCCGACGCGACCGAGGGGGTGCGCGCCTTCATCGAGCGGCGCCCGCCAAGCTTCGGGGGCGCCTGAGCGCGCGGGGCGCGCCGGGGTTGGGCTCGCGGGGCGCGCGGGGGTTGGGCTCGTGGGGCGCGCCGGGGCCGGGCTGGCGGGGTGTGCCGGGGTTGGGCTCGCGGGGCGCGCCAGGCCTGCCTCGCGGCACGCGCACGGGCCGCCTCGCGGCACGCGCCGGGCCTGCCCCGCGGCGCGCGACCCGTGACGCAGTTGGGAGTAGCCTTCAGGTCGTGGCCGAGGAACCCCAGGCGGACAGTCTGCGCGACCGCGTGACCGCGCGCGGCGAGGAGGCGCTCGGGCGGATCGCCCAGGACCTGCTCGAGAATCCGTGGATCAACTCCGCGCTGGCCGCCGCCTTCGAGGCGCGCGGGAAGGCTACGCAGGCGCAGGAGGCCGCGATGGACTTCCTCAACCTGCCCTCCGCCACGCACATGGAGCGGCTGACCAGGCGCGTGCGCTCGGTCTCCCAGCGGCTCGAGGCCGTCGAGGACGCGCTGACGCGCCTCGAGGACGGGCTGCGCGCCACACCGTCGACGATCGCGGGCCGGCTCGAGGCGATCGAGGAGCAGATCGGCGACGTGACGCGCGTGCTCGCCGAGCTTTCGGAGCGCCGGCCCGACGCGCCGCCGCCCGTGTCCCCCGGCCAGGAGCGCCTGCACGTCGAAGAGGTTGCGGGCGCGGCCGAGTCCGACTGAGAAGTCGTCTCAACACCCCCCGCCCACGTCTGGCGGCGGCGGATCAGCGCGGATGCAGCGTCCTCGGTCGCGGCAATGGCTCCGCCATTACACGCTCCCTGCGTCCTCGCCCCGCTCGACCCGGCGCTCGCCAGCCCACACGCCGAGTATTGAGAACTTCTAGAGCGCCCCGAGCGCAGCCGCCCCGAGCCGCCCGACCGCCAGGCCCGCCTCCTGCAGGCCGGCCGCGTCGATGCGCTCGCGCGCGCCGGCGGCGAGTTGGTCGGTGACCGCCAGCGCGCAGCCGACGGCGACGCCGCGCAGCGCCCCGAGCGCGAACAGCGTCGCGCACTCCATCTCGACCGCCAGCGCGCCCTGCGCGCGCCACTGCGAAAAGCGCGGCTCGCCGGCCTCGTAGAAGAGGTCGGAGGAGACGATCGTGACGCTCCGGGCGCCCGCGTCGCAGCGGCGCAGGGCGGCCAGCAGCTCGGGGTCGCCGTCGTGGCTCTCCGCACCGCTCAGGGCGCGGCTCGTCCCGTCGGCCCCGATCGCCCGCTCGACGATCAGCAGCTCACCGAGCGCCAGCGCGGCGTCGAGCGCCCCGGCGGTGCCGACGCGGATCGCGCGCCGCGCGCCCAGCGCGATCAGCTCCTCGAGCACGATCGCCGCCGACGGTCCGCCGATCCCGGTGCTCTGGATCGTCAGCGGCTCGCCGTCGGCCGCCAGCCCGCTGTAGCCCCACAGGCCCCGGTTGTGGTTGAACATCCGCGGCTCGCGCAGCAGCTCCTGGGCGAGCGCCAGCGCCCGGCCGGGATCGCCCGGCAGCAGCACCCGCGGCGCCAGCGGCGCGGTGGGGTGCAGGTGGATGGCATCCGGCAGATCGCTCAGGCCGGCGATTATCGCGGTCTGCGAACCTTTGGCGATGGGCGGGCGCTCGGTGGTGGATGCGGTGCGCGCCGCCGGCGCGCTGTCGCCGACGGACCGCGTCGTCGCGCTCGTCTCCGGCGGCCGTGACTCGATCTGCCTGATCGACGTGCTGACGAGCATCTGCGGTGCGGCCCGGGTGACCGCGCTGCACGTCAACTACGGCCTTCGCGCGCAGGAGTCCGACGGCGACGAGCGCCACGTGCGCGAGGTCTGCGAGTTCCTTGGTGTGCGCTGCGTCTGCGTCGCCGCGCCGCCGGCGCCGGTGCGCGGCAACCTGCAGGCGTGGGCGCGCGACGTCCGCTACGCGCGGGCGCTCGAGCTTTCGCCCAGCGCGCTGATCGCCACCGGCCACACCGCCTCCGACCAGGCCGAGACCGTGCTCTACCGCCTCGCCGCCTCACCGGGGCGCCGCGCCCTGCTTGGCATGGCGCCGCGCGAGGGTCGCCTCGTGCGGCCGCTGCTGCGCCTGACGCGCGAGCAGACCGCCGCGCACTGCGTCGATCGCGGGCTGCGCTGGCGCGACGACAGCACCAACGACTCGAGCCGCTTCGCGCGCGGGCGCGTGCGCCACGGCGTGCTGCCGGCGCTGCGTGCCGTGCACCCCGCGGCGGAGCAGAATCTGCTGCGCAGCGTCGAGATCCTGCAGGCCGAGTCGGCGGTCCTCGACGGCGTCGTGGAGGTCGCGCTCGCGGGCCGCCGGCGGATCGCGCTGACGCGGCTCGAGGAGTTGCCCGCCGCGCTGGCGCGGCTGGTCGTGATCCGGCTCGCCGAGGACGCCGCGGGCGAGCCGGTGGCGGGCGTCGGCGGGCGGCTCGCGGAGCTCGTCGCGCTGGCGGGTCGTGGCGGCAGCGCGTCGCTCGACGTCGGCGCCGGCACGCGCGCGGTCGTCGAGTACGGCGTGCTGCGCTTCACGCGCGAGGCGCCGGTCGCGGCGGTCCCCGGCGCGGAGTCGCTGAGCGTGCCCGGAACGGTCGCGTTCGGCAGCTGGTCGCTGCGCGCGACGCTCGAGCGGGCGGGAGCGACGGCGCTCGCCGACGCCGGCGGCGAGGTCGGGCTGCTCGACGCCGACCGGATGGGCAGCGGCCCGCTGACGGTTCGCGCATGGCGCGCCGGCGACCGCATGCGCCCGCTCGGCCTCGGCGGCTCGAAGACGCTGGCCGACCTCTTCACCGACCGGCGGATCCCGCGGGCGCAGCGCTCCTCGCTGCCGATCGTGCTGAGCGCGGGCGAGATCGCGTGGATCCCGCGCGTCGCCACCGCCGAGCCGTTTCGCGTGCGCGCCGACACGCGCCGGCTGGCCGTGCTGCGCGCCGTCCCGGCGGGCGCCGGGGCGGGCGAGCCGGGGCCGCCACTACACTGACCCGCTCGATGCCCGATCCGCTGCTGGGCGAGACCCTCGTCGGAGCGCGCGCGCTCCAGCGTCGCGTGCGCGAGCTCGGCGAGGAGATCTCGCGCGACTACGCCGGCCGCGACCTGCTGCTGGTCTGCGTGCTGAAGGGCGCGGTCTTCTTCGCGAGCGATCTGATGCGCCAGATCGACGTGCCCTGCGAGGTCGACTTCATGGCGGTCGCCTCCTACGGCTCGGCGACCGACTCGTCGGGCGTCGTGCGCATCCTCAAGGACCTCGAGCGCCCGATCGAGGGTCGCCACGTGCTGATCGTCGAGGACATCGTCGATTCCGGCCTGACCCTGCAGTACCTGCTGCGCAGCCTCGGCGCCCGCGACCCGGCGAGCGTGGAGGTCTGCGCGCTGCTGACCAAGCCCGCTCGCCGCAAGGTCGAGTTGCCGGTCCGCTACGTCGGCTTCGAGATCGCCGATTGCTTCGCCATCGGCTACGGCCTCGATCACGACGAGCGCTACCGCAATCTTCCCTATGTGGCGGCCCTGGCGGGCCCCTGATCACTGCTGCATGCCCGCTATCAAGCGGATTTGGCCGTAAAGCCTCCGTGGTACGCTTGCGAGCCTTGGACATGAAGTCCCCGACCCCGCGGAGCCGTAGATGAACCGCGTCTTCAGAGGCGCCCTTTTCCCGATCCTGATCGTGATCGTGCTCGCGTTCTTCGTCGCGAAGCTCGTGTCGCCGCCCGCCTCGACCGGCGTGCTGCACAACTACGAGTCGTTCACGCAGTCGGACCTGCCGAACGGGCAGGTCAAGTCGTTCACGGCCGACACCAACAGCAACTCGATCAACGTCACGCTGAAGAGCGGCGTGCGCTACTCCGTCGGCTACGACCCGGGCACGACGATGCTGACGACGGTGGTCAACGAGTCCGCGGCGTACAACAAGGCCCACCCGCTGTCCAAGGTGTCCTACAACGTGCTGCCGAAGAGCTCGAGCACCTGGTCGTCGCTGCTGCTCTACCTGCTGCCGTTCGTCCTCTTCTTCGGCCTGTGGTTCCTGTTGATGAACAACCTCCAGGGCGGCGGCTCGAAGGTCATGTCGTTCG
>CAZABN010000121.1:0-2012 GCA_964483345.1 uncultured Solirubrobacteraceae bacterium
TCCGAATGTCGCAGGTTCGAATCCTGCCGGGGGCATCACTAGAGCGCTCTCCTTTCGCCCGCTCGCGCGCATAAGAACTCCGTCAGTGGACGCATCGGGCGCGGTGCCGCCGGGTTCCAGCTCGAGGGGGATATCCACGGTCCCGATTGGAGGCGACATGCACGATCACGTCACAGCGTCCCGCGGCTGCACGCCCGCGCTCAGCAGAGGGGGGCTCCGATGCGACGGCTGAGTCCGCGCCGTTCCACGTTCGTCAAGGTCGCTGCGGTGCTTGGACTGTGCGTTGCCGGCGGCGGCGTTGCGTATGCCGCGAGCTCGAGCTCGTTCATCGGTCCGCACGGCAACATCAATGTCTGCCTGCCGCCGAACGGCGGCCGCTTCAATGTCTGGAAGCCGGGGCACCACTGTTCCGGCGGCTGGGTGGCGCTCGCCATTCCGGCGCGAGTGCCGGCTGGACCGCCGGGTGCCCCCGGAGCGCCCGGAGCAGCCGGCGCGACCGGCCCCACCGGGGCGACGGGGCCCGCGAACGCGACGACCGTCGACGGTGAGACCGTGACGAAGCTGTCGCTGCGCGTGCCGACGCCCGCATCGAGCTCGACCAGTGAGACCCTCTACACGGGCGCCGGGCTGACGATCCTGGCCGCGTGTGACAGCTCCGGCAACGCGAGTCTGGCGGCGAACGGCCCGGCGAGCGCGGATTCCGAGCTGACGTTCAGCGGCTACGGCAACGCCGGCACGCCGACGTTCGGTGCTCAGGTCAACAACCTCGGACCCGCGAGCATGGCTCCGCTCGGTCCGTCCAGCGCCGGCGAGACGTCGTTCTCCTACGCCGGCAGCTCCGGCCAGGTCGTGACCGGCGCGATCGGCTATCAGAAGGCCCCGTCGTTCGGCAGCGTTGCGGGGTGCGCCTTCTTCGGAACGGTGACCTCGGGGTAGCGGGCGACTCGAAAACACGCACGGGACATCCGGCCGAGGCGTTTGCCGTCGGCTGTCCCGCAGCGATCGTGGCTGCGCGGGCGCCCGGAGCCCGAACCGGCCGGCCGGCGCCGCGCGCGCCGGGTTCTGGGCGACCCGCTAGAGCCCGTCGACGTCGACGTCCGGCAGGTCGCGGATCTGATCCTTCGTGAGCGTCATCCAGACGCCGTCGTCGGCGACCTCCCTGACGGCGCCGATCGGGATGGCCACCCGCTTCTGCCCCCAGAGATGACCTTCGTCGAGGAGCACGTGGGTGACGTGGTTGTCGCTCGCATCGATCACGAGCCCGCGAACATGCCCGATCTCGCCGTCCGTGGCGTGCACCTGCTCACCGCGGCGGACCTCCACCTCGCCCACCGGCACACGATCGTAGGTGCTCGCCACGCGAATGCCCCGGCCGAGCCCGAAGTAGGGGGACGAGAACATCTCGCCCTGGCCGTAGCTCCATTCTCCGGTCGCCCCCGGCAGGAACTGCGTCTCCTCGGCCGCCTCGAGCGCCTTGAACTCGGCCAGCGTGCAGGCGAGGGCGATCTCGCCGGCCGTCGACTCGACCAGCTCGACCGGTACGAGCCGGCCGGTTCCGCGCCGATGCCGCGGATCGACGACGAGATGCGTGAGCACGCGCGCGACCGGATCGACGACCACGCGCGTCAGCTCGCCGCAGGCGCCGTCGCTGCAGACGACCTTGCTGCCGATCGTGAACTGCGCGGGTGTGTTCATCAGGGCCTGCCTCTCTGCGGTCGGTTCCTGGATCTTCCCACCTGGAACCGGCGAGGCTCGGACGGCGCGGAACCGCCGCCGCCGCGCGACGGCCGCCGCCCCGTGGGGGCGCGCTTCAGCGGCGCTCGTTCTCCGCCTTCTGGCGCAGCCGGCGTTGACGCCAGGCGTAGTAGGCGAGGCCGACGATGACGAGCAGCACGATCAGCGCGACCAAAGCGCCGCGCCGGTGGTGGGCGGTCGTCGCGGCGAGTACGGCGATCGTGGGTGCCAGTGCGTGAATCATTTCTCCTCCTCGTTCAGGCGCCTCGCGTGCTTGG
>CAZABN010000121.1:2112-5163 GCA_964483345.1 uncultured Solirubrobacteraceae bacterium
CGGCCGAGCTGAAAACCCGCTCGACGAGATCGTGCAGGCCGAGCCCGCTGACCAGCGCCGAGAGCTCGGGCACGTGATTGGACAGCACGACGTTGCGCCAGCCTGCGGCCGAGGTGATCCGCAGCGCCGCGCGCGTGTCGTCGAAGACCCTCCAGCCCCGGGTCGCGTCGATGAAGCGCGACCGCACCGCCTGCGCGAGCTCGGCCACCCGCGCCTCCTCGACGCTGTCGTGGATCGCGCGCTTCAGCAGCGGTGTCAGGGCTCGCCACCACGCATCGGGCGCTGACAGCTCCGGGTGGGGCTGCTCGTGGCGGTCCCACGGGAAGCCGCCCCTCAACCCGGAGCGCACCTGTGCCAGCTCGGCGGTGTGTCCGGGTGCGAGCTCGTCGAGCACCTCGAGCACGCAGCCACCCCACAGTCCGGGCCGCCACGCCAGCGTCCCGTCGAAGTCCCAGAGCACGACACCGCCCACGGCCGTCGGCACCGCCTCCGGCCGCCCGCGCCCGCCTACGGCACGAGGCTGTATGAGAACGAGCCCGTCAACCGCTCGCCGCCGTCGTCGGTCACGAGCAGCAGATCCTCGACGCGTGTACCGCCGACCGCGGGGTCGACGGTGCCGGGCTCGACCGCGATCACGTCGCCGGCGATCAGCGGACTCGGGTCGCCGCGGCCGAGGATCGGCGGCTCATGGACCTCGAGGCCGACGCCGTGGCCGAGGCTGAAGTAGAAGCCCTCGCGCAGCGTCTCGCCGGGCGCCTTGGTGCGCTGCGTCGGATGTCCCGCCGCTTCGAACACGTCGCATGCGATGCCGTACAGCTCGACCCCCGCGACACCGGGCCGCACGGCGCTGCAGGCGCGCTCGTGAGCCTCCAGCACCAGCGCGTGAATCGCGGCGATCGCGTCACTGATCTCGCCGCGGACGAAGGTGCGCGTCATGTCCGACCAGCACCCGGAGCGCTCATCGCGCGGCCACAGGTCGATCTCGATCGGCGTGTGCGGCGGCAGCGGACCGGCGCCGCGGTCGTGGCCGGCTGCGGCGCCCGGGCCCATCGCCTTGACGATGATGTCCGCCGGCGCCGGCGCACCGCCGCGCGCGCACAGCTCACGGATCCGCGAGCGGACCGCCTCCGAGGTCAGGACCTCGCCCGCCAGCTCGAGCTGGTCGCCGTCGATCGCCGCCTCGCGGAGCATCGTCGCGGCCTCGCTCATCGCCGCGAGTGCGACCTCGGACGCGCGGCGGACGCCCGCCATCTCGGCGGCGCTCTTGCGGCGCCGGCGCGCGACGAACAGGGAGTCGTCGGGAGTCAGGGCGACGCCCGCCGCCCGCAGCCGGTCCGCCAGCGCGATCGGGAACCCGGCCGGCACGAACGCGTCGCGGATCCCCAGCTCCGCGACGGCGCGCACGCACACCTCGAGCTCGGCGTCGCTGCGCGGGTGACCCTCGGCGATCAGCGTGTCGCGGCCGAAGGCGTCCTGCAGCAGCCGCTCCACGTCGGGCGCGGCCCCGGCGATCCGCGCGTCCTCGAGCGCGTGTGTCAGGACCGCGCGGCGCTCACCGGCTTCGAGGTAGAGGAAGGGGTCGCCGATCGAAAGCGGCAGTTCGTGGCGCAGCACCGGCGAGCGCTCCGTGTCGCCGTAGATCAGGACGTTCATCTCTCCAGGCCTTCCACGGGTCAAAGCCTTCCACAGCCGCCGGACTCCATGCGTCGCACCGTTCGTTTGAGGCACAACGTCTGGACGGAACGCCCCCGACAGCCGTCCACCGGGTAGGCCCGCCCGGCCGGTGCGGGCCGACAGCTGGCGGCGTATAGGCTGCGCAGCAATGCGGTTGCTGCGGCCAACAGCTCGGCTCTGTCGCGAGCTGATCGCAATCCTGCCGGAGCGACCGTTCTCGATCGAGTTCTGGGACGGGGGGCTCGTCCCCGCGACGGTTCCCGACGCGCCCACCTTCTTCGTGCGCCGCGCCTCGGCGATCGCGCACGCGCTGCGCGCCCCCGGGCCGCTAGGGCTGGGACGCGCATACGTCGAGGGCTCGCTGGAGACCGACGACATCGACGGCGCGTTCGTGGTCGTCGACGACTGGGTGCCGCCGCCGATCGCCGGTGCAGCCAAGCGCCGGCTGCTCGCGGCGCTCGTCCTGGCCGCGTTGCCGGCGGGGTTCCCGCGCCGGCCCTCGACCGAGTTGCTGCTCGCCGGTGAGCGCCACAGCCCGCAGCGCGACGCCGAGGCGATCCGCTACCACTACGACGTCGGCAACGAGTTCTTCGCGCTGTTCCTCGACCCGTCGATGACCTACAGCTGCGCCCTGTTCTCGCGCGGGGCGACGACGCTCGAGCAGGCGCAGCACGACAAGCTCGACCTGATCGCGCAGAAGCTGGAGCTCCAGCCTGGTCAGCGCGTGCTCGACGTGGGCTGTGGCTGGGGGAGCTTTGCGATCCACGCGGCACGCGAGTACGGCGCCTACGTGACCGGGATCACGCTCTCGCCCTCGCAGGCGGAGCTCGCGCGCGAGCGGGTCGCGCAGGCCGGTGTTTCCGACCGCGTCGAGATCCGCATCGCCGACTACCGCGAGCTGGCCGGCGAGCCCTACGACGCGATCGCCTCGATCGGCATGGCCGAGCACGTCGGGCAGTCCCAGATCGACGACTACGCCCGCTCGCTCTACGCGGTGCTGAAGCCGGGCGGGATCGTGCTGAACCACGCGATCAGCCTGATGCGCCCCGAGGAGGATCCGCTCGCCGACAAGTTCACGATGCGCTACGTCTTTCCCGACGGCGAGCCGCTGCTGCTCTCGCGCGTGCAGCTCGCCTTCGAGCGTGCCCGCTTCTACACCGAGCACGTTGAGGGTTTCATGACCGACTATGCGGTCACGCTGCGCCACTGGCACGACCGCCTGGACGAGCATCTCGACGAGGCCGAGCGGCTCGCCGGCGCGCAACGCCTGCGGGTCTGGCGGCTCTACCTGCGCGCGGCCCGCCACGGCTTCGACGTCGGCTACACCGCGGTCTACCAGCTCAAGGCGCGCAAGGCGCTCGCCGGGCCGCAGTCGCG
>CAZABN010000122.1:0-5035 GCA_964483345.1 uncultured Solirubrobacteraceae bacterium
CCCCATGTGCGCGCACTCGGCGACGCGGACGCTGACTGGCTGCGAGCGGTGCTCCTGGAGCGGTGGGGCGGCGAGCCGATCGTTGGACGAGGGCGTGCACATCGCGTCGGCGACCTCGAGGGATTCGTGGCGTCGATCGGCGATGAGCCTGCCGGGGTTCTGACGTACCGCATCGACGCGGACGTCTGCGAGATCGTGACGCTCGACGCATTCCGTGAGGGTGTCGGCGTGGGCCACGCGCTGGTCGAAGCCGTGACAGCACGCGCACGAGCCGCGGGCGCGCGCACGCTGCTCGTGATGACGACGAACGACAACCTCGGCGCGCTGCGCTTCTATCAGCGCGCGGGCTTTCGCCTGAGCGAGCTGCGACCCGGCGCGGTGGACGAGGCGCGTCGCGTCAAGCCGACGATCCCGCCGATCGGCTACGACGACATCGCGATCCGTGACGAGCTCGATCTCGTGCGAAACCTCTCGGACGACCCGCCGCCGGTGGCGGGCTGACGGAGTCTCCCCAGCGCGCTGCGCCCGCCCGGGTCTGCTCGCACGGCGCTCCCGCCATCACCAGGTAAAGCGTCCTTGACATCCAACCGATGTCAAGGTACCTTTACTGCGTGCGCAATCGAGTTCGTGAGCAGCGGGTCGGACGGGGCATGTCGCAGGCTGAGCTTGCCGCGGCGCTGGGCGTGTCGCGCCAGACGGTGATCTCGATCGAGGGCGGCCGCTACGCGCCGTCCCTGCCGCTGGCGTTTCGGATCGCGCGCGTCTTTGTGATGCCGGTCGAGGAACTGTTCGAGCCAGACGAGGAGGTGAGCGAATGACTGTGAGCAAACACCGCCGTCTGTGGACGCCGGGAGTGGCAGTGGTTGCCGGTAGCGCGATCGCCGTGGCGGTCGGGATCAGCCAGGGCTGGTGGACCGCGCTCGCCTCCGAGCTGATCGCGCTCGCCTGGGCGGCCGGTCTTTACGTGATCGGCGGGCGCGACAGCGACATCGGAGCGGCGGTCGGCGCGCAGGGCGACGAGCGCCAGGAGCTCGTCAAGCTCCGCGCGGCGCGGCTATCGCTCGCGGTCGTCGTCGTGGCGATCGTCGCCGGCTGTCTGATCGCCGCCGCGACCAGGAACCCGATGTGGCCGTTCCAGCTCGTCGCCGTCCTGATCGGCATCGCCTACTTCTACGGGCTGTGGCTGTATGGCACCGACCGCGAGGAAGCCGACGCCGCCGGGTCCCATGACCACCGAGACGACTTCTGAGGCCCAACCCGAGGACAACCCACTGAAAGGCGAACGTCATGAGCGCAACACTCCAGCTGTCCCGCCCCTTCCGCATAGTCGACTGGGCCTTCCCGTTCAAGATCGTCCTCGACGGGCGAGTGGTCGGCGCGATTCGCAACCGCGAGAGCACCGAGATCGAGCTCGACGCCGGCACGCACACGCTTAAGCTCGACTACTACGTCGGTCTGAAGAGTCCCACCGCGACCTTCGACGTCGGCGAGCACGAAACCGCCCGGTTCGTCTGTCGCGCGCGACCGGCCGCGACCGGCATCTTCTGGCTCGTCGGATCGCTGCTCTTCCAACACGACGCGTGGATCGTGCTCGAGGCTGCCTGACGGCACTTACCAGGGCGTTCCGAATCGCCTTGCGAGCGGCGCCACCGCCGCGTCGCCGGCGCCGCCGGCAAGGGTCTGAGCAGAATCAGTTTGGGTGAGTTTAACCCCCTAAAGGGGTAAGGACCTCCTGCTACGGTGTCACATAAGTTGCGCACGTGACCCCGGAACCTTCCGGGACATCACGTCACAGACGACGACAGGCTGCGCTCCGTCCACGACAGGGATCCCAGCGACGCTGCCGACGTGCTCAGCGCAGCGTTCATGGGATTGCGCACGCGATCAGGTGACCATGCGGTCATCCCAGATACGGAGCGGACGAGTGAAGCACCTGCCTACCTTGGTGTGATCGCCCCTGCAATAAGGGAGAGGTCACCCCTACGACAAGAGCAAGGGAGATATCGTGAAACGCCGCCCGACAATCAGTGGCGCACTTGCCGTCATCGCGCTTGTCCTCGCCGCTGGTGGAACAGCGTACGCGAGCAGCTACATCATCACCAGCGCACACCAGATCAAGCCGAGCGTCCTCGCGCAGCTTCGAGGCAAGCGTGGTCCGCGAGGCTACACCGGACTGCGGGGTAAGGCCGGCGTGACCGACACGACCGGCGGCACCACCAACAGCGCCCCTCCTGCCCAGGGCGCCGCAGGTAACACCGGCCCGGCAGGCACCGCAGGAGCAGCAGGCGCCAGCGGCGTCAACAGCCCGTTGGTGGTGACGGCAGCCGGCACAAGCACCGGTCCTGACTCCGGTGACTGCGGGAACAGCTGGGCCACCGATACCTACAACCGCACCTGGGTGATTGAGCCGCAGGCGGATGGCAGCTACACCATCTACGAGCAGGTCAAGGGTACGTTCGTGACGCTGGCCGGCGTGAGCGAGCCGAACCCGGCGTCGTGCCCCGGCACAAGCCTCCAGACCGGCGGAGTGACAGGAACGTTCTACGGAGTGGAAACCTGGGCCGTTGCGGCGCCCAGCTCTGGCGAATCTGTTGACTTCGACCCGTTTGCGGCGTGCACCGCCGCGTGCGACCCGACGACGACGGGGACGACATCCAGCAACGACCAGGGGAACCTGGCATTCGAGTCGCTCTTCTTCCCGACCGCGGCATACGCGGGCGTGACCAACTACGACTTCGTCTACAACACCGCCGCCAACGGATCGTGGGTGGACTCGAACACCCCCAGCAACAACGCCGGCAACATCACCGGCTAGCAACTGAGCGGTCGGCCCGGTGGCCTGCACGAGCACCGGGCCGCGCGCACAGAACCCGTCGCACTTCACCGCCTGGGGCGCTGCGCGTGAGCCCACGCGAACTCGCGACGCGGCCGGTACGGCGCGCCGCAGCGCGTCGTCGAAAGAGTGCGCTCACAACGACGGGGCGCGAGGCAGGATGAAACGCTCGACGGCGTTTGCGAACCCTTCCTCGGCGTTGGACGTCGTCACGAAGCTTGCCGCCCGCTTGACGTCGCTCCCCGCGTTGCCCATGGCGATGCTGAGCCCGGACTTGGCGAACATCAGCATGTCGTTGGGCCCGTCCCCGATCGTTGCGATCTCCTCGGGCTGGATCGCATACCTGGCTGACAGATCGAGGAGCACTGCGCCCTTGTTGGCCTGGGGGTGGGTCACGTCCAGGTAGTACGGCTGTGAACTCGCCACCGAAAGGTGATCCCCGAAGCGCTCCTGCGCTGCGGCGGTGGCCGCGGCGATCGCGCGCGGGTCATCGCTCACGCCAACGAGCTTGGCAACCTGGTCAGTGAGCTGATCGTAGGTGGAGACGAGGGTTGGGCTGAACGCCACGGTGCGAGCCTCGCGGTCCACATGCGGTGCCGACAATCGCCGCACGTACCAGTCGGCGCCACGATAGAGCCAGACGTCGAGGGCGTGGGACTCGAGCAGGTCGACGATGGGAAGCACGCTGCGCTGCGCGATCTCGTGCTGCTCGAGCACCACAAGGTGGCGGTCGACCAGCAGACCACCGTTGAACGCCGCCAGCGGCAGCTCGAGCTCCAGCGGTTCGATCAGCATCGCCATGCCCCTGGGCGGGCGGCCGCTCGTGATGGCAAAGCGCACGCCCGCCGCCTTGAGCTTGCGGACAGCCGCGACGGCCCGCTCGGTCAGGGCCTTCTCCGGAGTAACCAGGGTCCCGTCAACGTCGGCGAGTAGCAGCCCGACGGATGGCGCCGCGACGTCGCTCACGCAACCCACGATCGTGAGCCCGCGCATCCCCGGCAACGGAACGCACTCCCCGACCGCCGTAGCGCCAACGATCCGACAGCCCGATCGAGCCGCGGCGCACCGCGCTCACCTATCGGCAGCCGTGGCATGGCTCAAACCGTAGGGCATCCCAGTTCCGGCCCGAATCACGGCACACCGGGAGGCATCGGCTCACACTCCGTTGAGCAGTCCCCGTAGTGCCGTGGCGTAGGTCTCGAGGGCGTAGCGCCCGTCGTGGGTCAGCGCGACCGAGGTCCGCGAGGCCGGTCCGCTGCCCGTCTTGCTGGTCGTGAGGTAGCCGCCGTCTTCGAGCTTGCGTAGATGGGTGATGAGGTTGCCCGGCGTCAGCTCGATCATGTCCTGGAGGCGTTTGAACGACAGCTCGTCGCCGTCGGGCAGGGTGGCCAGCGCCGCCATGATCTGGAGTCGCGCCGGGACGTGAATGAGCGGGTCGAGCGCCTCGGCGGTCATGCGCCTGTGCGCACCGTGTGTGTCCGAGTTCCTCCGCGCCGCCGTGACGTGCCGATCGCCGCGTTCGCCAGCAGCAACGCGCAGAGCCCCACACCGTCGACGAGCCACATGCCTCGGGGGCCGGCAATTGCGCCGACGGCGGCGATCAGCGCGACCGAAACCGCGAGTGCGACCTGTTGCCAGCTCTTGTGGATCGCGGAGCGCCCCGCCCAGATGGCGGCGAGCGCGATCAGGGTTCCGTTCAGGAAAAGGGACCAGTAGAAGCCTCTGCTGTGTTGATCTCCGGTCGCGATCGCGATCAGAAGCAGATAGCAGGCGAGCAGGGCCGCGCCCATCGCCGCGGCCTCGTTGCGCTCCACCTTCACCGAGTGGCCCCTGACGCCGGTCCGTGCCCGCGCGTAGGCGTAGCTGACGGTGGCGATCCGCAGTGCGATCAGCGCGTAGAAGCACACCAGCGACAAGGGGCTTGGGCCGGTGAAGGGGTGCTGAGCGCGGACGTCCAGCCACACGATCCCGAAGCTGGCCAGCGCCACCACGGCCGCCACGAGCGACACCCACGGCGCCCGGAAGTCCATCGAGCGCCGCGCGTCGGCCTGCGTCTGCGCCAGCAGGCGCGCCGCCTCGCGGGGTTCCATCCCGCTCTCCTCGGGCGCACCGGATGACGGTCCAATGTGTGTAGTCATAGCCCTGCCTCCCAACTAGAGTTTACGACGCAAACCTTAGCGGACTTTGTCGGGCAAAGTCAAG
>CAZABN010000123.1:0-4973 GCA_964483345.1 uncultured Solirubrobacteraceae bacterium
AGCGGCTCGCCCTGGGAGCCGGTGGAGATGATCACCATCCGCTCGTCGGGGAAGTCGTCGATCTCGCGCGGGCCGACCATCAGGCCGTCGGGGATCTCGATGTGGCCGAGCGTGCCGCCGATCGCGACGTTCTTGCGCATCGAGCGCCCGACCAGCGAGACCTTTCGGTCGAGGGCGGCGGCGGCGTCGATCACCTGCTGGACGCGGTGGATGTTGGAGGCGAAGCTGGTCACGATCACGCGGCCCGGGGCGCGCGCGAAGACCTCCTCGAGGTGGGGTCCAACGACCGACTCCGACGGCGAGAAGCCTGCCCGGTCGGCGTTCGTCGAGTCGCCGCAGAGCAGCAGGATGCCCTCCGCGCCGAGCTGCGCCAGCCGCGACATGTCGGCCGCCTCGCCGTCGACGGGCGTCTGGTCGAACTTGTAGTCGCCGGTCACCAGCACCGTGCCCAGCTCGCAGGTCAGCGCGACCGCGCTGGCGTCGGGGATCGAGTGCGTCATGTGGATCAGCTCGAGCGAGAACGGCCCGAGCTCCAGCTCCTCGCCGTCCTCGAGGTCGGTCAGGCGGACCTCGCGCAGCTTGTGCTCCTCGAGCTTGGAGCGCGCCATCGCCATCGTCAGCGGCCGCCCGTAGACCGGCGGCGCGTCGGCGGCGCCGAGCTCGCGCAGCACCCACGGCAGCGCGCCCAGGTGGTCCTCGTGTCCGTGGGTGACGACGATAGCCTCGATGTCGCCGACGCGCCCGCGCAGGTAGGAGAAATCGGGCAGGACGAGGTCGATGCCGAGCATCTCGGGGGTCGGGAAGCGCAGGCCGACGTCGACGACGACGATCCGGTCGTCGTATTCGAAGACCGTCATGTTCTTGCCGATCTCCCCCAGGCCGCCGAGCGGCAGCACGCGCAGGACGCTCACGCGGTCACGTGCTCCAGCAGGCCGTGGCGGACCAGCATCGCCCGCACCGCCTCGCGCTCGCCGTCGTCGGCCGCGACCATCGGCAGGCGCAGGCCGCCGACGCGATGTCCGAGCAGCTCGAGCGCCGCCTTCGTGCAGGTCGGGCTGGCGGTGAGGAACAGCGTGCTGTAGACGTCCTGCAGCGACTCGTCGATCGCCGCGCGGTTCTCCGGCTCGTCGACCATCCGGCGCATCTGCGGCCCGACGATGTGGCTGGCGACGAGGATGCCGCCGGCCTCGCCGAGGTCGAGCGTGCGCGCGAACAGGTCGTCGTTGCCGGCATAGACGCGCAGGCCGTCGACGGGTGCGAGGTTCTCCGCGTTGCTCTGCTTGACGTAGTCGATCCGCTCGATCTGGGCGAGCCGGGCGAGCAGGTCGTTGGGCATGTCGGTGGCGGTCCGCGAGGGGATGTTGTAGAGCACCACCGGCACGCTGCTGGCGGCGGCGACCGCTTCGAAGTGGGCGAGGATGCCGCGGCGGTTCGGGCGGTTGTAGTACGGGGTGACCGAGAGCACCGCGTCGACGCCGAGCTCGCAGGCGCGCTCCGTCAGCTCGACCGCGTGGCGGGTGTCGTTGGAGCCGGCGCCGGCGATGATCGTGACGCCGTCGGGGCGCTCACGGACCGCCAGCTCGACGAGGCCGAGGTGCTCCTCGTCGCTGAGCGTCGAGGCCTCGCCGGTCGTGCCGCAGACGACGAAGCCGTCGGAGCCGTTGGCGGCGAGGTGGTGCAGCAGCGAGACGAAGGCGTCGTCGTCGACGCGCAGCCGCTCGTCGAACGGCGTCACGATGGCGGTGATCACTGTGCCGAGATCGGGCATCGCGCTCAGTATCCCAGGCCGCCCGCCGTACCGCCGGATTCGCTCAGGAGTCGAACAGCAGCGCCTCGAGCCCGATCACGGGCGAGCGCTCGAGCGTGCCGACGCGGCGCACCGCGAGCAGCACACCGGGCATGAACGACTCGCGCGAGATCGAGTCGTGGCGGATCGTCAGCGTCTGGCCGAGGTCGCCGAGGATCACCTCCTGGTGCGCGAGCAGGCCCGGCAGGCGAACGGAGTGGATCGGCGGCGCCGGGCGCCCGGACGCTGCCGCCATCAGCCGCGCGGTCAGCGCGGCGGTGCCGCTCGGCGCGTCGAGCTTGCCGTCGTGGTGCAGCTCGATGATCTCGGCCGCCGCCATGTGCGCCGCGGCCTCCGCCGCGAAGCGCATCATCAAGACCGCGCCGATCGCGAAGTTCGGCGCGGCGAACACGTTCGCGCCGCGCAGCCCCGAGAGCGCATCCAGGTCGAACCCGGTCGTGCCGATCACCACGTGCACCCCCGCCGCCACGCAGGCGCGCGCGTTCGCGAGCGCCGCGTCCGGCCGCGTGAAGTCGACCACCACGTCGCAGTCGCCGAGGATCGCGTCGAGCTCCACCCCGATCGCCGGGTCGGCCTGACCCCGCAGCTCCATGTCGCTGGCAGAGGAGATTGCCGCGCAGGCCGCGATCCCCATCCGCCCCGCGGCGCCGGCCACGCCGACGGCGATCATGGCGCGGGCGCCAGGGCCGGTGTGAGCGGCACGATCGCGGCGCGGAACGCCTCCTCGTCGGGTCCGATCGCCGCGGCGCAGAGCCGTTCGGGGGCGAGCAGCTCGGCGGCGAGCGCGCCGACCGCGTCGGCGTCGACCGCCTCGATCAGCTCGATCGTCTCGTCGAGCTCGAGGATCGGCAGGCCGGCGAGCACGGCGGATCCGAGCCGGTCCATGCGTGCCCCGGTCGATTCGAGCGCGAGCACGATGCGTCCCTTGACGTTGTCCTTGGCGCGCGCCAGCTCCTCGGCGCTGACAGGCTGCTCGCGGATCCGCGCGAGCTCGCCGCCGAGCACCTCGCAGACCTCGGCGAGGTTCTCCGGGCGCGTGCCGACGTAGAGGCCGATCTGGCCGGTGTCGCGGTAGAGGCTCTGGAAGGAGAAGACCGCGTAGGCGAGGCCGCGCTGCTCGCGCACCGCCTGGAAGAGGCGCGACGAGGAGGTCCCGCCGAGGATGCTGTCGAGCACGCGCAGGGCGAAGCGGCGGTCGTCGTCGCGGGCGAGGGCGGTCGCGCCGACCGTGACGTGGTACTGCTCGGTGTCGCGGGCGCGAAAGCGCGCGGTGCCGGCGGCCTGCGCCGGCAGCGGCGGCGCGAGCTCGGCGGCGCCGAGGCCGAGCGCCGGCGCGGTCAGCGCGGCCCGCGCCCACTCCACGACCTGCTCGTGCTCGACGCTGCCGGCGGCGGCGACGACGATGTTGCGCGCGAAGTAGCGCTCGCGGTGAAAGGCCCGCAGCTGCTCGCGCGTGGTGGCGCGCACGACCTCGGCGCGCCCGAGCGTCGAGCGCCCGAGCGCGTCGTCGGGGAAGATCGTCTCGCCGAGCACGTCGAAGATCAGCTCCTGCGGGTCGTCCTCGTACATCGCGATCTCCTCGAGCACGACCTCGCGCTCCTCCGCGAGACCCTCGATCGCGGGCGCGGTGATCATCTGCGCCATCACGTCGAAGGCGCGTTCGAGATGCTCGTCGAGCACGCGCGCGTAGAGCGACGTCATCTCCTTGCCGGTGCCGGCGTTCAGCTCCGCGCCCATCGCGTCGAAGATCTGGTCGATCTCCTCCGAGCCGTAGCGCTCGGTGCCGCGGAACAGCATGTGCTCGAGCAGGTGCGAGAGGCCGGCCTGCTCGTCGCTCTCGGTGCGCGAGCCGGTCCCGATCCAGAAGCCGAGCGCGACCGAGCGCACGGCGGGCACGCGTTCGCTGACGACGCGCACGCCACCGGGCAGCTCAGTGATGACGTGCGCGCTCTTCACGGCCGGCGTGTGCGAGGCGATCAGCTGTCGCGGTGGCGCGGGCGGCCGGAGCCGCGCGAGCCGCCGTTTCGGCCGCCGCCGCCGCCCTCGCGCGGACGGCGCGGACCACGGTCGCCGCCGCCGCCGCCGGTGCCGGCGAGCGTCGCCAGCTCCTCGACGGACTTGCCGGCGATCTCCGGGTCGTCGCTGCGGCGAACGCCGATGCGGCCGCGCTCGCGGTCGACCTCGACGACGCGGACGGTGATCTCGTCGCCCTTGCTCAGCACCTCCTCGACCGTGTCGACCCGGTTGCCCGGCGAGACGTTCGAGATATGCAGCAGGCCGTCGGTGCCCTTGGAGAGCTCGATGAAGGCGCCGAAGGTCGTCGTCTTGACGACCTTGCCCTGGTATTCGTCGCCGACCTCGACCTCCTTCATCATCGTGCGGATCCGCTCGACGAGGGCGTCGGCCAGCTCGCCGTTGGCGGAGTAGATCAGCACCTGGCCGTCGTCGTTGACGTCGATCTGGGACTCGTACTCCTCGCACAGGCCGCGGATCGTCTCGCCGCCCTTGCCGATCAGCAGGCCGATCTGGCTGGGGTCGATCTTGATCTTCTCGATCCGCGGCGCGTAGAGGCTGAGCTGCTCGCGCGGCGCGGCGATCACCTCGGCCATCTTGCGGAGGATGAAGTGGCGCGCCTCGTGGGCCTGCGTCAGCGCGTCACGCAGGATGTCGAAGGTGACGCCGGAGATCTTGATGTCCATCTGCAGCGCGGTGATGCCGCGCTCGGTGCCGGCGACCTTGAAGTCCATGTCGCCGAGGTGATCCTCGACGCCGGCGATGTCGGTCAGCACGACGTAGTCGTCGCCCTCCTTGATCAGCCCCATCGCGATGCCGGCGACGGGCCGCTCGATCGGCACGCCCGCGTCCATCAGCGACAGCGAGCTGCCGCAGACCGACGCCATCGACGAGGAGCCGTTCGATTCGAAGATGTCGGAGACCACGCGCACGCTGTAGGGGAAGTCCTCGATCGAGGGGATCACCGGCACGAGCGCGCGCTCGGCGAGCGCCCCATGGCCGATGTCGCGGCGCTTGGGACCGGCGAGCCGGCCGGCCTCCCCGACCGAGAAGGGCGGGAAGTTGTAGTGGTGCCAGTAGTACTTCTTCGTCTCGAGCCCGAGCGTGTCGAGGCGCATCTCCTCCTTCAGCGTGCCGAGCGCGACGACGCTGA
>CAZABN010000124.1:0-4964 GCA_964483345.1 uncultured Solirubrobacteraceae bacterium
ACGCGATGGCGATGCCGATCGGCTCGATGATCGCGAAGTTCCGCGACGAGTTCGAAGCTCACATGCACTCGCGGCAGCTGGCGGGCGCGCTCTGATGCCGCGCCCCGCCGCGAAGATGATCACGCTCTCGGTCGACGGCCGCGAGATCCAGGCGCCCGAGAACGCGATGCTCGCCGACGCCGCGAAGCTCGCCGACGTCGAGATCCCGGTCTTCTGCTACGAGCCGAAGCTCGGCGCTCCGGTCGGCGCGTGCCGCATGTGCCTGGTCGAGATCGAGGGCATCCCGAAGCTGCAGACCGCCTGCTCGACCGCCGTCAAGGACGGGATGATCGTGCACACCCGGTCCGAGCGCGCCAGGGTCGCGCAGCAGGCGGTCGTCGAGTTCCTGCTGATCAACCATCCGCTCGACTGCCCGGTCTGCGACAAGGGCGGCGAATGCCCGCTGCAGGACATCACCTTCGGCTGGGGCGGCGGGCACTCGCGCTTCATCGAGCCCAAGCGCCACTTCCGCAAGCCGCTCGAGCTCTCGCCGCTGATCGCGATCGACCGCGAGCGCTGCATCCTCTGCTACCGCTGCGTGCGCTTCGCGCAGGAGATCTCCGAGGACTACCAGCTGATCCTGCTCGAACGCGGAACCCACTCCTTCGTCGGGACCTTCGACGGGCACCCCTACGTCGCGCCCTTCAGCGGCAACATCATCGAGCTGTGCCCGGTCGGCGCGCTGACCTCGCGCGCCTACCGCTTCCGTGCCCGCCCGTGGGAGATCGAGGGCGCCGGCACGCTTTGCACGCTCTGCCCGGCGCAGTGCAACGTCACGCTGACGGTCCGCGACGAGCGGGTCCTGCGCGTGCTCGCGCGCCAGCACGACAACGTCGACGACGGCTGGCTGTGCGACAAGGGCCGCTTCGCCTACCAGGCCGTGCACGCCGACGAGCGCATCACGGCGCCGCTGATCCGCGACGGCGGCGAGCTGCGCGAGGTCAGCTGGGAGCGCGCACTGAGCGAGGCGACAGCTGCGCTGCGCCGCGCGGGGGCGCGCACCGCCGCGCTGGCCGGCGGCGGCGCGAGCAACGAGGAGGGGCTGTTGCTCGCCACGCTGCTGCGTGAGGCGCTGCGCTCGCCGCATCTCGACGCGCGCCCAACCGGCGCCGTCGCGCTCGACGCGTGGCGGGCGCTCAGCGCCCCTGCTCTCGCGGCCACCGTCGCCGACCTCGAGTTCGCCCATGCGGTGCTCGTGCTCGACTGCGAGCCGGTCGACGACGCGCCGATCCTCGAGCTGCGAATCCGCAAGGGCGTGCGCCGCAACCACGTCCAGCTGGCGGTGGCGACCGAGCGACCGAGCGCCCTCGATCCGGGCAGCGGCCACAGCCTGCGCTTTGCGCCCGGGCGCGGCGGCGAGCTGGCGGCGGCGCTGGCGGCGGCGCTGCGCGGCGAGGACCCGAAGCACGCGGCGGCGGCCGCGGGCACGAGCGCCGAGGAGCTGGCGGCGCTCGCCACGCTGCTGCGCGAGGCGGGACCGGAGGTCGTCGTGCTCTACGGCGAGCGCCTGCTGGACGGTGACGGCGCGCAGGCGCTGCTCGAGCTCGCCGACGCGCTCGGCCTGCGCGACCACGACGGCGCCGGGCTGATCGGGATCCCCGACGCCGCCAACGGACGCGGCCTGCGCGAGGCCGGCGTGCTGCCAAACGCCGGCGCGGGCCTCGGCGACGCGCCGCTCGAGGGCGGCCTCGACACGCCGGCGATCGCCGATGCGCTGCGCCGCGGCGAGCTGGTCGCGCTCTACCTGCTGTCGGTCGACCCGCTGCGCGACCTGCCCGACCGCGCAGGCTGGGACGAGGCGCTCGAGCACGCGAGCACCGTGATCGCCCACGCGGCCTTCCTCACGGACGGCATCCGCGAACACGCGACGGTCGTCTTCCCGGCCGAGGCCGCGGCCGAGAAGGACGGCACGGTGACGCACCCCGACGGCCGCGTGCAGCGGCTGCGCCCGGCGATCGCCCGGCAGGGCGCGGTGCGCGCGGAGTGGTCGATCCTCGCGGAGCTGGCGACCCGGCTCGGCGCCCCGGCGGACGTGCGAAGCGGCGCCGCGGCGAGCGCCCTGCTCTTCGACGCGGTCCCGATGTACGCGGGACTGACGCTCGAGGAGCTCGGCGGCACCGGCGTGCGCTGGCCCACGCGCGAGGCGGCCGGCGCCCTGCCTGCCCCCTCGTCGGCGAAGGCGCCGCCGCGCAGGCCTGCTTCGCGCGGATCCGCGAAGGCGCCGAGCGGGAGGCTCGCCGCCGGCTCCTACCGTTCGATCTGGGCCGCGCCCGAGGTCGCCGCCTCCCCCGCGCTCGCCTTCCTTCACCCGCACCAGCAGGTCGAGATCGCCCCCGCCGACGCACGGCGGCTCGGCCTGCGCGACGGCGTGCAGATGCTCGTGGCCGACGAGACGGGGGCGCAGATCCATGCGCAGGTCGCGGTGCGCGACGGCGTCCCGGCCGGCCGCGTGTTCCTGCAACGCGGGCTGCCCGCCGATTCGGCGGAGAGCCTGCGGGGCGAGACGATCGAGATCCTCGCGATCCCCGACCCGCCACCGCCGGCGCCCGACCCACAGCCGGACACGATCAGCGTCGAGGAGGCCTTCGCGTGATCCTCGCAAACGCCGGTTACTTCGAGCCGTGGTGGATCCAGATCATCAAGTCGCTGCTGATCTTCGGCGTGGCGCTCGGGATCCTGCCGCTGATCATCGTCTATGAGCGCAAGCTGCTCGGGCGCTTCCAGGGCCGCTACGGGCCGAACCGGGTCGGACCGTTCGGGCTGCTTCAGCCGCTCGCCGAGATCATCAAGTTCGCGACCAAGGAGGACTCGCGGCCGGTCACCTCGATCGGGCCGCTGTACCTCGCCGCACCGGTGATCTCGATCCTCACCGCGGTGGCCGCGTTTGCGCTCGTGCCGTTCGGCGACGTCACGAACATCTTCGGCACGCGCGTCGGCCTCTACGGCGTCGACCCGTCGATCGGCCCGCTCTACGTCTTCGCCTTCGGCGCGATCGCCTTCTACGGGCTGATGCTCGGTGGCTGGGCGTCGGGCTCCAAGTACTCCTTTCTCGGCGCGATGCGCGCCGCCGCCCAGCTGATCTCCTACGAGGTCTCGCAGGGGCTGGCGCTGATCGGCGTGATCATCACCGCCGGCAGCCTGTCGCTGACCGCGATCGTCCACGGGCAGGGCGGCATGTGGTACTTCATCCCCCAGTTCGTCGGCTTCCTCGTGTTCACGATCGCCAGCTTCGCCGAGACCAACCGCTCGCCGTTCGACCTCGTCGAGGCCGACGCGGAGCTGGTCGCGGGCTACTTCACCGAGTACGGCGGCACCCGCATGGTCGCCTTCCTGTTCGCCGAGTACCTCAACATGATGGTCGTCTCGGGCATCGCGGTGACGCTGTTCCTCGGCGGCTGGCTGCTGCCGTTCGGGATCCACCCGCCCACCTGGGTCGACCCCATCATCGTGCTCGCGAAGATGATGGTCTTCATCAGCTTCTTCATCTGGATCCGCGCGACGCTTCCCCGCCTGCGCTACGACCAGCTGATGAGCTTCGGCTGGAAGATCCTGTTGCCGCTCGCCACGGCCAACACGCTCGTGACCGCGATCATCGTCGTGGCGGTGCACAAATGAGCTGGTCGCCGGGTGAGGATCAGATCACGGTGCAGCGGGCGCCGGAGCCTGGCGCCGCCGGCGGCACCTACCGCGCCTTCGGCGAGACGCTGCGCGGCCTGAAGACGACCTTCGCCCGCGTGGTCGAGGGCGTCCACACGATCCAGTACCCCGAGCAGAAGGTGCCGGTCTACCCGCGCTTCCGCGGGCGCCACAAGCTGCACCGCTTCGAGGACACCGGGCTCGAGAAGTGCGTCGGCTGCTCGCTTTGCGCCGCCGCCTGCCCCTCGGACTGCATTCGCGTGGTCGCGGCGGAGAACACCCACGAGCA
Organism: uncultured Solirubrobacteraceae bacterium; assembly: GCA_964483345.1. Classification (GTDB taxonomy): domain Bacteria; phylum Actinomycetota; class Thermoleophilia; order Solirubrobacterales; family Solirubrobacteraceae; genus Palsa-513. Next base: position 3,965 of record CAZABN010000124.1, read on the forward strand.
CCGCGTCTCGGCCGGCGAGCGCTACGCCGCGGTCTACGAGATCAACATCAGCCGCTGCATCTTCTGCGGCTATTGCGAGGTCGCCTGCCCGTTCGACGCGATCACGATGGGCCACGACTTCGAGATGTCCGACTACAACCGCTCGGATTTGATCTTCACGAAGGAGATGCTGCTGGCCGAGCCGATCGAGGCGACGCCGCTGCGCAACGAGGGCGAGTGAGTTGAGCTGATGTCAGCAGTGATCTTCTTCATCGCCGCGATCGGCGCGATCGCCGGCGCGATCGGCGTGATCGTCCTTCAGAACCCCTTCTACAGCGTGCTGGCGCTGGTCGGGCACCTGATCTCGCTGGCCGCGCTGTTCCTGCTGCTGCGCGCCGAGTTCGTCGCCGCCGCGCAGGTCGTCGTCTACGCCGGCGCGGTGATGGTGCTCTACATCTTCGTCGTCTCCTACGTCGGCACCGACGCCACGCCGGTCGGCCAGAGCCCGGGCCGCGCCGCGACGCTCGGCGCGTTCGCCTGCGGCGCCGCGCTCGTCATCGAGCTGTTCATCGCCGTGCTCGGCTCAGGCCTGCAGGCGATCGGCACCGACGGCGCCCCCTACAAGACGGGCTTCGGCACGCCTGAGGCGATCGGCAGGCTGCTGCTGACGCGGTTCCTCGCCCCGTTCGAGATCGCCTCCTACCTGCTGCTGGTCGCGGCGATCGGCGCGGTCACGCTCGCCCGGCGCCGGCGGGGCCTCGACGAGGGCATCGAGGGCGACCCGCCGAGGATCAGCGTGATGGACCTGCTGCGTCCGCGCCCGCTCGGCACCGGCACGATGGCCGAGGCGGGCGGGCGCGTGGAGGTCGGCGAGCCATGACGATCGGCTGGTATCTGGCGGTCAGCGCGCTGATCTTCGCGATCGGCGCGGGCGGCGTGCTGGTGCGCCGCAACCCGCTCGTCGTGCTGCTCTGCCTCGAGCTGATGCTGAACGCCGCGAACCTCGCGCTGATCGGCTTCT
>CAZABN010000125.1:0-4912 GCA_964483345.1 uncultured Solirubrobacteraceae bacterium
GCTCGCCCGACAACAACATCTTCAACCTGATCTTCGGCTACAACGGCTTCCAGCGGCTGTTCGGCAGCGGAGGCGGTGGCGGCGGCGGCGGGACGAGCTTCAGCGGCGCGACCGGCACGCTGCGCCTCTTCAACGACCTGATGGGCGGCCAGGCCTCGTGGCTTCTGCCGGCCGCGCTGATCGCGCTGGTCGCCGGCCTGTGGCTCACCCGCAAGGCGCCGCGCATCGACCGCACCAGGGCGGCGCTGGTGGTGTGGGGCGGCTGGCTGCTCGTCACCGCCGCCGTCTTCAGCTACTCGTCGGGCGTGATTCACACCTACTACGCGGTCGCGCTGGCGCCCGCGATCGCGGCGCTCGTCGCGATCGGCGGGGCGCTGGCGTGGGAGCGACGCGCCACGCTCGCGGCGCGGGCCACGGCCGCGCTCGCGCTGGCGGTCACGGGCGGCTGGTCCTTCGCCCTGCTCGACCGCACGCCGAGCTGGCAGCCGTGGGTGCGCGTGATCGTGCTCGCCGCGACGGTCGTCGCCGTCGCCGGGCTGCTCGCCGGACCGAGGCTGCGCAGACTCGGACGCCGCACCGGGCTCGTCGCGATCGCCGCGATCGTGATCGCCGGACTCGGCGGACCCGCCGCCTACGCGGTGCAGACCGTGACCACGGCGCACAGCGGCTCGATCGTCTCGGCCGGGCCGGCGGTGTCGGGCGCGGGCGGCGGCGCGGGCGGCGTGCCGGGCGGCTTCGGTGCGGGCGTTGCGGGCGGCGGTGGCGCTCCGGCGGGCGCCGGCCAGGGCCTCTTCGGTCCCGGTGCGGGCGGCGCGGCGCCGACGACGCCGCCGCAGGGCAGCGCCCAGGGCGCGGCCGGCGCGCCGGCGCTCGGCGCGGGCGGCTTCGCGGGCAGCCGGCCGGGAGCCGCGGGCGGCGGCGCCGGCGGCGGCTCCGTGAGCGTGAGCAGCGCACTGGTCAGAGCGCTCGAGTCGGGCGCCTCCTCCTACCGCTGGGTCGCGGCGACCTCGGGGTCGATGAGCGCGGCCGCCTACGAGCTCGCCACCGGCGGTGACCCGGTGATGGCGATCGGCGGCTTCAACAACAACGGCGGCCTGCTGAGCCTCGCCCAGTTCATCGCCTACGTGCACGCCGGCGACATCCACTACTACGTCGCCTCCGGCGGCGGCGCGGGCGGCGGACCCGGCGGCGGGCCCGGCGGCGGCCAGGGCTCCTCGACGACCGGCGAGATCTCGAGCTGGGTGGCGTCGCATTACAGCGCGCAGACGATCGGCGGCGTCACCGTCTACGAGCTCACGAAGTGACCGCGGCGGCCCACCTCCCGGTGCAGCGCGGACCGGGAGGTGGCGGACCGCGGGGCGCAACTCGGACCCGCCGACCCACGAGCGTGGCTTCACGCCGGCGGCTCGGCGAGGACCCAATAGACTCGGATCGTGAGCCGGGTCGGTCATCCAGCGTCCCCATCGGTGGATGGTCTCGACCGTCGCCGCCCCGGCGACAGCTCGCTGGAGGCCCGCCACCGCGCCTCCAGCCTGTGGCTGTCGCAGGTCGCCGGCTCACTCGAGCCGCGGGCGCCGCTTGAGGGCGACACCCGCTGCGATGTCGCGATCGTCGGCGCCGGCTTCACCGGCCTGTGGACGGCCTACTACCTGAAGACCCTGCAGCCGGACCTCCGCGTCGTGGTGCTCGAGCGCGAGATCGTCGGCTACGGCCCGTCGGGGCGCAACGGCGGCTGGGCGATCGGCGGCCTGTCCGGCAGCCCCTCGGCGTACGGGTGCTCGCATGGCGACGACCGGGTCGCCCGTGCGCTGCGCGCCACCCACGACGCGATCGACGAGATCGGCGCGGTCGTGGCGCGCGAATGGATCGACTGCGGTTTCGTCAAGGCCGGGGCGCTGATGCTCGCGACGAGCGCCCCGCAGTGGCAGCGCCTGCAGGCCCGCCAGGCCGCCGCCGAAACCGCCGGGCCCCAGGCGCCGGACGGGAGGCTGCTGTCGGTCGCCGAAACCGAGGCGATGGTGGCGGCGGAGGGCGTGCGCGGCGGGCGCTTCACCGAGCACGCCGCGCGCGTCGACCCGGCGCGGCTCGCGCGCGGCCTGGCCGACGCCTGCGAGCGCCACGGCGTGACGATCCACGAGCTGACCGGCGCGAGCGCGATCGAGGCGGGCCGCGTGCGCACCGCCACCGCAACCGTGCACGCCGAGGTCGTGATCCGCGCGACCGAGTCCTACACCACGCAGCTGCGCGGCAACGCCCGCAGCTACCTGCCGCTGTACTCGCTGATGATCGCGACCGAACCGCTCGACGAGGCGGTCTGGCAGGCGCTACGGTGGAGCGACGGGCTGCTGATCGACGACCGCCACCACCTCTTCTTCTATGCCCAGCGCACGCCCGACGGGCGCATCGCGATCGGCGGCCGCGGCGCCCCATACCGGCTGCGCAGGCCGATCGACGAGGAAAACGAACGCAACGAGCAGGTGCGGGCCCGTCTGCTCGCCACGCTCAGGCGCACGTTCCCGGCGGCCGCCGGCGCCGAGATAACGCACCACTGGGGCGGCCCGCTCGCCGCCCCGCGCGACTGGAGCATGAGCGTCAACTTCGACCGCGCGAGCGGCCTTGGCGCGGCCGGCGGCTACACCGGCCACGGCGTCGCGGCCGCCAACATCTCCGGCGCGACGCTCGCCGACCTGGTCCTGCGCCGCGACAGCGAGCTGGTCACGCTGCCGTGGGTCGGCCACCGCAGCCGCCGCTGGGAGCCCGAGCCGCTGCGCTTCCTCGCCTCGCGCGCGATCGTCGGCACGCTCGGCGCCGCCGATCGCCGCGAGGACGCAACCGACCGCCCGGCCCGCCGCGTGCGCCTGCTGGCGCCGTTCCTGCCGCCGGCGTATTGAGCGCGGCGCCGGCAGGCCCGCGCTCGTTTGCCACCCAGCCGCCTGAAAGATTTGGCCGCCGGCGGATGATAAGGGGGCGTGGACCCGGCTGAACACGAACGCGCCGAGCGCTTCTCGTCGATCTTCGAGGAGAGCTACGGCCGCGTCCACGCCTACGCGGCGCGACGCGTCGGCACAGACAGCGCCGACGACATCGCCGCCGAGACGATGCTGATCGCATGGCGCCGCCGTGACGTGCTGCCCGCCGATCCCCTGCCCTGGCTCTACGGGATCGCGCGAAACGTCGTCGCCCGCCACCACGAGGCGGCGGCACGCGGGCAGCGCGTGGTCCGTTCGCTCGAGTTCCAGCGAGCGGCCGGCGGCACCGAACCGGGCGAGGACGCTGCGGTCGCGGCGGCGTGGGCGACGCTCGGAGCGCGCGACCGCGAGCTGCTCGCGCTGATCGCCTGGGAGGAGCTGCCGGTTCGTGACGCCGCGCGCGTGTTGGGGTGCTCGGCGGCAACCTGCTCGGTTCGCCTGCACCGGGCGCGCCGGCGCTTCGAGCGCGAGCTCGCCCGCAGCGTACCGGCGCCCCGCGCCGTTCCCGACCTCAAGGAGGCGTCATGAACAACAGCCTGCTGCCCGGCGGTCTCGCCCGGCTCGCGCGCGCCAACCCGGTGATCGCCGAGGCCGGCCGCGGACGTGCGCCGCAGGCCCAGGCGCAGCTGGCGCGGATCCTCGCCAGCGAGCGCGAGGCCCCGAGCCGCAGATGGCGTCCGCGCCGGCGCCGCGTGATCGCGATCCTGATCGTCGCCACGGCGCTCACCGGCTGCGGCGCCGCGCTTCGCGTCGCCGACCCCTTCGGCTTCTGGAGCAGCTCGACGCCCGGCACCGCGCGCTTCGGCGTGAACCCCGCGGCACACGCCGTGGCGCCGCGCGCGAGCGGCATCCGCTGCCGGCTCGCCGGCGCCAAGACGCTGACGTGCACCCCCGGAGGCCGCGGCATTCGCTACTTCATGATCGAGGCACGCACCTTCGCCGGCGTGCCGGCCGGCTTCAGCCGCGCGAGCGCGCTGCGAGACATCGCAAAGGGGCGCGCAGGCGGCCAGATCTCAGTCAGGGGCGCACGCGTCCTGCGCGCAGACCTGATCGCGGTTCCCGCCTCGTTCTTCCCCGACTTTCGCGAGCTGGGGCGCTTCCAGACGATCGAGTCGCAGACCGGCACGAACGGCACGGAGCGGATCCCGCCCCACGGCATCCCGCCGTTGATCGCCTGCCAGCAGCTGGCCGCGGCGATCGACTGCCGGGCGCTCAACGGCGACGAGGCGACCCCGGTCGGGGCGGCCGTCTACGCGGCCACGCCCGAACGCGACTGGATCACCGTCCGCAGCCCGGGACCCAAGGCCGGCTTCGAGTCCTCGCAGCGGCTGATCATCGCCGTCTTCGGGCATCCGTTCACGCCCGCCGAGGTGCGGCTGCTGATGGACATGCTGAGGTACGCAACGGTCGAGCACAGCAGCGGCACGATTCACCGCGGCTCCGCCCCGATCGTCCGCGGCCGCCCGTCCGGATGAGCGTGCCGGCCGGCCGCGCGCCGGGGCCCCGGCGTAACGCTCCGCCGGCAGCGCGCCCCGCTCAGGCCGCCGGCGCCGCCGGCGTCCGCGCCCCGAGCCCCATCGCCGCGGCCTCCTCGCGCAGCCACTCGCGGGCGTCGGGGTGGGCGGCGTGCTCGATGATCAGGCGCGCCTGGGCGCGCTGGCTGCGGCCGAAGATCTGCGCGCAGCCCTGCTCGGTGATCACGGCGGAGTGCTGGAAGGAGGTGGCCGGGTCGTTGAGCCTCGGCACGATCGTCGAGCTGTCGCTCTTGTCGTGCCAGGAGCGCAGCGCGATGATCGCGTGTCCCCCGGGCGAGTGCAGCGCGCCGACGGTGAAGTCGGGCTGCCCGCCGAAGCCGGAGTACAGCCGGCCGTTGATGTGACTGGCGCCGGCCTGGTCGCGCAGGTCGACGGCGAGCGCGCTGTTGACCGAGACCATCCGCCGGT
>CAZABN010000126.1:0-4820 GCA_964483345.1 uncultured Solirubrobacteraceae bacterium
TCCTCGACGTCGAGAACGCGCACTCGGTGGTCGTGATCAAGCGCTCGATGAACCCGGGCTTCGCCGGCATCGAGAACGAGCTCTACTTCAAGCCGAACACCTCGATGCTGTTCGGCGACGCGAAGTCCGCGGTCTCCGACATCACCGCCGAGCTCGCGGACATCTAGCGCCCCTCTCGCCGCCGCGGCCACCAGGTAGGCTCAGCGGCACCAACCGAGAAGGAGTGACAACCATGCCCGCAAAGGCAAACGCGGAGTGGCAGGGCGACCTGCGCTCCGGCGCAGGCACCTTCACCGCCGGCGACTCGATCCACGGCGAATATTCGTTCCGCACGCGCTTCGAGGACGCCCCGGGCGCCAACCCCGAGCAGCTGATCGGCGCCGCGCACGCCGCCTGCTTCTCGATGGCGCTCTCGAACGCGCTGGCCCAGGCCGGCACCCCGGTCGACTCGGTCAAGACCGGCGCCGTCGTGACGATCCGCCAGATCGACGGCCAGGCGACGATCGCCTCGATCGCCCTGAGCACCGTCGGCGTGGTGCCCGGCATCGACCAGGCCACGTTCGAACGGTTCGCGCAGGACGCCAAGGCGGGGTGCATCGTCAGCAGAGCGCTCGCCGGGGTGCCCGAGATCACGCTCGAGGCGACGCTCGCCGGCTGAGCGACGCCAGGCGACCGCGAGAGTCGTGGCTGCGTGAGCGGCGCCGGCGCCGAGCCCACGCGGGCGCCCGCGCCCGCCGGCGTGCTGCTCCGCGCCGGCGGCGAGACGCACGCGCTCGGCGGGCGCCCGTGGCTGATGGGGATCGTCAACGCGACCCCGGACAGCTTCAGCGACGCCGGGCTTCACCCGACGCTCGACGCGCGCCTGCGGCTGGCCGGCGAGCTGGCCGCCGAGGGGGCGCGCGTGATCGACGTCGGCGGCGAGTCGGGCGTCACGAACCGCCCGCCGGTGCAGCCGGCGCAGGAGATCGAGCGTGTCGTGCCGCTGATCGAGCGCCTCGCCGCGGCGCTGCCGCAGGTGCTGATCTCGGTCGACACCTACAAGCCGGCGGTGGCGGCCGCGGCGATCGCGGCGGGCGCCGTGATCGTCAACGACGTCAGCGGCCTGCGCGACCCGGAGCTCGCCGACGTCTGCGCGGCGACCGGGGCGGCGCTCGTCGTGATGCACACGCGGGCGGCGCCGAAGCAGCGCCTGCAGGATCCCGGGCGCTACGACGACGTGCTCGCCGACGTGATCGCCTTCATCGGCGAGCGCCTCGAGCTGGCGCGCTCGCGCGGCGTCGACGAGCGCCAGCTGATCGTCGACCCGGGCCCCGACTTCGCCAAGACGCCGGCCCAGACGATCGAGCTGCTGCGCGGCGCGCGGGCGCTGCACGAGTTCGGCCGCCCGCTGCTGCTCGCGGTCTCGCGCAAGGACTTCGTCGGCGCGCTGACGGGACGACCGCCGCGCGAGCGCGGCGCCGGGACGCTCGCGGCGCTGGCCCACGGGATGGATCTCGGCGCGCAGATCTTCCGCGTCCACGACGTCGCCGCCGCGGCGGACTTCATCACGGTGCTGGCGGCGCTGCGCGGCGAGGAGGCGATCCCCCCGGCGCTGGCGCTCCCCGACGAGCTGCGATGGGAGCGCCCGGACCAGCAGCTAGAGTAGAGCGACCGGGTGCCGGCGGCTGACATCAACGCCGCGGGACGCCTCACACCCATCCAAAGGAAGACGATGTCCATCATCAGCCCAGCCGATCTCGAGGCGAGCCCCCTCGCCGACCTCCACGCCCTCGCCTCGGCGCTCTCCATCGACGGTTACCGGCGCCTGCGCAAGGAGGAACTGGTCGAGGCGATCCTCGCCCGCCAGGGAGCCGCCGCGCCGCGGCGCTCACGCGCCGGCTCCCGGCGCGCCGCCGCCGAGGCGCCACGCGACCGCGACGACGACGAGACGACGGCCGACGACGCGGGGGAGGAGCCGCCGTCCCGCGAGGGCGCCGGCGAGCGCCCGGCCCGCTCCGGGCGTCCGCGACGCCGGCGCGGCGGGCGCTCGCGCGAGGGCGGCGAGGAGACCACATCGCCGGCGGCCGACACGCCCGCGCCGCGCGCGCGCGACCGCGCACGCGACGACCGCGGACGCGACGAGCGCGCACGCGACGACCGCGACCGCGACGAGCGCGACGAGCGCGAGCCGGCGTCCGAACGCGTCGCCGAGGGCGTCGTCGAGCTGCTCGCCAACGGCTCCGGCTTCCTGCGCGCCAACCCCGAGGAGGCCTCCGACGACGACGTCTACATCTCCGCCGCGCAGGCGCGTCGCTGCGAGCTGGTCTCCGGCGATCGGATCAGCGGGCCGGTTCGCCCGGCGCGGCGCTCCGAGCGCCACGCCTCTCTGATTCGCATCGACACGATCAACGGCGTCGCGGCCGAACAGGCCGTCGTCGGCACGAGGATCGACGAGATCGACGTCGACTTCCCGAGCGAGTCGTTCGTCTTCGGCGACGGCGGCGGCCTGGCCGCGCTGCCGCCGTTCGGGCGCGGCTCGCGCGTGCTGATCGCCGGCGCGCCGCGCTCCGGCCGAAGCGAGCTGCTGCGGCGGATCGCCGCCGAGCTGGCCGCGAGCGAGGGCCTCGACGTCGAGCTGCTCGCCGTCGGCGTGCGCCCGGAGGAGCTGACCGAGTACAAGGCGCTCGAGCACGCCGTCTCGAGCGGGCTGTCGTTCGCAGCCTCCAGCGACGCCCAGGAGGCGGCGGTCGAGCAGGCCGCCGAACGTGGCCGGCGGATCGCCCTGCGCGGCGGCAACTCGGTTCTCGCGATCGACACGCTCGACGGGCTGGGGGCGAGCGCGGCGCGCCGCACGATGGCCTCCGCGCGCAACCTGCGCGGCGCCGGCTCGCTGACCGTGATCGCCACCGCCCGCGCCCCGATCGGCGGCGAGACGACGCTGATCGCGCTGCTCACCGACGGCGCGTTCCCCTCGCTCGATCCGGCCGTCAGCGGCACGCTGCGCGCCGAGCTGCTCGCGCCGCCGGTCGCCGCCAGGCCGGCCCGCGTGCGCAAACCGCGCGCCACCGCCGCGACGACGACCGACACCGCCGCGACACCGCGCGCGGCGGCGCCCCGCACCCGGGCGCCGCGCAAGCCGCGGACCGCCCCGGTCGAGGAACCGCGGGACGACGGCGGCGAATAGGCGCGCGGGCGCTCGGCTCACGCGCCGCCGGCCGGGGCGGTCAGGCCGAGCGAACTAGCCGGCGAGGCCGCGGTAGGCGACCCGGCCCCAGGAGGGCTCGGGGGCGAGCTCGATCGGCTCGCCGCCGCGGTCGGGCTGGACGTAGGCGAAGCTGTTGGTCTGCTCGTTGAAGGCGACGTCCAGCTCGCCCTCGCGCACGCGCTGGTCGAGCCAGGCGCCGCGGAAGACGAGGCGGCGCAGCCAGTGCACCAGCGAGCGCTCGGCCGGGCCGATGATCTCCGGCCAGCAGTCGTTGACGTGGTCGCCCAGCGCCGAGGCGGGGTCCAGGATCTCGCCGTTCACGGCGAGGTTGACGAGATCCTCGATCTCAGGTTCGGCCAGCCTTTCGCCGATGAATCCGAGACGCAACGCGGCCTGTTCGCAGCGCTCGCGGAAGTCCGCCTCGTTGAAGGTGAAGCGCAACTCTCCGTACTCGAGCACGAAGTCCTCGCCAGAGTTGTAGTTTCCACGACGCGCAGTGTCCATGAGCAGCCCTTTCCAAGGGCCGTCGGCATCATAAGCCGCTTTCCTTCATTGGCGGCCGCGCTGCACGCTTTCTTTCAGAGCGACAACCACGAGGATCGACATCTTGCGCTGCCATGAGAAGAGGACGTCATCGCCCGGCTGAGTGAGCACGGACTGCGGCGCACGGTCGGTGTGCCGGGCCTGTTCGCGACCGCCTACGGCAACGTCGGCTCCTCGATCTACTACGCACTCGGCCTGGTCGCGGCGCACGCGCTCGGGCTCACGCCGCTCGTCTTCCTGTTCGCCGGCGGCCTCTTCGCGCTGACCGCGAAGACCTACGCCGAGGGCGCGTCGATGTTCCCCGAGGCCGGCGGATCGTCGTCGTTCGCGCGCCACGCATTCAACGACTGGATCTCCTTCTTCGCCGGCTGGGCGCTGTCGCTCGACTACATCCTGACGATCGCGATCTCGGCCTACTTCGTGCCGTTCTACGCCAGCGCGCTGCCCGGCCTGCACGCGCTGCACAACCCGCCGGACAACATCATCGCCGCGCTCGGCGTGCTGGTGCTGCTGGTCGTCCTGAACATCCGCGGCCTCGGCGAGTCGGCGCGCGTCAACTTCGTCCTCGCGATCACCGATCTCGGCACGCAGGCGCTGGTCGTGATCCTCGGCGTTGCGCTCGTGCTGAGCCCGTCGCGCCTGGTCAGCCAGGTCCATCTCGGCACCGCCCCGAGCCTCTCGCAGCTGATCTTCGCGCTGTCGATCGCGATGCTCGCCTACACCGGCATCGAGACCGTCTCGAACATGGCCGAGGAGGCGCAGGACCCCGGCAACGACGTGCCGCGCGCGGTCAACTTCGTGCTGATCGCCGTCCTCACCGTGTACATGGGCATCTCGGTCGTCGCGCTCTCGGCGCTGCCGGTCACCTACCACACGGCGGTGGTCAACGGCTCGCACTTTCAGACCGCCCTCGGCGTGAAGTACGCCTCCGAGCCGGTGCTGGGGATCGTCGACCACCTGGGCTTCAGCGGCGCCCTGCTGCACGGCGCCCAGTACTACGTCGGACTGCTGGCGACGACGATCCTGTTCATCGCGACCAACGCCGGCCTGATCGGCATCTCGCGCCTGTCGTGGTCGCTGTCGGAGCACCGCC
>CAZABN010000127.1:0-4813 GCA_964483345.1 uncultured Solirubrobacteraceae bacterium
GACCGTCGGCCACCGCGGCGGCGACCCGTTCGGCCTGCCGACGCGGCCGCCGATCCAGCCGGAGGAGATGCTGACGCGGATCGCCGAGGTGGGCGCCTGGGGCGTCTCCTTCCACGACGACGACCTGGTGCCGTTCGGATCCTCGGCCGCCGACCGCGACCGGATCGTCGCGAGCTTCGGCAGGGCCGTCGCGAACGCCGGGCTGTGCGTGTCGATGACGACCGTGAACCTGTTCTTCCAGCCCGTCTTCAAGGACGGCGCGCTGACCGCCGCGGACCCGGCGGTGCGGCGCTTCGCGCTGCGCAAGACGTGCGCGGCGATCGACATCGGCGCCGAACTGGGCGCGCCGATCTTCGTGATGTGGGGCGGGCGCGAGGGCGTCGAGTCAGCCGCCGCGCGCGACCCGCGCGTCGCGCTCGACCGCTACCGCGAGGGCGTCGACTTCGTCTGCCAGTACGTGCTCGACCAGGGCTACGACATGCGCCTCGCGCTCGAGGCCAAGCCGAACGAGCCGCGCGGCCACATCTACCTGCCGACGACCGGCCACATGCTGCACTTCATCGAGACGCTCGCGCACCCGTCGATGATCGGCGTGAACCCCGAGATGGCGCACGAGTCGATGGCCGGGCTGTCGTTCTCCGCCGCCGTCGGGCAGGCGCTGTGGGCCGGCAAGCTGTTCCACATCGACCTGAACTCGCAGAACGGGCCACGCTACGACCAGGACTTCCGCTTCGGCGCCGAGGACCTCAAGGAGGCGTTCCTGACCGTGCGGCTGCTGGAGCGCTCCGGCTACGAGGGCCCGCGCGCCTTCGACGCGCGCGCGTTCCGCAGCGAGGACGACGTCGACGTCTACGCCCAGTTCGCGCGCGGCTGCATCCGCAACTACAAGATCCTCGCGGCGAAGGCCGCCGCGTTCGACGCCGACCCGGCGATCCGCGCGGCGTGCGAGACGGCCGGCGCCGGCCAGCTCGCCGAGCCGACCCCGGCGTTCTCGCGCGAGGTGCTCGAGGCGCTGCGCGGCGAGGACTTCTCGGAGCTTCTGTCGAGCCGGGAGGGCCGCCACCACGAGGCCGCCGACCAGCTGATGCTCGAGCTGCTGCTGGGGGCCTGAGCGGCCGGGGGCGAGTCGAAGGCCGGGCGGCTGGGCGCGCTAGTGTGAGCTGACGCGATGCCTGATCCTGCGCGCTACGTGATCGGAGTGGACTTCGGAACCCTCTCCGGGCGCGCGGTGGTCGTGCGCGCCGCGGACGGCGCGGAGCTGGGCGACGCGGAGCACCCCTACCCGCACGGCGTGATGAGCGAGGAGCTGGCCGCGACCGGCGCGCCGCTCCCGCCCAACTGGGCGCTGCAGGACCCCGACGACTACATCGAGGTGCTGCGCGAGGCGGTGCCCGCGGCTGTCGCCACGGCCGGGATCGACCCCGCGGCGGTGGTCGGCATCGGCACCGACTTCACCGCCTGCACGGTGCTGCCGGTACTGGCCGACGGCACGCCGCTGTGCCGCGTCGAGCAGTGGCGCGCGCACCCCCACGTCTGGGTCAAGCTGTGGCGCCACCACGCCGCCCAGGGGCAGGCCGACCGCGTGACCGACGTCGCGGCGGCGCGCGGCGAGCCGTGGCTGGGGCGCTACGGCGGGCGGATCTCCTCCGAATGGGAGTTCGCGAAGGCGCTGCAGATCCTCGAGGAGGACCCCGGCGTCTACGCGGCGATGGACCGCTTCGTCGAGGCGGCGGACTGGATCATCTGGCAGCTCTGCGGCGTCGAGCTGCGCAACGCCTGCACCGCCGGCTACAAGGGCATCTACCAGGACGGCCGCTACCCCGCCGACGACTACCTCGCCGCGCTGAACCCGGCGTTCGCGGGCTTCCCGGCGGCGAAGCTCAGCCCGGCGCTCGCCCAGCTCGGCGCGCGAGCCGGCTCGCTGAGCGCGCAGGCGGCGGCCTGGACGGGACTGCGCGAAGGCATCGCGGTCGCCGTCGGCAACGTCGACGCGCACGTCACCGCGCCGGCGGCCGGCGTGACCGAGCCGGGCCGGATGGTCGCGATCATGGGGACCTCCACCTGCCACGTGATGGTCGGCGAGTCGCTCGCGGAGGTGCCCGGGATGTGCGGCGTCGTCCACGGCGGCATCGTCGCCGGCCAGTGGGGCTACGAGGCCGGGCAGAGCGGCGTCGGCGACATCTTCGCCTGGTTCGTCAAGCACGCCGTGCCGCCCGTCTACCACGAGCAGGCGCGGGCGCTGCGGATCGGCGTGCACGAGCACCTGACCGCGCTCGGCGCCGCGCAGGCGGTCGGCGAGCACGGCCTGATCGCACTCGACTGGTGGAGCGGCAACCGCTCCGTGCTGGTCGACCACGAGCTGAGCGGCGTGCTCGTCGGCATGACGCTCGCCACGCGCGCCCACGAGATCTACCGCGCGCTGGTCGAGGCGACGGCGTTCGGCGCGCGCAAGATCATCGACACCTTCGACGACGCGGGCGTGCCGGTGCGCGAGTTCATCGCCGCCGGCGGCCTGCTCAAGAACGCGCCGCTGATGCAGTGCTACGCCGACGTGATCGGGCGCCCGATCAGCGTGATCGACTCCGAGCAGGGCCCGGCGCTCGGCTCGGCGCTGCACGCGGCGGTCGCCGCCGGCGTGCACGCCGACATCTACGCCGCGGCGCAGGCGATGGGGAAGCTGCGCAGCAACGTCTACACGCCCGACGCGGCGCGCGCGCACGCCTACGATGAGCTGTATGCGCTCTACGGCAGCCTGCACGACCACTTCGGCCGCGACCAGCGCTCGCTGATGCGCACGCTGCAGGCGATCCGCGAACGCGCGGCGCGGGAGTCGGGGCGTTGAGCGCGGCGAGCACGATCGCGGAGCTGCGGGCGAGCGTCGCGGAGCTGCACCGCGAGCTGGTCCGAAGCGGCCTGGTCGCCTGGACCAGCGGCAACATCTCGGCCCGCGTGCCGGAGCGCGAGCTGTTCGTGATCAAGCCGAGCGGCGTCGCCTACGACGACCTGAGCGCCGAGTCGATGGTGCTCGTCGACCTGGCTGGCAACGTCGTCGAGGGCGAGCTTTCGCCGTCGAGCGACACCGCCACGCACGCGTACGTCTACCGGGCGATGCCCGCGGTCGGCGCCGTCGCGCACACCCACAGCCCGTACGCGACCGCGTGGGCGGTTCACGGGCGGGCGATCCCGTGCGTGCTGACGGCGATGGCGGACGAGTTCGGCGGCGACATCCCGGTCGGCCCGTTCGCGCGGATCGGCGGCGAGGAGATCGGCGTGGGGATCGTCGAGACCCTGCGCGGCAGCCGTTCGCCGGCTGTGCTGATGCGCAGCCACGGCGTCTTCACGGTCGGCGCGAGCGCCCGCGACGCCGTCAAGTCGGCGGTGATGTGCGAGGACGTCGCGCGCACGGTGCTGCTCGCCGGCTCGCTCGGCGCGCCGGCGCGCCTCGACCAGGCCGACATCGACGCGCTCCACGACCGCTATCAGAACGTCTATGGCCAGCGCACGCACCGCGCGCGGCCGAACGGGGAGGTTCCAGGATGAGCGCCGGTTCGAAGCCGTTGGGGCAGTACGAACTGTGGTTCGTGGCGGGCAGCCAGGAGATGTACGGCGAGGAGGTGCTGGCCACCGTCGCCGCCGACGCGCGCGAGATCGCGGGCGCGCTCGACGCCGCGGACGCGCTGGCGGTCCGCGTCGTGCTGCGCCCGACGGCCACCACGCCGGAGGCGATCCGGCGGCTGTGCCTGGAGGCCAACGCGGCCGACGACTGCGTCGGCCTGATCCTCTGGATGCACACCTTCTCGCCGGCGCAGATGTGGATCGCCGGGCTGAGCGTCCTCGACAAGCCGCTGCTGCACCTGCACACCCAGTTCAACCGCGCGCTGCCGTGGGCGCAGATCGACATGCAGTACATGAACACGCACCAGTCCGCGCACGGCGACCGCGAGTTCGCGTTCCTGGAGACGCGCATGCGGCTGGCGCGCAAGACCGTCGCCGGCCACTGGTCCGACGAGGCGACGCTCGCCCGGATCGGCCACTGGGCGCGCGCGGCGTGCGGCTGGCACGAGGCCGGGCAGCTGACCGTCGCGCGGCTCGGCGACAACATGCGCGACGTCGCGGTGACCGAGGGCGACAAGGTCGAGGCGCACCTGCGCCTCGGCATCACGGTCAGCGGCTTCGGCGTGGGCGACCTCGTCGAGGTGATGGAGGCGCTCGGCGACGACACGGTCGAGGCGCTGATCGCCGAGTACGAGGACAGCTACGAGCTGGCGGCGGAGCTGCGCAGCGACGGTGAGCGCCGGGAGTCGCTGGTGGTCGCGGCGCGGATCGAGGCGGCGCTGCGCGAGTTCCTCGGCGCCGGTGGCTACGGCGCCTTCACCGACAACTTCCAGGAGCTGCACGGCCTGCGCCAGCTGCCGGGGATCGCGGTGCAGCGGCTGATGGCCGACGGCTACGGCTTCGGCGGCGAGGGCGACTGGAAGATCGCGGCGCTCGTGCGGATCGTCAAGCTGATGGCGACGGGGCTGGCGGGAGGAACCTCGTTCATGGAGGACTACACCTACGACCTCGCCGGCGAGGTGCCGCTGGTACTGGGCTCGCACATGCTCGAGGTCTGCCCGTCGATCGCGGCTGCCCGGCCGCGCTGCGAGATCCATCCGCTCTCGATCGGCGCGCGCGAGGACCCGGTCCGGCTCGTCTTCGACGCGGCGCCCGGGCCCGCGTTCATGTTCTCGATGCTCGACCTGGGCGACCGCTTCCGCCTGCTCGCCAACGAGATCGACGTGATCGCGCCGCCGCAGGAGCTGCCGAAGCTGCC
>CAZABN010000128.1:0-4772 GCA_964483345.1 uncultured Solirubrobacteraceae bacterium
GTGTAGAGCTTCTCGACCGACGCCGGGTTGCGCGGCACCGAGCCGTCGTCGTCGAACAGCACCTCGCCGTTGGCGAGGTCCACGACGTAGGCTCCGGAGTGGCCTCCGAGCGGCTTCATCGCCGTGGCCATCACGGCGCGCAGTCGCGCGACCTCGGCCGCCGGCAGCGGCGGGCCGTGCCCGGTCGGGCCGGTCGTGCCGGTCGGCCCCGTCCGGCCCGTAGGGCCCTTCTTCCCGGTCGGCCCGGTCTTGCCGGTCGCCCCGGTCGCGCCCGTGGTGCCGGTCCTGCCGGTCGGCGCGGGCGTGCCGCCGTTGGCTGGCGGCCCTGTCGCACCACTCGTCGAGGCCGCCATCGCGGCGGCGGGACCGAGCGCGAGGGCGGCGACCAGCGCGAGGGTCTTGATCGTCGAGCGAGCTCGCACGCGCTGTCAAGGATAGTCGCGTGCGCGGCGTAGAATCGCGGTCGACGATGGGTACGCTCGTCCCTCTCGAGCCGGTCAAGCGGGCCGCCGATCGCGGCGGGGCGTCGAAGGTCGCGCTCGTTCTCGGCGGCGGCGGCGTGACGGGCGGCGTCTACTCGGTCGGCGCGCTGCGGGCGCTTGACCTGCTCGCCGTGAACATGTCGGTCAACCAGTTCGACGTCTACCTGGGGACCTCGTCCGGCTCGTTCGTGGCGGCGCTCGCGGCGAACGGCGTCACGTCGGAGGAGATGATGCAGGTCGTGCTCGGCGAGCGCCCGGCCGCCTTCCACGACCTCGACGCCGGGATGCTGCTGCCGCCCAATCTGGCGGGACTGCTGCGCAGCGCCGTCGGGCTGCCACGCCACCTGCTCGAGCTCTCCTACCAGCTCGCCACCGCCCGCGGCGGCGGCGCCCTGATCGATGCGATGCTCGACTTCGCCGACTCGTTGCCGGCGGGCTTCGCCACGACGCGGGGGATCGAGCGCTACATGAGCGAGGTGCTGGCTCACCCCGAGCGCTCCGACGACTTTCGCACGCTCGCGCGCGAGCTCTACATCGTCGCGACCGATCTCGACAGCTGCGAACGGATCGTCTTCGGCGAGCCGGGCTGGGATGAGATCGCGATCTCGCGCGCCGTCAGCGCCTCGACCGCGTTGCCGGTGCTCTACGCGCCGGTGCGGATCGGCGATCGCGAGCTGATCGACGGCGGCATCGTCTCGACCACCAACCTCGATGTCGCGGCGGCGCACGGCGCGACGCTGATCGTGGTCGTCAACCCGCTGGTCCCCTTCAGCAACGAGGGGCCCGCACGCCGCCGCCGCGTTTCGGACTTCGGCTTCTCACAGGTCGCCTACCAGTCGTTCAAGCTGCTGGCCCATCAGCGCCTGCACGAGCGTCGGGAGACCTGGGCGGCACGCTTTCCCGGCGTCGACATCGTGCTGATCGAACCCGACCGCGACGACCGGCTGATGTTCGAGACCTCGCTGATGAGCTACTCCGCGCGGATCGAGATCGCCAAGCACGGCTTTCGCTCGATCACGCACAAGCTGGCCGGCGATTACGACCACCTGAAGGAGGTGTGCGCGCGCCACGGCGTCGAGATCTCCGCCGACCGCGTGCGCGGCGTGCTGGAGCACTTCGCTCCGGAGAAGGAGCGTAGCCAGGGCTGGCGGCGGATCTTCGAGCAGACCACCGGCGCACTGCTGCGCCAGTCCGGCGGCGCCTGAGCGTCAGCGCGGCCGGCGTGCGCCGCTGCGCAGGCGGGAGTGCCCGGACGGTGGGCCGGGCACAGCCCGGCCCACGGCCACGGGAGCAGGCAGGCCCGAACGGAGGATCGAGCGGGGCGCGAACAGCTCAGCCGGGGCCAGGGCGGTGGGCGGCACCCCAGGGCTCACGTGCCGGCTCACCGGCACGTGAGCGTCAGGGATAGCTACGCCTCGACCGGCTGGCGGACCACGGCGAGGCGCCGCAGGTTCTCCAGAAACAGGGCCTTGTCGATCCGACCTTGAAAGATCGGGACGCCCATCTCCATGCACTTCGAGATCACTTCGCGGCGTTCCAGGCCTGCTTCGCGCGCGAGCTCCGTGGGCGTCAGGTGATTCGCCATCGGTGCGTCCCTCCTGTGATCGTGACCGCGTCTAGATATACCTCTTCGCCAGGACGGATACAAGCGATTTCGCAAAAGCTTCTAGACCGGGTTCTCCACTCGGACATCGGTGTGCTCGAGATCGAAGCGCGTGGCCAGATGTTGCCCCAGCGCGCGCACGCCAAACGTCTCCGTGGCATGGTGCCCGGCGGCGATGAAGTGGATGCGGCGCTCGCGGGCGATCGCGCGCGCCCATTCGGCGGGCTCACCGGTGATGAACGCGTCGAGCCCGGCCTCGATCGCCTCGTGCACGCTGCGGGCGCCGCCGCCCGACACGATCCCCACGCCCCGCACCCGCGGCGGCCCGCCGAGGAACGCGAGCGGCTCGCGTGCGGTCAGCTCGGTCACCCGCGCGACGAGCTCCTCAATCGCGATCCCGTCGCCGGGGTAGCTCGCCCGCACGCCGACATCGCGTCCAGCGTGGCGGCCGAACGGCCGCGGATCCCCGAGCCCCAGGCCGGCGGCGATCAGCGCGCTGTTGCCGACCGTGAGGTGGGCGTCGAGCGGCAGGTGGTAGCTGGCGAGGCTGACATCGGCGTCCAGCAGGACCCGCAGGCGGTCGCGTAGCGCGCCGACGATCCGCGGATCGTCGCCCTGCCAGAAGAGGCCGTGATGGGTCACGATCAGCTGCGCCCCGGTGTCGATCGCGCGTTCGAAGAGCTCCAGGCTCGCCGAAACACCGGTCGCGACATGCGTGACCTGATCGCGGCCCTGGACCTGCAGCCCGTTGGGGCAGTAGTCCGCGAAGGCCTCCGGTTCGAGCAGCCGGTCGAGTTCGGCGAGCATCTCCGCCAGCAGCGCCATGCTTCCGCACGGTAGCGGACGCCACCGCTGTGGGATACTCCGCCCGTTCGTCGGGGCGTGGCGCAGCCTGGTAGCGCGCACCGTTCGGGTCGGTGAGGTCCCCGGTTCAAATCCGGGCGCCCCGATTAGCGCGAGCCTCTGCCCACGGCAGGGGTCTTCGCCTGGCGTGCGTAAGACCGGCGCCGCTGCCACGGCGCGCGGCGGTCACGCCGTGTTGGCGGCGACGCCGGCCTTCACGCTCCGCCGTAGCTGACGATCAGGTCGGTGGCGACGCCGAGCAGGAAACCGGCGGCGAGCAGGTAGAGGCCGAGCTCGCGGTGGTTGAAGCGGCGCACGCCGGCCCAGATCTCGCCGATGACGTAGAGGATCGCGCCGCCGGCGAGGGCGTAGAAGCAGAGCTCGAGCGGACCGGAGTGGACCTGGTAGCCGAGCATCGCGCCGAGGAACGTCGGTCCGCCGCCGACCAGCCCGGCGGCTCCGAGCCACCTCCAGGACGGTCGCACGTCGCCGAGTGGGCCGACGATGCCGAACCCCTCGGTGGCGTTGTGCAGCGCGAAGCCGATGATCAGCACGGTTGCGAGGCCGATCGCTCCGGCCCGCGCCGAGACGCCGATCGCCAGGCCCTCGGCGAAGTTGTGCAGGCCGATCGCGACGGCGATCGTCATCCCCGTGCGCAGCGCGCTGGCGCGCAGCAGCGCGGCGTCCGCCTGGCGCAGCGCGCCGTCGTCGACGGCGATCGCGGCGGCCGCAGCCCCCGCGATCGGGGCGCTCACCGTGCGGTGGCGGCCGCGCATCCGCCGTTCTGCGCCGGCGATCCCGGCGGTCCCGGCGATGAAGCCCACGGCGAGCAGCGCGAACAGCCAGACGACGTGCCCGAAGCCCGTTCGGCCGTGTTTGAACTGGCCGAGCGTCGCAGCGATGATCGACTGGGCGTTGGTGGTTACGTCCATGAAGATGAACGCGAGGATGCCCGCCGAGAACATCGCCAGGCCGACGCGCAGGCGGTCGTCGATCCGCTGCAGGCGCCCGACCGGCAGGCCGAGGTAGATCGTGATGCCGGCGATCGCGCCGAGCAAGGTCGTTTCGGCGAAGCTCATGGACCCTTCCAGCCAACGTCCCCGGAGTTAGGGACGCCTAACTTCTAGCACAGGGCGGCGGCAGGCGCCCGCGCAGGCGTCAGTCGCTGTGGTGGGAGTGCGGCATCGGGATCGCGAGCACCGGGCGCTTGCTGTTCTGCATCAGCGCGTGCGAGAGCGCGTTCGAGAGCACCTCGCGCATCCCGTGCAGGGAGCGTGTGCCGGTGATGATCACGTCGACATCGAGCTCGTCCGCGGCTCCGACCACGGCCTCCCAGACGGAGGTGTGCAGCGTCGCCGTGTGCGGCGTCGCGTCGAGCCCGGCGTCGGTTGCGATCTTCACGCCGGCGGCGGCGATGCCGGCGGAGTCGGATTCGAGCCCGGCGTCGGCGTCGCCGACGCCGTCGCCGAAGTACGGGCCGAGCGCTGAGTAGCGCGCGACGATCCGCTCGATCGGCTCCCAGACGTTGAGCACGTGAACGTGCGCGCCCGGGAAGAGCTTTGCGGTCACGGCGACGGCGTGAGCGGCGCGCTCCGAGCCGTCGTAGCAGACCATGACGGTGGTGGCCTCATCTGTCACGGGATCTCAGTTCAGTTCGCTTGCGGTCGAGCTGCTCGGGCAGACCCTAGCGCAGAGAAAAACTGATTGTTAGAACGACTCACAGCGAGAAAAAATGAGTATTGGACATACCACTGATTACGGCTTAGCCTGTGGTTTCCTCTCCTCCCCCCGTGCAAGGCCTCCGCGAACCCTCTTGATCCCTCTCGGAGGTCTTGCACATTTAA
>CAZABN010000129.1:0-4772 GCA_964483345.1 uncultured Solirubrobacteraceae bacterium
ACTCATAATCCGCAGCGCCCAGGTTCGAGTCCTGGCCGGCCCATCGCGCTCGCCCGTCAACCGCGGCCCAGCGGGCGCAGAACCCCCGCGCGTGTCGCGGTTCTCGCCCGGCGATTCGCTACTCTGTTGCCGGCGTCGGGCCCGGCCCCAACCGCGCCCGCATCGCCGCCAAGGTCGAGGGGGAGGCGCCATGCGAGCAGAGATCCTGAAGGACCTCGCGCGAACAACGCGCAGTGGAGCGAGGCTCCGGCGCGCACTCACGCCCGCCATCGCCGCCAGCGTGACGGTTGCGTGCCTGCTCGCCGCCGCGCCGGCGCTGGCGAAGAACCTCTATACCCTCGACGCCAACGCCGACTCGGGTGGCCAGATCGTCGTCGACGCCGCCGGCAACGGATACATCGCCTGGCTGCGCCATGGGTCACCCGATCTCGTGATGTTCTGCAAGATCCCGGCCAACGGACGCTGCGCGGGCGCGATCAACCTGCCGCTGCCGTCGGCCAACCTGAGCAACGGCCAGCCCGACCAGCCGTTCGCGGTGCTCGGCGCCGCCAACCAGGTTTGGGTCGTTGCGCCGCGTGCCGGTCTCGGAGACATCGTGTACTGGCTTTCGACGGACGGCGGCCAGAGCTTCGGCGCGCCCGTCGACGTCACGGTTGCGGGCGATTTCGCAGGCGGCAAGACCGTTGCCGACATCCTGCTGGACCCGGCGGAGCCGTCGATCACCGCCACGCCGCCGGTCGCGTACTTCGACATCGCCTCGGCCGGTCCCGGACTCGGCTACTCCTGGCTGCCGAGCAACCTCGCCTCCGGCGGCGAGGCGACCTCGTTCTCGTTCGCACTCCCCGCGACGCCGCCGGTCGGCACCGCCGCGCTCGGTGAGCAGCCCGACGGATACCCGCTCGAGGCCTATTCGACGCTCGGCACCGGGCAGCTGGGGAGCCCGGACACCGTCTACTACTTCCGCCAGACCGTCGCCAGCGCCTCGGTCGCCGCGCTGTCCGACGCCTGGGCGAGCTCGGCGACGCTCGTCGGGCCCGGTTACCTGCCGGCGCTCGCCGGCGGCCCGAAGGGACTCTTCCTCGCCTATTACGGCTACGTCACCGAGGGTCTCATCGGCCGGCCCTCCGTGCTGCGCGTGCTGCCCTACGACCAGGCCACGGGCCAGTTCGGCGCGCCCGCCTCGCTCGCCGTCGACCGCCAGAACAACACGTCGCTGAACGCCGGCGGCACGATCAACGAGAACGCCAAGACCGGCGAACTCGGCGTGGTGTGGCCCGAGTTCGGCGCCGGCGGAACGGTGATGCGGCTCTGGACCTCGAAGGATGGGGGCGCGAAGTTCAGCGGCGCGACCAAGGTCGCCAAGATCGGCGGAGGCTACGGCGGCACCGCCGCCCTCGCGATGAACGCGAAGGGTGGGGGGTTCATAGCCTTCCAAACCAGCGGCGGCCTGCAGATCGCGAACCTCGCGCCGATCTCCAAGCCGAAGAAGCACTGAGCGAACCCGAGCCCCGGCTCGCGGGGCGCCGCGGCCCGGCACGCGCGCACGCGTTCGCCAGATCGGCGAGCGCTCGCGGAGCCGCCGGCCGAAGCGATCACGGCACGGGCGACCCCCAACCACGCCCACCGATCCGGGAGAGGCGACCGGTTCGAGCGGACGCTCTCACCGCTTGCGCATCCACCGTTTGCGCAGCCGCACTGGATCGCTCGTCCGCACGCTAGTACACGGGTCCACGCTATGCAGCATTCGTTGCACCGCTCAAGGATGGGACCGATGCGAATGGTGTGCTACCCCGGAGATCCACACTCGAAGTTCTCGGGGCTCTCGTCTTCGCTGGGGTGGCACTGCCGGTGGGTGCGACCGCGCTCACGGCGCCCGCATCGGGTGCCGGCGCCGTCCAGACACGGTCGCATTCGTCGCTGCTTCTGCGCGAGCGCGTCAGCTCAGCGGGCGTTTTCGACGTGTCGGTCAGCGTCGAGTCCGCGGCCAAGGCCTCGGGTGTCGTGGATCTACAGTTCGGCTCGGGGGCACGCCGTGTGACCAGGGTCACGCCCGGTCAACGCACGGTCGTCCATGTCCGGGTGCCGATCCGCGGACGCTCGCTGGTGATTCGAGCGTTCGCCGAGCGCGCGATGCCCGACTTCAGCGTCACGCTCCTGCGTGTTGCGCCCTCGACGCCGGCAGTCCTCGGCAGCTGGGGTGCCCTGATCGGTCTGTACCCGGGCTTCTTCGGCACGGGGGCAGGCTCGGGAGCAGGCGTCACCGCCGGCTCCAGCGGTTCGTCGGCTTCGCACGGTTCATCGGGTTCCAGCGGTTCCTCCGGCTCCAGCGGTTCCTCGAGCTCGACCGGCTCGGGGAGCACGGGCGGCCCGACCGGCTCCTCCGGTTCGACCGGCACGGGTAGCACGGGCTCGGGTAGCACGGGCGGCTCGACCGGCTCGACTGGCTCGACCGACTCGACCGGCGGTTCAACCGGCTCCAGCGGCTCCACGGGCGCAAGCGGCTCCAGCGGCAAGTCCGGCTCGTCCGGCTCAACGGGCTCCTCCGGCTCCTCGGGCTCCACGGGCTCCTCGGGCTCAGCGGGCTCGTCCGGCTCAACGGGCTCGTCCGGCTCAACGGGCTCGTCCGGCTCCTCGGGCTCCTCCGGCTCCACCGGTTCCTCGGGCTCCTCCGGCTCCTCCGGCTCAACCGGCTCCTCCGGATCGACGGCCCCGCCGGCGATCACCCTTCCCCACGGGTTCGCGTCCGTGACGACCTACTCCACCCTTGCCAAGGACTTCGAGTTCAACGGCTCGAGCCTGCCGGCGGGCTGGTCCGCCGGCAACAAGTTCAACTGGGGCTTCGCGGCGACGGAGTGGATGTCCTCGCAGGTCAGCATGACCGGCTCGTCCGCGGCGCTGACGGCGATCCAACATGCCAGCCCCGACGGCTTCCCCTATGAGTCCGGCTGGATCTCGACCGCGGGTGGCGGCTACTCCTTCCAGTACGGCATCGTGGACTACCGCGCGAAGATGCCCGCCGGCCAGGGGCTGTGGTCCGGGTTCTGGATGCTCAACTCCGGCTCCTCGACGACGAGTGAGATCGACGTCGCCGAGCAGCTCCTTGGCAACCTGCGCACCGTCTACGGCAGCGCGCACGCCTGGAGCGGGAGCACGCAGCTTTGGGGCGAGACCCAGGCTGGGTCACTCACCTCCGACGCAACCGGCTGGCACGACTACCAGCTGATCTGGCAGCCGGGGCTGCTCACCTGGGCCATCGACGGCGTCGCCTACGCCCAGTACTCACAGGCGCAGGCACAGGCGGCAGGCCAGACCTGGAACTTCAACACGCAGTCGATGTACCTGATCGCGGATCTCGCGGTTGCCGGTCCCAGCGAGTGGGGCGGCGGGCCGAACTCATCGACCGCGCTGCCCGCCTCGATGCAGCTGCAGTCCGTCAAGATCTGGCAGTAGCCCGCCGCGCCGCGCCGCGCCGGCACGCGAACGCTAACCCGTTCATTAGGAATCCCCGGTAGCGTTCGGCGGCCTTGAGCTCCAGCGTCGTCACCAGCGGACTCACGAAGCGCTTCGGTCAGCGTCTCGCCGTCGACTCCGTTGACATCGATCTCCCCGCCGGAGTGGTCAGCGGCTTCGTCGGTCCCAACGGCGCCGGCAAGACGACGACGATCCAGCTGCTGCTGGGCCTCTGCCACCCGACCGCCGGCACGGGGGAGGTGCTCGGGCGGCCGATCACCGATCCGGCGTCCTACCTCGGCCGGGTCGGCGCGCTGATCGAGGCGCCCTCTTTTTATCCGACCCTTTCGGGTCGACGCAATCTCGAGGTGCTGACGCGACTCGGCCGCATCGATTCGGGGCGGATCTCGGAGGTGCTCGCGATGGTCGAGCTGAGCGACCGTGCCAACGACTTCGTGCGCGCCTACTCGCTCGGGATGAAGCAGCGCCTCGGCGTCGCCGCGGCGCTGCTGCCGGACCCCGAGCTCTGCATCCTCGACGAGCCGACGAACGGCCTTGACCCGGCGGGCATCCGGGAGATGCGCGCGGTCATCCGCGGGCTCGCCGACCGCGGCATCTCGGTCTTCGTGTCGAGCCACCTGCTGGCCGAGATCGAGGCGGTCTGCGACCACCTCGTGATGATCGACAAGGGCCGGATCGTCTTCCAGGGCGGCGTCGAAGGGCTGATCGACGCGCAGCAGTCGGACATCATCGCGACCCCGGAGCATCCCGCCGACGCGGCGGCGTTGGTCGCGCTGTGCGTCGCCGCCGGCCGCCCGGCGCGGGTCGAGGGCGACCAGGTCCACGTCCAGGCGCCCGAGGAGTGGGCGCCGGAGCTGAACCGCCAGGCGATGGCCGCGGGGATCACGCTGCGCGGGCTGACGGTGCGTCGCGCGTCGCTCGAGGAGGCGTTCTTCGCGATCACCGAAAACGAGCCCGAGCAGAGCGGCGAGGACGCCTGATGCTCGGCGCGTACTCCAGCGAGTGGGTCAAGCTGCGCCGGCGGGCGATGCTGCTGTGGGGGCTTGGCGGCGGCCTCTTCTTCGCCCTGATCGCCACGATCTTCACGATCGAGCGGGCCGTCAAGAACCCCACCCTGTTCCCGCTGCGGCGCGGCCGCATCAGCTTCTTCGAGCTGGAGCAGCCGACGGGCCTGGTTCACGGCGTCACCGACATCAGCACCCTGATCGGGATCGTCGCGCTGTGCCTTTTCGCCGGCGCCTTCGCCACCGAGTACAGCCAGGGCACGATGCGCAATCTGCTGGTGCGCGAGCCGCGGCGCA
>CAZABN010000130.1:0-4757 GCA_964483345.1 uncultured Solirubrobacteraceae bacterium
ACGACGCTGAGCGCCTGCGTCTGCCCGCGCGTGAAGAGCGCCGAGCCGTGCGTGCGCGGCGTCACGCCGACCTCGATCGTGATCTCGCGGATCTCACCGGTCGCGCGGCCGTCGGGGCGCTTCTTGTGCACGGCGATGCGCTCGCGGATGATCGAGCGCTCGAGCTTGTCGAACACCAGCGCCGCGGCGGCGCGGCGCTCGGCGTGATCCTCGCTGCCCGGGTCACCGGAGAACTGCTCCAGCACCGCGGCCTCGACGGCCTTGGTGGCGGCCTGGCGCTCGAGCTTGTCCGCCACCTGCGTGGCGGCGTCCAGCGCGGCGCCGTGGGCGGCGCGCACGGCGTCCGCCAGCGCGGCGTCGACCACCGGCACGACGACCTCGAGCTTGGCCTTGCCGACCTTCGCGGCCAGCTCGCGCTGCAGCGCGCAGAGCTTGCGGATCTCGCCGTGGGCGATGTCGAGCGCGTCGAGGATCTCGGCCTCGGGGATCTCCCGCGCGCCGGCCTCGACCATCAGGATCGCGTCCTCGGTCCCGGCGACGGTCAGCTCGAGCTCGCTCACGCCGAGCAGGTCCTCCTCGCGCGGGTTGACGACGAAGTTGCCGTCGATCTTGCCGATCCGCACCGCCCCCACCGGGGTCGCGAGCGGGATGTCGGAGATCATCAGCGCGGCCGACGCGCCGTTCATCGCGAGGATGTCGTAGGGGTGGACGTGGTCCACCGACAGCGGCATCGCGACGATCTGCGTCTCGTAGCGCCAGCTCTTGGGCAGGAGCGGCCGGATCGGGCGGTCGATCATGCGCGCGGTCAGCGTGCCCTTCTCGCCCGCGCGTCCCTCGCGCTTGAAGAACGAGCCGGGGATCTTGCCGGCGGCGTACATCCGCTCCTCGACGTCGACGGTGAGCGGCAGAAAATCGGTGTCGCGGAGGTTTCCGGCGGTCGCGGTCGCGAGGACCATCGTGTCGCCCTGGCGGACCACGACGGCCCCGCCGGCCTGCTTTGCGATCCGTCCGGTCTCGAACGAGATCTCGCTCCCGGCGATCTCCACGGAGAGCCGGGTGACGTTGTCACTACTCATGTAATTACCTTCCTGTCCGCCTTCGGCGGCGGAGCTTGCTGGTCTTTTCCTGTTAAGGGTTGCCTTGATCGTACCCGGTCAGGCGGGTGATCAGCTCGGCGCCGGGTGCACCGGGCTCCAGCACCCCACCGGCGATCAGCGTCGGTGTGACCGCGACGCCGGCGCGCATCCCCGCGCGGGTCTGCTCGCGCACCAGCGCCACCAGCTCCGGCGAGCGCCGGTCGCGCTCGAAGCGCTCGAGCTCCAGGCCGAGCGCGCTGGCGTGCGCCCACAGGTGCGGATCGTCGCTGTGCGCGGGATCGGCGAACAGCGCGTCGTGGAACTCCCAGAAGCGCCCCTGCAGGGCGGCCGCCTCGGCCGCGCAGGCCAGCGGCACCGCGCGCGGATGCTTCGCGGCGATCGCGAAGTGACGGAACGCGATCCGCAGCGGCGCCTCGCGCAGCCGCGCGTGCGCGAGCGCGCAGCGCGGGCAGGTGAAGTCGGCGTAGAGGATCACCAGCGGCCAGGAGGGCTCGCCACGGACATGATCGGCGCCGTCGAGCGGCGGCACCGGCGCGCTGCGGAGATCGCTCACTTCGCTTCTACGCTACAGACGTGAGGGAGCGGTGCATGCACCGCTCCCCGGAACGGTGCATGCACCGCTCCGCGGGTGGGTGCATGCACCCACCCGGAAAAAGTTCCCCTAAAGCTTTTGCTCGAGCTCGTCGAGCCCGTCGAAGATCAGGTTCGCGCCCGGCAGATCGCCGATCGACGGCGCCTGGTAGCTCCAGCGCACGACGGCGTCCGGGCCGACGATCACCAGCGCGCGCTGCGGGTGGCCGTCGGGGTGCATCACGCCGAACGCCCGCGCGGTCGCTCCCTTCGGCTCGAAGTCGGACAGCTGGGCGATCGTGGAGCCGAGCTTCGCCTTGAAGGCGATCTGCGAGTGGATCGCGTCGGCCGAGATCGCGTACAGCGTCGCGCCGCGCTCCGCGAGGTCCGGCAGTACCTCCTCGTAGAGCGTGAGCTGGTCGCTGCAGACGGAGGTGAAGGCGTAGGGGTAGAAGACGAGCACGCTCGTTCGCCCGAGCAGGTCCGCGCGCGTGAACGCCTGCTCGTCCTCGTCGATCAGCGTGAACTCCGGCGCCGGCGTGCCCGGCGCGAGCACACTCACCTGCGCAGCCCGAGAGCCTTGATCAGGTCGCGGTAGCCCTCGAGGTCGTTGCGCTGGAGGTAGTTGAGGAAGCGCCGGCGGCTGCCGACCAGCATCAGCAGGCCGCGCCGCGAGTGGTGGTCGCGCTTGTGCTCGCGCAGATGCTCCGTCAGCTGGTTGATGCGCTCGGTGAGCTGCGCGATCTGGACCTTGACGTTGCCGGTGTCGCGCTCGTTGGCGCCGTATTGCGCGGTGAGCTCGCGCTTGCGTTCAGTTGTCAGGGTCATCGACGGCCCGAAACGGTAGCAGACCGACCGTCGCGTCAAGCTCGGCGGCGCAGATCGCGCGCGCCTGCTCGACGTCGTCGCGCATCGCCGCGACCAGCTCCTCGGCGCTCGCGAAACGCCGTTCGCCGCGCAGGCGCTCGAGGAAGCGCAGCCGCAGCTCGCTGCCGTAGAGGTCGCCGTCGAAGTCGATCAGGTGGGCCTCGATCAGCTCCGCGCGGCCGCTGCCGAAGGTCGGGCGCACGCCGATGTTGACGGCCGCCGGCAGGCCGTTCGCGAGGCACGCGTAGACGCCGTGACCGGGGCAGGCGAGACCCTCCGGCGGGATCATGTTCGCGGTCGGGAAACCCAGCTCGCGTCCGCGGCGGTCGCCGCCGACGACGACAGCGCGCAGCTCGTGGGGAGCGCCGAGCAGGCGGCCGGCGCGCGCGACCTCGCCGGCCGCGATCAGCGAGCGGATCCGGCTCGAGGACACGATCTCGCCGTCGAGCTCTCGCAGCGCCACCACCCGCGCCTCGAAGCGCCCGTCGGCGGCGAGCATCGCCGCATCGCCCGCCGCGCCGGCGCCGAAGCGGAAGTTCTCGCCGACCGACACGCTGCGCGCGGCGAGCTTCGCCACCAGCACCTCGTCGATGAAGCGCGCGGCGCTGCGCGCGGCGAAGGCGGCGTCGAAGCGGATCACGATCAGCTCGTCGACGCCAAGCGTGGCGATGATCTCGGCCTTGCGCGCCAGCGGGGTCAGCAGCTTCGGCATGTGCGAGGGCGCGATCACCGCGACCGGGTGGGGCTCGAAGGTGAGCACCGTGTCGGCGCCCTCGATCACCTCGCGGTGACCGAGATGGACGCCGTCGAAGGTGCCGACGGCGAGCGCGCCCGCGCCCGGCCCCGCGTCCTCGTATTCGGTCAGGCGCATACGGGGCGAAGCCTATCCGCGCAGGCCAACCTCGACCGCCAGCGCGCCGTCGCGCTCGGCGGCCACCGCAACGGCGTCGCCGGCGCCGTCCACCAGCAGCACCGGGCCGTCCAGCCCGCGCCCCGCCAGCGGCCGACCGTGCGCCGCGGCGCGGGCCTGCGGCTCATCGAGCGTCAGCACCGGCGCGAAGCGCGACCAGGCGGCGGGCAGGTCCTCCGGCACCGCGACGCCCTCCCCCGGCCATGCCCCCTCGACCTCGAACGGCCCGATCGCGAGCCGCCGCAGCTCCAGGCAGTAGGCGTCGCCGAGCGCGGCGACGAGCGAGCGCACATAGGTGCCGGAGGAGCAGACGAACCGCAGTCCCACCCGCTCGCCCTCGCGCCACAGCAGGCTCGACTCGTGCACGGTGACCTCGCGCTCGGCGGTCTGCACGTCCTCCCCCCGGCGCGCGCGCACGTAGGCGCGCTCGCCGCCGATCTTCACCGCCGAGTGGGCGGGCGGGCGCTGGAGCAGGCGGCCGAGCGGCAGGGTGAGCGTGTCCGGCACGACACCGGTCCGCGTGATCACACCCTCCGGGTCCCCGGTCGAGGAGGTGGCGCCGAGCTGGGCCACCACCTCGTAGGTCTTCGGCAGCGGCGTGAAGAAGCGCGCGAGCCGCGTCGCGCGGCCCACCAGCACGATCAGCAGGCCCGTCGCGAACGGGTCGAGCGTGCCCGCATGGCCGACGCGCCGCAGCCCGAGCGCGCGGCGCGCGCGGGCGACCATGTCATGCGAGCTGAGTCCCGCCGGCTTGTCGGCCCGGAGGATCCCCGAAGGGAGCTCCGGCGCCGTCAAATCCGCGCGCGGATCGCGTCGATCAGCTCGCTCGCCGGCAGGTCGCTGGTGAAGCCCGCGGCGCGGCGGTGCCCGCCGCCGCCGAACGCCCGCGCGATCGCCGAGACGTCGACGTCGTCGTCGCTCGCGCGCAGCGAGACCTTGCGCGCCCCCGCCCGGCAGCCGGCGCAGACCTCGCGGATCAGCGCCGCCACCTTCGTGTCCTTGACCGCGCGCAGGTAGTCCACGATCCCCTCCGCGTAGCTGTCGTCGGCGCCGGTCGCGGCGAAGTCCGCGCCGGTCAGCACGGCGACCATCAGGCGCTCGTCCTCGAAGCGCCGCGCGCTGGCCAGGGCGCGGCCCAGCAGCTCGAGCTTCGCGAGCGGCGTGTCCTCGTAGATCTGGCGGTAGAGCCGGCCGACGTCGACGCCCGCCCCGATCAGTTCCGCCGCCATCAGATGCGCCCGCGGCGTCGTGCTCTCGTAGGAGAAGCGCCCGGTGTCGGTGACCAGCCCGACGTAGAGCGCCTCGGCGGTCGT
>CAZABN010000131.1:0-4752 GCA_964483345.1 uncultured Solirubrobacteraceae bacterium
GATGGCCGGCGTCTACGCGAACTTCGCGAACGTCAGCCACACCGACTACGAGTTCACGATCAGCTTCGCGCGCGTGCACCACGAGGTCGAGACCGGCGAGATCCCGGGGACGATCGTCTCGCGGGTGAGCATGTCGCCGCGCTTCATGAAGGAGCTGCTCGACGTGCTCGAGGACAACTACTCGCGGTGGGAGGCACGCGAGGGGATCAAGAACCTGCCGGAGTTCGAAGGCCCCTCCGGCGACCGCGAGGAGTAGGCCGCCCGCCCTCGCTGTAGGCGGCGGCGATCCCGATCCGCTCGACGATCGAGGGGTGCGTGCCGAGCAGCGCCGACAGCCAGCGTGGCGGGTCGGGGTCGGCGAGGTTCTGCGCCGTGATCCGCCGCTCGAAGGAGACGAACGCGTCGGCGTCGCCGGTCAGCGCCAGGGCGAAGGAGTCGGCGCGGCGCTCGATCGCGCGCGACAGCTGGCGCGTGAGCACGCCGAGCGCGCCCGACACGACCCCGCCGGCCAGCGCGAGCGCGGGCAGGCCGGGCGTGGCCGAGCGATCGACGCGCTCCGCGAGGCGCGCCACCGCGCGCGTCGCGGCCGGCGCGACCACCGCCAGGTAGACGAGCCCGCGCGGGACGTCGCGGTAGCGGACGTGGGCCAGCTCGTGGGCGACGACGGACCGCGCCTCGGCGGGCGTGAAGCTCGACAGCAGGGTGTCGTAGAGGACCACGCGCCGGCTCATCCCCAGCCCGTTCACGTACGCGTTGGCGGCGCTCGTGCGCCGGCTCGCGTCGACCTCGAAGACCTCACCGACGCTGACGCCGGCGCGCTGGGCGAGCGCCAGCACCTCGCGGCGCAGCTCGCCGTCGGGCAGCGGCACGAAGTCGTTGAAGATCGGGTCCAGCACGACCGGCGCGGCGACGGTCACGACGACTGCCACGGCGACGCTGCCGGCCGCGGCGGCCTTCCACCAGTCCTCGCCGTGGCGGCGCATCAGCGCCGCGACGATCACCGCCCCGGCCGCCGTGAAGCCGGCGCCGAGCGCGGCGCGGCGCGCGATGTCCCCGCCCCAGCCGCGCCAGGACTGCGTGGCGAGGCCGACGCGCAGGGCGCGGGCGCGCATCAGCGCGCCGAACGGCAGCGGCGCGGCCATCAGCGCCAGCGAGAGCCCGGCCCCGCGCGCGGCGGCCGTCGGCAGCGACGCCGGCTCGCGGGGTCCGCGGCGCCCGCGGCGGACCAGCCAGATCAGCAGCGAGGTCTCCGCCAGCGCGCCGGCGGCGCCCAGGGCGAGCTGGCCGCGGCCGTAGCGGCGCGCACGGGCGATCTCGCGCGCGTCGAAGTGGGCGAGCGGATCGACCGGACGCGCCGCGATCACGCCGTCACGCGGACGCAGCGCGAGCACCGCGAGCTCGCCGGAGGCGAGCGCCAGCGCGAGCGCGGCCGGCCAGCCGCGACCGCACCGGGAGCTGGTCGGCTCATCGGCCACGACGAGCCAGGCTATTCGGTCCGCCGGCGCGGCGCGCAGGATCGCTCCCAGCGCCTCGCCGGAGCGCGTCGGCTGCAAGACTGCGTGTTGCGTCCCGCGCCGTGGGCTGCTGCACGCCGTCAAATGAAGGTCGCAATCATCTCCGACATACATGGCAACCGCCAAGCCTTCGAGGCGGTTCTCAAAGACATCGTCGACGCCTCCGTTGCGGAGGTGTGGTGCCTCGGCGACCTCGTCGGCTACGGCGCCGACCCGGACGCCTGCGTCGACCTCGCGCGCGACAACACCGACCTGTGCCTGGCGGGCAACCACGACCTCGCCGTCGCCGGCAAGATCCCGCTCGACGACTTCTCGCGCGGCGCGGCGATCGCCGTGCGCTGGACGCAGGACGTGATCGCGCCCGCCAACCGCGACTTCCTCGCGACGCTGCGCCCGTCGGCGGTGCGCGACGAGATCGGGCTCTATCACGCCAGCCCGCGCGACGAGGTGTGGGAGTACGTGCTCTCGGCGCTGCTCGCCGAGCTGTGCTTCGACGCCGCGCGCCATCGGCTCAACCTGCTCGGTCATTCGCACGTCGCGCTTTCGTTCGAGCGTCTAGAGGGCCACCCCGCGACCGGCGAGACGCGCCGGGCCGAGAGCATGCTGGACCTCCGCGACGGCGAGTGGCTGCTGAACCCCGGCAGCGTCGGACAGCCGCGCGACGGCGACCCGCGCGCAGCCTGGATGCTGCTCGACACGGGCGCGCTGACCGCCAGCTACCAGCGCTGCGAATACGACATTCCGGGGGCGGCGGGCGCGATCCGCGCCGCGCGCCTGCCGGACTCGCTGGCCGAGCGCCTGGAGTACGGCCAATGAGAACGCTCCGGCTCGCCCTTGCGGCGCTCGCCGGCGCGGCGCTGCTCGCCGCCTGCGGCTCGAGCTCCGGCCAGATCCCGGTCGACAGCGCGAGCACGCTGCACGGCGACCTGACCAACGTCTACAACAACTTCCTGATCGGCGATTGCAGCACGGCGAG
Source organism: uncultured Solirubrobacteraceae bacterium (assembly GCA_964483345.1). Classification (GTDB taxonomy): domain Bacteria; phylum Actinomycetota; class Thermoleophilia; order Solirubrobacterales; family Solirubrobacteraceae; genus Palsa-513. The sequence goes on from CAZABN010000131.1 coordinate 2,491, forward strand.
CGCGGACCTCGCGACCGCTCAGGTCGACTTCGACAACCTGCTCACCACCGTCAACCAGAAGCTCGCGAGCCAGCTGCAGCACGGCCTCAGCACGCTCGCCGCCGACGAGCACCGCGAGTGCGTCAACTCGACCTCGACGACGGGGCCGACCTCGACCTCGAGCACGGGGGCCACCAGCACGACCGGGCAGACCGGCACGACCGGCACGACCGGCACCACGAGCTCGACCAGCTCCAGTTCGACCAGCTCGACGTCCACCAGCTCGACGAGCTCCAGCACGACCTCCACCGGCGCGACCGGAGCGACGGGCTCCACCTGCAACCCGACGACCGGCGCCGGCGGCGGCACCTCGATCTGCGACAACACGACCTCCTCGACGGGCGCCGGCAGCGGCATCGGCGGCGCGGGCAGCGGCGGCACCGGGGCCAACACGGGCGCCGCGAGCATCGGCAACTGATGGCGCGCGAGAACACAGTCGCCGGTCGCTACCGGATCGAGAGCCGCCTGGGGTCGGGCGGGATGTCGACCGTGCATCTCGCGTTCGACGAGCGGCTCGAGCGCTACGTCGCGGTCAAGCTGCTGGCCGAGCACCTCGCCGCCGATCCCGCCTTCGTGTCGCGCTTCCAGCGCGAGGCGCTCGCGGCGGCGCGGCTGATCCACCCCAACATCGTGCAGGTGTTCGACTCCGGGCTCGACGAGAACCGCGACCAGCACTACATCGTGATGGAGTACATCGACGGCCAGTCCTGCGCGGAGATCCTGCGCGACCGCGGCTGGCTGACGGTCGAGGAGACGCTGCCGATCGTGCTCGGGGCGTGCGCCGGCCTCGACTACGCCCACCGCAAGGGCGTCGTCCACCGTGACGTCAAGCCCGGCAACCTCCTGGTCGCAACCGACCGCGCGGTCAAGCTCGCCGACTTCGGCATCGCCAAGGCGACCGAGCAGTCGAGCATCACGCAGATCGGCTCGGTGCTCGGCACCGCCGCCTACCTCGCCCCCGAGCAGGGGCGCGGCGAGGAGGCCGGACCGCCGGCCGACATCTACGCGCTCGGCGTCGTCACCTACCAGCTGCTCTCCGGCCGCCTACCGTTCGAGGGCGCCTCCCTGACCGAGCTGGCGATCAAGCAGCAGCGCGAGCCGCCGGCGAGCCTCGACGTGCTGGTCGCCGCCGTATCCCCCGAGCTGGCCGCGGCCGTGGACGTCGCGCTGCGCATCGATCCGCGGCTGCGCTACCCGACCGCGGTCGAGATGGCGCGCGCGCTCGAGGAGGGAGCACGCGGCATCCCGCCCGGCTCCGGCACCGCGATCGTCCCCCCCGGCGGCCCGAGCGCCCAGACCGTGATCGCCCCCGACGACCGCACGCGCGTCACGCCCGACGAGCGCTCCCGGCCCGCCGGCGCCGTCACCCCGCGCCAGCCGCGCCAGGGCCAGCCGCGCCGCGAGCCCGAGCCCGAGCCCGAGCACTCCCCGGTCCGCAACCGCCGCATCGCCGCGGCGGCGATCGCGGCCGTCCTGGTCGCCGTCGTCGTCGTCGTGATCGTCCTCTCGCTGCAGTCGAACGCGACCGTCGTGCTGCTGCACCCCGACCACTTCTCGAAGAACTTCCAGGACGCCCTGCAGCAGCTGACCGACCTGATCAACAGCAACACCTCATAGGGAATGTTTTTCGGCTGGGTGCATGCACCCAGCCGCCGGGAGGGCGCATGCGCCCTCCCGCGGGGCGGTGCATGCACCGCCCCGAACAGCGTCAACGACCCTCCCGCAGGTCGCGCGCGACCTCGCGCAGGCGCCCGTCGACGATCGCGGCGCGCAGGCGCGACATCAGCGCGGCGATGAAGGTGAGGTTGTGGAGCGTGAGCAGGCGCCCGCCGCTCTGCTCGCCGCTGCGCGCCAGGTGGTGCAGGTAGGCGCGCGAGAGGCCGCCCGCGCAGGCCGGGCAGGGGCAGCCCTCGATCAGCGGGGCGGGATCGGTTCGATGAGCCGGCCGGTCGACCTGCAGGCGCCAGCGGTTTGCCGGATCGGCGACCAGCGCCGTGCCGTGGCGGGCCAGGCGCGTCGGCATCGCGCAGTCGAAGCTGTCGATCCCCAGCTCCACGCCGCGGATCAGGTCGTCGACCTCGCCGATGCCGAGCAGGTGGCGGGGGCGCTCCGGCGCGAGACGCTCCAGCTCGCGCGTGCTCCAGTCGATCACCCCGTACATCTGGTCCTTGTCCTGGCCGAGCGAGCCGCCGATCGCGATCCCGTCGGCGGCGCTCGCGGCGA